>JANXCS010000001.1:42281-330761 GCA_025060105.1 Pseudothermotoga sp. | reverse complement strand
AATCATTGGAAAGAATGCAAGCACTAAAAATTTAATGTGGAAGAGAGAATGCTCGAACGATCAAAAGTTGAAAAAGAACGAATTTCAAACGCCCCATGTTTTTCTATTTGGTGGCGGCGGTGGGATTCGAACCCACGACATAGTGATTATGAATCACTCGCTCTGACCATCTGAGCTACACCGCCACTCATACAGAATGATACCACAACAAACTGATCCGTTCAAGATTCATTTCAGATCTTCAAAGTTCATGATCTCTAAAATGTCGCCCCTCATTACCAATCGCATAGATTCCTTTTCTCTCCAACGACATACCTATCTTGTTCGCCAAGTTATTCCATTGTTTGTTCTTGAACTTTTGTATTCTTTTTTCTGCTGATTATAGACTAGAGTTTCGCCTCAAAAAGATTACACCACCGTTCAACCGACCAGTATCAAGATGAGGTCGTTCACGTTGGTTCCAGTCGGTCCTGTGACGAGGAGATCTTTCGCGATTTTGAGTGCGTTGTAAGAATCGTTCTCCTCCAAAAACTTCATCGGATCAAAGCCTGCTTTCTTGATCCTCTCCACAGTTTTCCCATCCACCAAACCGCCCGCAGCATCGGTGGGACCATCGGTACCGTCGGTGCCAACCGAGCAGATGACGACATCGTCAAGGCCAGCGATCTTGATCGCCGCTGACAATGCGAGCTCTTGATTCCTTCCTCCTTTTCCCCTGCCTTTGACGTGAACGACCGTTTCTCCACCCAAAACGAGTGCGCAAGGTTTTTTCAAAGGTCGATCGTGCAAGACCAACTCTTTCGCGATCGAGGCGATGAAGAAACCTGCCTCTTTCGCCTCACAGTCCAGATTCGTTGTGAGTATAGTACTGTTGTAGCCAAGACCTTCAGCAACTTCGACAGCTTTTTCACACGCGATCTTCACACTCCCAACGATATGGCTCTCCACGTTCGAAAGACTCTTTGGGGTTTCTTCGCTCAGCTCTTTCAAAACATTTTCTTCAACTGAAATGTTGTATTTTTTCAAAATTTCTAACGCCTGTTGACTCGTGCTCGAATCTGGATGTGCTGGACCTGAGGCGATCACATCGAGTTTGTCGCCGAGAACATCCGAAAGGATCAGACAAACAACGCGTGCTGGAAAAACCTTCTGAGCGAATCTGCCTCCTTTCACTTCGGAAAGATGCTTCCTCACAGCGTTGATCTCTTCGATGCTCGCTCCGCTCTTTAGAAGCTGGTTGGTGAGCTTTTGGAGTTGATCGAGCGTGACGCTACCTTTTGGTTTTTCAAACAGTGAAGAACCTCCACCCGAAATGAGTAAAAGTACCGTATCGTTTTGAGTCAAGTTTTTTACCAACTGTAAGGCCCGCTCGGTGGCCTTCATTGTGTTTTCGTCCGGTACTGGATGGCCCGCTTCGTAGATCTCTACTCCGTCTATGTCACCTTCACTGTGGTTGTACTTGGTTATGACGATGCCTTTTTTGATTTCATCCTTCAACACATCCTTGGCAGCTTTGGCCATACGCCAAGCGGCCTTGCCTATGGCCACAAGAACAACGCTTGAAAGTTCGATTTGTTCAAGCTTTTGTTTCACAGCGTTGTCTGGAAGCGCATGTTCAATGGCGCTCTGAACGACCTTTAAAGCATCCTTCCTCAACCGCTCGATCATACCTTTCTCCCCTCTGAACTTTGTAGAGTGCGCATATCAAACGAAAGCATTGTATCATCAAAGCCGTGTGCACGTTCGTCGAACGATAACAACTTGAATCGATCTGATGCAGTGCAGAGTGGACACGGCCCCAAAACGCTTCAAATGGTTTTCTTAACTATTTCTCCCTCTTTCACGACCAAAGAAACGTTCTTTTCATTCAAAAGTGTCTCAACGTTCTCGATGGGATTTTCATTCAGAACTATCAGATCTGCAAATTTACCTTCCTCTATCGTACCCACCTGCTTCGCCAAGCCAACCGCTTCTGCGGCAATCTTTGTGGCCGAGATCAAGGCTTCTTCGGGTTTCATGCCGAGCTTTTCGACAAACAGAACGATTTCGAGTGCGTTGTCACCCTGCTTGAAAGCCTTAACACCTCCAAGGAAGTCTGTACCCGTTGCGAGCTTCACACCACGTTGATAAGCCAATTTGATGTTTTCAACGTGCGCCCTGTAAACCTCTTCAGATTTTTTGAGACCCCATTCTGGAATACCGATCTCTCTTCCATAGCGCATGATGTGCTCGACTATGGAGAGTGTCGGAACGACTATGGCATCTAGTTTCTTCGCTATCTCACAGCATTCTTCGTCTATGTATATTCCGTGTGCGATCACCTTCACACCGGCAAGGAGCGCATTTTTAATGCCTTCTGTACCTTGTGCATGGGCATGAACGAACTTGTTGGCATGCCTCGCTTCTTGGACGATCGCTTCGATCTCTTCTCTGGTGAATTGGATGTACTCAGGTCTGTCGCGCTCGGAAAGCACACCACCTGTCGACATGATCTTGATGAAGTCTGCACCACAACGAAGGGCATACCTGGCAGCCTTGCGACATTCATCCACACCATCGCAGATCAGTGAACCAAAAGGTGTTTTGAATTTCGAATTTCTCGGATCAACATAATCGATGGGCAGATAGTGAGCATCTCCGTGTCCAAAGGTCTGCGAAAGCGAATGACCCGCCGCTACGATCCTTGGTCCCAAGATCGTCTTCTCTTGTACGGCTTTTTTCAAATTCACCGCGATGGATCCGCCCGCATCTGCGATCGTGGTGAAACCAGCGTTGATGAGAGATTCCAAATCCTTCACTGCGCGGGCCACGAGCGTTTCGTAAGGAACTAAAAGATGCTCCTTGATCGAATCACCGCTCCTCATACCAGTGAGATGCAAATGCGCATCGATCAAACCTGGCATGAGGAAACGATCCGAAAGATCGATCTTGGTGAAATCGGCAGGGATCGAGATCGATTGAGACTTTCCCACTTTGACGATGCGTCCCTTCTCAACGAGCACGACACCTTTTTCTACGATTGAGCCGTTGCCAACGAACACGGTGGCGTTGATCAGAGCGAAACGATCCACACGAACACCTCCTTCGATTTGCAGTGCGAACTTTTTAGTTATGATAACCCAGTATAGTTTCTTCGTCAATACCTTTGCAAGCCCATCGAAAACGAGGTGAATCAAGACAACCGTGATCGAACCGAAAAGGCTCGTTCAAAACCATCGCATTCGCTTGCGAAGGTGATAGTGCTGAACAGATGTGCTATACTAAACTAGAAAAATACCTGTTTGGAGGTGGCGAATGTGAAAAATCAACTGTTTCTTTTGATCTGTTGTGTGGCTGTACTTTTCACAACTTTTTCCTGCATGGTCCCGCAGAACGATAACACAATCCAGAACAATCCACCCAACGTACCGAGTAGTCCCAGCCCAGTGGATGGTGCCAAAAATTTATCCAGATACAATGTAATTCTGAGCTGGGAATGTAGCGATCCAGATCTCGATCCATTGACGTTCGAGGTTTACTTCGGCACAGATCCAACACCAACGAATTTGGCCACGATCACCACTCAAAAAAGTTACAGTCTTGGAACGTTGAACTTGGGTACCACTTACTATTGGAGGATCGTTGCTAAAGACGACAAGGGTGCAAAAACGTCTGGCCCCGTTTGGAGATTCACCACCACTTCTTGTCCACTTTGTCAATGAGTTTTGAAAAATTCAGTGCAAGTCGCATGCGATCTTTATAAGTTCGTAGTTGCGACTTCCAAGGCCTATCTGTTCTGCATAGGAAAGTTGCGTTTCCCAATGCACATTTGGGTGGGCTCTGAGGAAAGGATCTTCGTGTGTTGATTTCAAGATCAAGTCCAAGCTGGCTTGATCGATCGCAACGGGATCTGTACTCATGGTGATACCGACATTCGGTGCAACGGCAGGTCTGTTCATATGCCAACAATCGCAGTCTGGAGAGACATCCATGATGAAGTTGATGAAAACAGCTCTTTTGTCTTTCAAAACGGCTTTCGCATACTCGACCATCTTTTTGCTCAAAAGTTCTGTTGAGTTGTCCCAACCGGGATTCACCGCACCGTAATTACACATGGCTATACATTGGCCACAGCCAATACAAAGTTCGTAATTTATCTTCGCCACCTTGGATACACTCATCGCACCTGTGGGGCAGAATTTTTCACACGTTCGACAGGCCACGCAGTGATCCTCTTCAACTTCGGGTTTAGAATCCGAATGTTGTTCCAATTTTCCTTGCCTTGAAGCGCAACCCATACCGACGTTCTTCAACGCTCCGCCGAAGCCAGTCTGCTCGTGACCTTTGAAATGAGTGACGAAGATCAGAACGTCGGCGAGGGCTATGGCTGAAGCGATTTTCGCTTGCTTGATGTAGTTCCCATTCACTTTCACAGGTACATAGTCGCCACCTTTCAAACCGTCGGCTATGATGATTGGTGCTCCCACCACGTCCATGGTGAAACCGTTCAAATAGGCATTCAAAAGATGGTCCACCGCGTTGCTACGATGACCCACGTACAACGTGTTGGCGTCCGTGAGGAACACCCTCGCACCAGTCAACTTGAGCTTGTCCACGATGATCTTCAAATACTGTGGTCTCACGAAAGAAAGGTTCCCATACTCCCCGAAATGCAACTTTATGGCGACGAACTCGTTCTTTTTCACAAGGGAGTTCAACTCGATTTTTTCCAGCAAAATATCGAGCTTCTGTAGCAAATTCAAGTTGCTGTTACTGCTCATATCGGTAAAATAAACGATCGACAAAGATGAACCCTCCTCAGTAGAGTCTATATTCTTCTACCATGCTGGCAAAAAGTTGAGATTCTTCGTTCCAGATTTTATCAAAATCTTTTGACGTGGCCCCTTCATCGATCGCTTTTCTGTAAAGATCATCACCGATGAGAAGATCGAAATAGTACCTCTCCGTCTCATCGTGCACGTAACTGTCCCATCTGAATTGGTCCGGATGGATCCTTTTGAGGATGGCGATCAAATCTATCGCAAGGTGGAGTGGTTTGATCCTCCTTTTGTCCAACACGAAGAACTCTAAACCATGACAAACCTGACCTGCCAACTTGAAAGCGTAGGGGACAAACGTTCTTTCTCTGAAAGCAACACCATCGTGATGAAACTTCCTCATCTCTTTGTAGAGGCGCTGAGAATCGATCCAAGGAGCTCCGATGTACTTGAACGGATGGGTCGTACCACGACCCACAGAAACGTTCACACCCTCAAGCAAGCAGAATCCCACATAAAGGACCGCATGTTCAAAAGAAGGTAAATTCGGTGAAGGTGTGTTCCACAGCAAATTCGTTTCGTCGTAATAGCCGTCTGGATCGTAGTTCTCCATAGTTACAGTTTCAAGTTCTACGTTCATACTGAATCGTTGATTCAAATAATTCGCTAGTTCTGCAGGAGTCAGACCGTATCTGAGCGCTAGTCCATAGCCTCCAACGAAACTTTCAAACTCCCTTTTTATCGTTGGACCCTCAACTTTTCTTGAAAGAGGGTTCGGCCTGTCTAAAACGATGAACTTGACTTTGCTTATTCCACATTCTTCCATACAGTAAGCCATCGTGTAAATGTAAGTGTAGAATCTAAGACCAACATCTTGAATGTCATAGATTAAAACATCCAGATCGGAAATCATCTCTCGTGTGGGTTTGATCCTGTCACCGTAGAGTGAATGGACGACGATACCATACCTTGGCTCAATTGAATCTGAAACTTTCTCACCGTCAGCTGCGGCGGTGAACACACCGTGCTCTGGTCCAAACAACTTCACAAGTTTCAAACCTTTTTCAACGAACAGGTCTATGTTCCTTCTCAATTCACTGTCGATACCCGTTGCGTTGGTGACGAGTCCCACCCTCGAACCTCTGTACCGATCGATGAACCGCTCGAGAAAAACGTCCAAACCGAGTTTCACCTTCTTTTTCACTTGATCGCCCCCTGCGTCATGCCAGCAATGAAGAAGCGTGAGAAGATCAAAAACATTATCACCGTTGGAGCTATGGAGAGTGTCAATCCTGCAAACAAGAGTGGCCATTGGATTGAGTATTCTCCGAAGAAAATGGATACAGCTAGAGTTATCGTCGCTTTTGAACGATCGTTTATCAAGATCAATGGGAAGAAGAAATCGTTCCAAACGTTGACGAAGGTGACTATCGCTATTATGGAGAGTGCCGGTTTTATGAGTGGAAGGATCACTCTGTAATAGATATATCCAACATTCGCACCATCTATACGCGCAGCTTCGCACAGTTCGTTCGGCACCGCATCGATGAAATTCTTGAGGATGAAAATCGAAAACGGTAAATTGACCGAACTGTAAACAAGGATCAATCCTAGCAAGGAGTTCGTCAATCCCATGTTCCTGAGCAAGATGAATATGGGTATGACGGCAAGCCTTGCAGGCAGAGCGAGCCCCAACATGGAATATAAAAAGATGGTCCTTCTGAAATTGAATTCGTATTTCGAGACCATATAGGCGAACATGCTCGCCAACGTTGCAACTATCAAAACCGTGACGCCTGCGACAAACAAGCTGTTTCTATATCCTACACCGATGTTGGCGAACTTCCAAGCTTTGGTGAAGTTGTCGGGACTGAACTTAGACGGTAGTGAAAAAGGTTTTAAAAACAGCTCCCGCATGGTTTTGAAAGAGTTGAGAACCATCATCGTGAAAGGAACGAGTATGATCAAAGCATATATGGAAAGAAACACATAAGAAAAAAGCTTTCCAATCTTGCCGAATCTGATCATGATCTTTCCCTTCTTTCGACGAGAAAAACATAGAGGATCGAAAGTGGCATGACGATTGCAAAGATGAACACCGTAACTGCGGCACCGAGTCCCATATCGATGTAGGCGCTACCGAGCCCCCCAAACGCCGTGCGGTAAAAGACCGTACCAAGAACGTCTGTTCTCCTGAAAGGTCCTGCTTGAACACCAGTCATGGCATAAACCATGTCGAAAACGTTGAAGCTACCTATGAACAGAAGTATGAGCAAAGTTCTGAAAGTTGGTACAACCAAAGGAAAAATTATCTTAGAAGCGATCTTCCAGTTATTCGCACCATCTATGTAAGCTGCTTCGATCAGATCGGGGGATATGTTCAACATCGCCGCCAATATGACCAGCACGTAAAAGCCAAGGTGCCTCCAAGTGTTGACCAAAATGATACTCATCAATGCCGTGGCTGGATCGCCCAACCATGGTCTTGCCAAGCTCTTCAAACCGACAAGTTTGAGAAAACTGTTCACCAGACCAATTTGAGGATTCAAAAACAGATTCCACATGAAACCAACGATGACGAGCGGAATCATGTTCGGCATGTAGACAACCGTTCGAAAAACTTTCGCTCCTCCAAGTTTACTCGCAAGCAAAAAGGCTATCAAGAAACCAAGCCCTAGTTCGAGAGAAGATGCCACGATGAAAAAATAGATGTTGTGAAAAAAGGCGTTGAAAACTTCTTTGGAGAATCCCCCAAAAAACATTTCTTTGAAATTCTTCAAACCCACGAAATTTTTCGGTCCAACGCCTTTCCAGGAATAAAAACTCAAAACGAGACTGTCGAACAGAGGATAAACAACGAAAAGAGAATAAAGCACAAGCGCAGGAACAATGAACAAAAGAACGTACCTCACCTTCACCTTCATTCTTCTTCACCTCAAGAAAACCCCAGCCTTACGGCTGGGGCGTTCACGTTCACTTTCCGAGCCTCTTTTTGAGTGGCTCATACCACTGGGATATGGCTTCTTGAGCCTTCTTGGAGAGATCTTCAGGAGTGATCTTGCCAGCGTACATTTCCTGCATACCAGGGCTCAGAACGTCATCGTAAAGCGAAGGTTTTTGAGTGACGAACACAGAACCAACCCAGTACACGTGAGGAGATGCGTGCTTCTGATAAACCTCCATGACTTCTTCGAACAGAGGATCTCTCGGCAGTTGTGCTCCAGAGACAGCAGGAATGTTGAGGGTGATGTTAGTAAAGATGGTGCCGAATTTCGGTGTTGCGCAGAAGCGGAGTATCTCGATGGAATCTTGTAGATTCTTCACGTTGGATGTGAGCGTTATTGCACCATCCATATAAACGTAAGCGTAAGGTTTTCGATCCTTCGAAAGGGGTGGTACCATGAAGTATCCAACTTTGATGTCTGGGTTCAAATTCCTCCAGTTCTGATATCCCCAAATTCCATAGAAAACCATGGCTGCTTGGCCAAAGGCAAAAGCTGCGTCCATATCGGTGGTGGCGTTCGCAAGAAATCCATCCTGATAATAGACCTTCAATTCGTTGAGCCTTCGGTTCAAATCTGTGAACTTGGGATCCAAAAAGTCCGTTTCACCGTCGATGAGTTTCTTGATCCACTCAGGTCCAAGTACACTGACTCCACACATCGCATGTTGCATCGTCAATGTCCAAGCTTCTTTGCCAGGGATGAAGAATGGTGTTATACCGTTCTTTTTCAGAGTTTTTGCGATTTCGACGAGTTCGTCCCAAGTCTCGGGTTCTTTGAGCTTGAATTTGTCAAAATATTCCTTGTTGTAGAATATCCCAACCACCTGCACAGCGAACGGCACACCGTACTTCTTACCTTGATAAGTCACAGATTTGAGGATCGTTTCAGAGAAATTTGAAAAGTCTACGTACTCATCGACGGGTAGATACAGCTTGTTCTCGATCATCGTCTGAGTTCGACCACCGGGTAACCTTCTGGAATAGACAATGTCTGGACCAGTACCAGTTTGCAGCGCCACAGCGATTTTTGCGTCGTACTCCGTCGGTGTGATGGCCATGAAGTTGATCTTGATGTCTTTACCCATCTTTCTGAGTTCCTGTTCCACCTGTTTCCAAACCTCGGCGTCCTGACTCCTCCAGCTCCAGATCGAAACTTCACCAGCGATCACTACGATGCAAACAAGGGCGGCCACCAAAAATAACAACCTCTTCATACTTTCACCTCCTGAGGGGCAGTTCAGATTTATTATATCAAATGCACAATTGAGTATGTTACGTATATCGAAAAAGCAAAAAGGCGTGCCTCCACACGGCACGCCCGGATCTCACACAAAAACTGATTTAACCTGCGAACTGTATGGCTTGTCCAGCCACTATGTACCAAGTGACAAACAATGCATTGACGAACGCACCGACGTAAATGCTTCCTGTTCTGCGATAGAAGAATGAGGATATCATCCCAGCCACGGCTGTCAAGAAAACGAATTGATAGGCCACAATTCCCAACAGTGGCTGGGTTGGAAAGTACAGTGTTTCCGTCGTGAGAAGCTTTCCAACCTGCAGAGCAACGAGAATAGCTATCCCAAGGCAGTTCGCAAGGGCAGAGGAGAACATCCAAACGGTGGTGGTAACCGCTTCGTTTTTGAATTCCTTGGCTTTGAGTTGTCCGTTCAACACCAAGGAATTCACGAAAGCAAACAATGCAAACGGTGGTAAGAATTTGATGAATATCCAGAACCGAGCGAAGTCCATCGGTTTGAGCGCGATAACCCACCAGCGAAAATCCACTTTGAACGCCCAGTAAACTATGGAAAGAACGATGTGGGTTGCGAACACCACGCAGACCGATAGAGCAAAAGCTTTCCACAGATTGGTCAACCTGAACTTTGGTTTCTCAATGTTCGTAGCAAGACCGTAAGTGACCAAGTTACCGCCGATTCTTCTGTGATAGACGAAGTGCCAGACGATGAACAGAGCTATGGCGATCAGTGCGTTGAACGTCGCCCACCGGGCAAAACCTATCGTCAAAGCCTGTGGCCAAAAGGCATTCGATGTTGGCGTCTTTCCACCAGGTTGCTGGAATTTGAAGAACGTGAATGCAGGTATCGCAGTAACGAGGAAAAATCCAACGAACCAGGTTATCGTACTCAGTACTTTGCTCTTTGAACTGAAAACAGCAGGCTTATAGACGAGAGAAGAGAAGTAATTCATGTTCAACAGACAGGCGCCATAACTGAGTAAAAACATGATGGCTCCGATCAACGCTAGGAGTGTGCCGAATTCCTTCCATGGCCAGATTTGATTCTTCGGATCGATGTATTTAGGTGGCTTGATGGAATCTTGAAGGAATTCGATTGCATTACCTATAGCTTCCGTTGATAAATGATCACCTGGATGCGTACAGTTCGGTATGTAAAGTTTCCTCGCCGATTCATTTTCGAAGCTACCGTAGAGCTTTCCAGGGACCACATCTTCCTGTGTACCAAAGGCAAGTTTGAGTTTCTGCGTTTTGACGATATCTTTAGCTTTTTCTACACCCCACATCAACCTGCTGAATTCATCGTACTTACTGAAAATCACAGCAAAATTGAACTTCGTTTCAGCGATCACTTTTGGTGCACCGTAAGTCTCGGAAGAAGATCCCACCAAAATGACCGTTTTAACAAGATCTGGATATTTACCGGCGGCGCTCAACGTGGACCATCCACCCATTGAATGTCCCTCAACGGCGATGTTGTTCTTGTCGACGAACGGTAAGCTCGCAAGATAAAGTAAACCGTCGTCCGCACCGCGAGCGGGATTCGCAAGGCCTCCTTTGACTTGTTCGGAATAGCCATGCCCCGCCATATCCATCGCGAGTACCACGTAACCCCTACGCGCGAATTCGATGTTGAAACCACTCTGTGTTTCCCTTGAGTTGATATAACCATGCATCGTAAGAACTGCAGGTGCAGGTTTCTCACTGCTCACGCCCTTTGGGATGAACAGCAGAGCGCTGAGAATCCTACCATCCTTGTTTGCGATCCTAACCTCTTTCACCTGCACACGTCCGAAGTCTGTTTGCACCAAGTGAGCGATGAGACTTCCTACGAAGATCAGCGCGAGTGAGACCAACAAGAAGAGTAAACCCCTTCGCACGAGAAACACCCCCTCACAAAGAATAAGGCCACGCCCGAAAAGGCATGGCCTTTCTCCAACTCTCCAAGCCACACTACCAACAAAATTATAACCAACAAAATTATAACTTAACAACCAGTTGTGATGTCAACTATAATTGCTTTTGAAACAAAAGATGTTCGTTCATTCGATGAACTCGAAAGGGGGATGTTTGGATGAAAGGCCTTGTACTCTGCGCTGGAAAAGGTACCAGATTGAGACCTCTCACGTACACAACAGCAAAACATCTCATCCCTGTTGCAAACAAACCGATCATTTTGTACACACTCGAGTTTATGAAGAAAGCCGGTGTGAACGAGATAGGCATCGTCGTGAGCCCTGAAAACGAGAATTTGTTCAGAGAAACACTGAAAGATGGTTCACATTTGAACATGAAAATTGAATATATTGTGCAACCACAACCTAAAGGTATAGCTCACGCTGTGTACATAGCGAGGAATTTTTTGAAAGATGAGCCATTCTTGTTGGTGCTCGGTGACAACCTCGTGTTCGAAGACATCTCGAGCGTTGTATCGCTCTTCGAATCCGAGTGTGTGGATAGCTACATTCTGCTCGCACGTGTGAAGGATCCGAGGGCTTACGGTGTTGCGATCCTCGAAAACGGAAGGATAGTACACGTTGAGGAAAAACCAAAAGAACCAAAGAGTGACCTGGCGATTGTAGGAGTATATCTCTTCAGATCTGGCGTTTTCGAAGCGATTGAAAACATTAAACCATCTTGGAGAGGAGAATTGGAAATCACGGACGCGATAGGCTATTTGATTCAAAAAGGATACACTGTCAAAGCACACATCATACAAGGTTGGTGGAAAGATACAGGAAAACCGGAAGATCTTTTGGAAGCCAACAGGCGTATACTCGACGCCATACGCGAAGACGAGTGCTTTGGAAAAATCGATGAAACGACGGTTATCCAGGGAAGAGTGCGCATCAGCAGAGGATCCATCGTCGCAAATTCTTTGATAAGGGGACCAGTTGTGATCGGTGAAAATTGCAAGATAATGAACTCTTACGTTGGACCATACACCTCGATCGGTAACGAAGTGATCTTAGAAAATTGTGAAGTTGAAAATTCCATACTCATGGACGAGAGTAAGTTGAGTAATCTTTCATCGCGGATAGACTCTTCCCTGATAGGTAAAGGCGTGAAGATCAGTCAAAACGGGAAACTCCCCAAAGCGATGAAATTCATCGTTGGAGATCTCAGCTCACTCGAACTGTGAAAGAACCCCCAGTGAGGCTGGGGGTTCATCTGTATTTTATCCACCTCAACACCAAGGGGACCGCTACGAAGAGCGATGAGTACGTTCCCACTATAACTCCAACGCTCAGTCCAAAGGCGAAGGGTTTGATCGTGTTTCCGGCGAAAAGCAGTAAGACGAACACGACGATGAACGTCGTCAAGGAAGTGTTCAAAGTTCTTGTGAGAACTTGATTTATACTCTCGTCTATCAACGTTGGGATATCTTTACCTTTGAACTTTTTCATGTTTTCTCTGACCCTGTCGTAAACAACTATGGTGTTGTTCAGAGAGTAACCTATGAGCGTCAACAATGCAGCAACTGCAGGAACGTTGATCTCGTATCGGAACATCGAGAAGAATCCCAGCGTAACGAGGACATCATGCACGAGTGCCGCGATCGCTCCAACGCCGAACACAAAATTGAAACGCAACGTTATGTAAGCCAGAATGGCAACCAGGGTGATCAAGATCGCACGCCAGGTGAGTCTTCTGATTTCCTCAGCGGCAGTACCCCCCGTTTCGTTGAAGGAGACCACTTCAGCTTTGAAACCTTTCACGGTCAGTTTCTTCTCCAATTCATTCACAATTTTTTGCTTTTCGTCGACACCGAAGGTCTTTGGAACCGTCACGGAGAATTTCACAACGCCGGCAGGATCTCCAGCCGATCTGACCCTCGTGACTCGCGCACCAGCAAAGTCATTTGAAATCTCAATCAATGCTTGGCGCAAGTCTTGTTCGATCATGTTTCCTTCAGTGCGCACGAGGATCTCACTACCGCCGATGAACTCTACACCGAAATTGAAACCACGGGTGAAAATGAAAACCAACGATAGAGCGACAAAGAATGCCGCAACTCCGAGCCACAGATATCTTTTATTCACAACATTGATCTTTTTCATGACTCTACTCCCCTTTCCGCAGCTTTAGGGATACGTATGAGGGAGTGAAACGCGTCGGTGAGCAACCTGGACAAGACCATGTTCACGAAGAAGCTACCTATGACACCAATGATAAGGGTTGTTGCGAAACCTTTCACAGTACCTGTGCCAAAATAGTAGAGCACCAAACCAGCGATGATCGTGGTGAGGTTAGCATCGAACAACGTGAAAAAGCTCCTATCGAACCCCGCCATGATGGCCGCCTTGACGGACTTGCCAGCTTTGAGCTCCTCCTTTATTCTTTCAGCGATGATGATGTTCCCATCCACAGTGGTACCTATCGTGAAGAGAATACCTGCGATACCCGGTAACGTGAGGATAGAACGGGTTGCCGCCAAAACACCAAACAAAAGGATTGTGTTGTAGACAAGGGCGATGTCTGCCACCACACCTTGCACGCCATAGAAGATAACCATGTAGATCATGACCAGAATGAGGCCTATTACACCTGCCATGAGTGAAGTTCGAACGATATCTGATCCCAACAACGGCGCAACCCATCCAGCAGACACTTTTTCCAGTCTGGCTGGCAACGCGCCACTCCTGAGTATCGCGGCAAGTTGCTGGGCTTCTTCGAGCGAGAAGTTTCCCGTGATCTCTGCCTTGCCGTCTGGTATGACCGAGATGACGTAACCTGCAAATTGAACGACGTCGTCCAGCACTATGGCGAGTCTCTTTTCTCGAGATGGAGCGGTACCCACCGCAGACTCCGGAACAACTAACTGTTGTGTGATTCGCTTGAACACCTCTGCATCTTTGCTCGACAGCTCGAATGTGACTTTGTATCCAAATCGCCCCACACGTGTTTCTGGTACGGGGCTAGCCGTGACTATGCGTGGAGAAACCAGCTTTAGATCCTTCACCAACATAATCTCTTGTCTGACCAGATACCAAACTTTTCCATCCCGCGAAGGTAACCACTGAGCTCTCTTGATGCGTGCCAGATCCATCAACCTCGGATCCGTGGAAGGATCAATTGCACTCTCATCGAGCACTTGACCAAAGTACATGACACCGATCGAACCGAGCAACTTTTCAGCGCTCGTCGTATCGGTAGCTGCAGGTATTTCAACGACGATGAACGAATGATTCTCCCTGAAACTTTTTCTCAAAGTTGCCTCAGTGTAACCCGCAGAATCGAGTCTGTTCCTCAGCACGGTCCAAACGTCGTCCACCACTTGACTTGGATTCTCGACACCAGGTTCGACATCGACCCTGTACTCTAACCTCGCTCCACCCCTTATGTCCAAACCGAGTCGAACGCGCTGAAACAATTTTGCCAGACCTTTATAATTCTGGTCTGGGCTAGGCCAGAGCAAAGCTACCACTGCCAACACGAACACAGCGAGCACTACGACGAGTCTCACGCGTTCTGCTTTCATATCACAAGCCTCCTTCTCAGTCTTGTTTCTCTTCTTCCTTCTGCTCCTCTTCCTTTTCTCTGAACACGGAAGCTATGGCCCGCTTGGTCACCTCAAGCTCAGTGGTCATCGCCGTCTTGATCTTCACTGTATCTTTTTTGATATCAATGACTTTTCCAACGATACCACCGACCGTTATAACGGTATCACCGCGTTTCAACTGAGAAATCATCTGCTGGAACTGTTTTTCTCTCCTTCTCTGGGGCAGGATAATGAGGAAGTAGAACATCGCGAAGAGCATGACCAGAAGGAAGATGAAGCTCCAGCCCGAGCCTGTGGTTGTGGTGGTTCCACTCGGTGCAGTCGCACCTGGTGCCGCACTGTAGATTATGTTCATCCACACTACCTCCTTTCAGGTTCACTCGATTTTACCAGAAGTTTTTTAACCTCAGGTAGCAATATGATATTCAAAACCAAAGCTATCGAAAACAAGAACAACTTGCGCCATTCTAAAGTAAAGGTAAATATGTGCTCAACAAATCGCAAAGTCGTCCAAGACATGACGAACGAAAAAAAGATAGATCTTCTCAAACCTTTTCTTTTTGTAAAAAGAGACAAAAACAAAGAAAGAAGGATCAATTCGAGCATGAAAAGCGGTAACAACTTTGGATCGAACGATCTGAGTGCAAGGTAACTGAGGTTCGGCAAAAAGATCGCAATCAGTACAGCGGTAGAAAAACCATGACAGAGCGTGCTGAGCGCTGTAACGAAATGTTCGGGAAGCACGAGTAACTCGAGCCAATCTGGACCCAGTGAAAGTAGATAACTCACTGCAACACCCAACGAGAGCCAAAGACACACGGCAACGAATTTTTTCATAGCCATCACACCACGTTCATTTCCTTGACGGTTAACTTTTCAAACCTGTCCACGTTCAAACTCGATATATCGACATGCTTAGTCCTACCGAAGAGTATTTTCTCTGCCAACGCTTCGCCGACCGCAGGAGCTAACATGAAACCGTGTCCACTGAAACCCACCGCATAGTAAAAATTAGTCAGTTGTAGTGATTCACCGAGGATCGGCTGAGCATCAGGAGACATGTTGTAATGCCCAGACCAGTGCCTCACTATCCTGAGCTTCCGCATGAACGGAAGCAAACGACACATTTTCAGTGCCAAGTCTTTTTCAAATTTGAACGTTACGTTGTAGTTCAAACCAGCCCTTTCGTCTTTATCGCCTTGACCCATGATGAACTGACCGTGCTTAGTTTGTCTGACGTAGAAGTTACCCGAGAAACTTATGAGCATCGGATCGACGAAGTTCTTCACGGGTTCAGTAACCAAAATCTGGTGTCTATAACTCTCCACAGGAAGATTCAAACCAACCATTGCGGCAACTTGACCAGAATAGTCACCGGCTGCGTTCACGACTATCTTCGCTTTGAACTTACCCCTGTCTGTGTGGAGTATGAACCAAGATGTTCCCACCTCGATACCGAGAACCGCTGTGTGGGTGAGGATCGTTACGCCAAGCTTTCTCGCTGAACGAGCATAAGCAAAGTTCGCAAGGTGGGGATTGGCGTGACCATCGGTCTGGCAAAAAGTAGCGAGTAAGACTCCATTCACATTCACATATTCGAAACGCCTCTTCACTTGTTGGGGCGAAAGTAGCTCAACGTTCAGTCCAAGTGTCCTTTGCATTTTTACATTCTCCTCGAATTGCTTGGCTTCGTTCTCGTCGTAAGAGAGTACGAGATAACCACCTTGCTTGTATTCAATGTCTACGCCGGTTTCTTCGCTCATCTTCTCGAAGAGTTTGACACTTCTCATGGCGAGTAACACGTTGTTCGGTGAGCTCCATTGTTGTCTGATACCACCAGCACATCTACCAGTGGAACCAGAGCTTATGTAACCTTTCTCAAACACAACAACATCGCTCTCTCCGAACTTGGCGAGATGATATGCAATTGAACTGCCGACTATTCCAGCTCCGATGATGGCAACTTTGAATTCATTCTTCATCCGATCCACCCCTCAGGATCGACTCGAATTTGGTTGGCATCACGGGCGGCCTGAAATGACCCTTCAACAATTCTACAGGTGATTTGCCCAACTTCCTGGAAAGGATGGACAAAACAGCCGGTCTGCACGTTCTTCCACCGCACATGCCCATCCCAACACGTAGATACCGCCTCAGTTCTTCATAGTCTGTGAAACCCTCCTCTATAGCCTTCTCGATTTCTTTCAAGGTGATCTCCTCACACTTACACACATATACGTCTTCCTCTTTGAACTGTCGGAAATTCCTCACATGCGAGGCAAAACCGGCTGGCACTTTGAGATAAACCAAGTTGGTCATGTCTGCGAAACGTAAAACTTTCATGACAAATGCTTCACAAACCTTTTTCCCATCCCTGTTCAGTCCCAGCACCTTCTGACCTTCTTTCGGTACAGGCAACATTTCATAGGGTATGACAACTAAGTCATATCCTGGCTCGATATTCTCCTTCACCATGAAGATCGCGAGGCCAGGGCATTTCGAAACACACACACCGCAACCAGTGCATTTACTATAATCGATCCTCGGCAAACTGTTTATGTTACCCGGTACTTCTATGGCACCAGTGGGACACGATGTTTGACAGGGATTGCAAGGAATATTTTCGAAACATTCTATGATCGGTCTAAGCTTACCAACTGGACCCGTGTCGAGTTGCGGTTGGTTTGAATATGTGACCACGAACTGGGGTAAAAACTTCGAAAGACCTTTTCGCACCTTCTCCGAGAATGGACCAGATCTGAATTCAACGAGTTCTTTTTGAAGGGACTCTATCTCCCCAGAAAGATCTTTCCCCGACAAGTCCTGAGCGATCGTGAGGCCCGCTATGCGTCCTTCTATCATAGCCGTCGTAGCTTCTTCAATACCTGCAATATCGCCAGCGATAAAGATGTTTTTCACGTTCGTTCTCATGTTTCGATCTCTGTAAGGTACAAACCCTCCCAGTTCTGCTACGTACTCGATCTTCACACCAGCCATCGCAGCGAGTTCGATCGACGGCACAAGACCTGTAGCGATACAAATCGCATCGACTGCGAATTCCTTTTCTGTTCCTTCTATCGGCTTGAAATCTTCATCCACTTGAACTACGACAGCACCGCTGACCCTATCTTCACCGATCGCCTTTTTGATGGTGTGCCTGAGTAAAACTGGAACATCGAACCTTTTGACTTTCCTCAGATGTACATCATAGCCACCGACTTTATCTGCTATCTCAACGATTGCAGCGACCTCAGCACCAGCTTGAAGCAACTGATAAGAGACTATGAGCCCTATATTTCCAGATCCAACCATGAGAAACCTTTTAGCCGGTAGCACTAAAAATTGGTTCATGAGCGTTTGAACGGCTCCAGCTCCGTAGACACCCGGTAGATGATTGTTCTCGAACTGTACGAATCTTTCGGAAGCTCCGGTTGCCAGCAAAATGTATTGGGGCTGTACTTCAATGACCACATCGTTTCGACGATCGTACAACACCACGACGTCCTCATATATGCCAGTCACTGTGGTTTCGAGCATCACTTTCACACGATCATTCAATTGAGATTTCAACCGTTTCGCGATTTCAAAACCTCTCACGGAAGCGAAGAATCCCTCATGACCGAAGAATTTGTGAGTTTGCTTTACTAATTGTCCACCGAGTTCCACGCCTTCGTCTACAACGAGAGTCTCAACACCTCTTTTTGATGCCTCTATAGCTCCACAGAGCCCTGCGGGTCCTCCACCGACAACGAGCAACTGCACCTTCACCATACGATCTCACTCCGTCCGAACTGCCTTTGGACCTTCATACCTTCCATCACCGGTGTTATGCACACTCTAACGTTTGGTTCACCGTTCACGATCATGAGACACGAAGAACATTTACCTATGGCACAGAAAAAACCTCTAGGTTTACCTCGTTCCGTTTCTCCAAAGATATCGATGCCGTTCGCGATCAATGCCGATGCGATAGTTTCACCTTCCAACGCCTGCAGCTCTCTTCCCTCAAAATAAAACTTTATGACTTTTGTCGATTTCCTCTTGAGTATGGGATGCTCAAATATGCGCTTCAACTTTTCATCCTCCCCGTTACAGATGTATGGGCTTTTCAACAATACCTTCAATCGCACCGAGCATCATTTCACTCAACGTTGGGTGTGGGTGGATAACTTCTTCAAGCTGTTCCGCCGTTAAACCATGTTTAACTGCAATGGCTGCTTCCATGATGAGCTCCGTTGCGTACGGACCAACCACAGTGGCACCGAGGATTTTTCCCGTCCTGGCATCAGCTATGAACTTGGCGAAACCTTCTCTCTCCAACATGGTCCTGGCACGGCCGTTAGCCGTTATGGGGAAGGAAAAAACCTTCACAGCTGATGGATCAACATCTTTTTGTTTAACACCGACGCTCGCCACTTCAGGATCGGTGAATATCACGTTCGGTACAGCTGAATAATCCATCTCTATTGCCTCTCCACAGATGTTCTTGGCAGCTACGATCGCTTCGTACATGGCGACGTGTGCGAGCATGATTTGACCTCTGATGTCACCTACAGCATAGACATTTGGTATATTCGTCCGCATCGTTGCATCCGTTTTGATACCTCTTTCTATGGCTACACCCAGAACTTTTATGTCCTCTGTGACGTTCGGCTTTCTTCCCACTGCGACGATGATCTTTTCAGTCCTTTTCTCCAATTGACCTTCTCTCGTCTCAATGACGGATCTATAGCCATTCTCAACCGGTTGAATCGAAATCAATTTGGAAGATTCGTATATTTCAACACCTTTCCTTTTGAGAGATCTTGCAACAATCTGTGCAGCATCCACATCTTCGTTTGGAAGGATGTGCTCGAGTAGTTCCACCAAAACTACCTTCACATTCAAACTTGAAAAAAATGTCGCCAATTCAACACCGATCACACCACCACCGACTATCAGGACACTCTCGGGGAGTCGATCCATTTTGAACACATCATCGCTCGTCCAAATCCCAGCCACCTCGTTGAACGGTGGAAAGAGGATAGGTACGGAACCAGTCGCTATCACGAGATGCCTGGCCTCGATCTTTTTGCCTGCGACTGAGACTGAATTCGGAGATTCAACGATCGCATCTCCAAGAATCAATTCGACTCCGTTTTTTTTGAAAAGGTACTCTATGCCTTTCCTGGATGCCACCACCGACTTGTTCATGTGGCTCTTGATCTTCGAAAAATCAGGTACAACCCTTTCTGCCGAAACTCCTAGCTCGGCAGCTTTCTCAACCATGCTCTTATACAAATGAGCAGATGTCAACATGGCCTTGGTGGGGATGCAACCCCAGTTGGTACAAGTGCCACCGAGGTGTGACCTTTCAACAACCGCAACATGCTTACCTCGCTGGGCAAGCTTTATCGCCGCAACGTATCCTCCTGGACCTGCTCCAATAACTAAGGCATCGTACATTGAACCACCTCCGTAGCCTTGCATGCCATGAAGATTTTACCAAGGAGAGGGAGAGTTCCAAAATTTACAAAAAACCGAGCAGTATAGCTCGGCAGAACTTTACGAACGACAGTGGCAAATATTATGAACGAAGGGTACAAAACCACAGATTGAGACTCAAGCAAGTTGAATTCTTGTACTAGATCGATGCGGCTAACTACATTCAAGCTACTTCGAGGTCATCAACGTTTCAGTGTGGAAACTGTTCGTAGCATATCATCGGCTGTTTGGATCGTTCTTGCATTCAATTCATACGCGCGCTGAGCGATGATCATGTCCACCATCTCTTTCACAACGTCGACGTTGGATTTTTCAAGGTAACCTTGCTGTATCGCACCGAAGCCATCTTGATTCGGCGTCCCTTCGATCGGTTCACCGGAGGCAACAGTCTGAACGTACAAATTGTCCCCTATGGCTTTCAATCCGGCGGGATTGACGAAGCGAACCAGAACAATCGTTCCAAGGTTTTGGACTGTACCATCTTGCATCTCAGCAGAAACGATACCATCAGGTGATACGTTTATTGCGACAGCATCGTTAGGGACAACGATGTTTGGGACCAAAGTCAAACCATTCGCCGTCACGATTCTGCCTTCACTGTCGATCTTGAAACTACCATCACGCGTATATGCGATCCTACCGTCTTGAAGTTGTATTTGAAAGAATCCATCCCCCGCGATGGCTAAATCCAACGCGTTGCCCGTATGTTCCATGTTTCCAATGGTGAATATCCTAGTTGTAGCGCTCAGTCTCACTCCATGACCGACATATATACCAGTTGGGATGATGGAATTCTGAGCTGTGGGTGTACCAGCGTTCTTGTAGTACTGATAGACCAAATCTTGAAACTCAGCTCTGAGCTTTTTATAGCTCGTAGTATCAACATTTGCGAGATTGTTCGAAACCGTATCAAGTTTGTACTGTTGGGCCCACATTCCTGTCGCTGCGGAATATAAGGAAATCATCATGGTTCACACCTCCATCACCTTAGCGTTGCAACTTGTGAGAACAACTTGGCAAACATTTCATCTTCCGCTAGTACTACCTTTTGTGTGATCTCAAAATGTCTCTGAAGTTCTATCATCTTGACCATTTCCGTCACAGCATTCACGTTTGATAGTTCGACGTGGCCGGAAAGAATCCTAAAGTTGTTCGCAGCCACAGGGGGACCACTCTCTTCCGTTGGTGAGAAAAGCGTGTAACCGTATTTCCTCAAGTCCCGTTCCGATTCGAAACTGTAAACAGCGATTCTCGTGACCGTATTGCCAGCACCATCTCTCACGAATCCCTCTTCGTCGATAGAATAACCGTGTTGAAAAACGATCGGTTGAGCGTTCACATCGAGCAATCTCAGGCCATCGGCGTTAACAATGTAACCTTCAGGATCGAGCTTGAAGTTACCGGCACGAGTGTAGAAAACCTCATTCTGCCTTTGAACGGCGAAATAACCGCTTCCAACTATTGCGAGGTCGAGTGGATTCGCCGTGTAGAGAAGGGCACCTTCACTGGGATCAATATAGACCCTGTCTACCACGCAACTGTATGGTAAAGTTCCTATAGGCGTTTTCCTATCACTCGATAGGTATACTGAACGCTCCTGGTACGCACTGAACGTGGGTATGTCTTTTTTATAACCTGCCGTATCGACGTTGGCTAAATTGTTCGCTGTTGAATCGAGTTTGAAAGCGTCGGACAGCATTCCCATCGCCGCAGTGTAGATAGCCCTTACCATTCGATCACCTCGCGTAGGACACTGCGACGGCTTTGAGAAGCAAAGGATCTTCAAGTAGTACGCCCGTTCCTCTCGCTACACACGTAATAGGATCCTCAGCTATGATGGTTCTGACGCCGAGCTCTTCGCTCATCAACTTGTCGAGCCCCCTCAAGAGTGCCCCGCCTCCCGTAAGTACGATGCCACGCTCTATGATGTCCGCTGCGAGTTCAGGTGGAGTTTTTTCGAGCACCATCTTTATTCTTCCAATTAAGGTTTCAACGAGAGGCTTCAAAGTTTCCATTACATCATCACTCGTTATTATGTCCGTTCTCGGCAAGCCAGTCACAGCATCCCTTCCTTTGATCTCCATTTGATATGTTTCTAAGCTCGGGTGGACTTTTCCTATTTTGATCTTCACCTGTTCTGCCGTGGGTTCGCCAACGACCAAGCCGTGTTTCCTGCGAACGAATTTAACAATCGCTTCATCCATGGCGTTGCCTGCAAGCTTGATCGAATCTCCAACCACAACACCTCCAAGACTCATGACAGCTATGTCTGTTGTACCACCACCTATATCAACGATCATGCTGCCTTCAGACTTCATAACGTCAATCCCTGCACCTATAGCTGCGGCGATAGGTTCGGTCACAACGTGTACTTGTCTTGCGCCAGCGTTCAGTGCCGCTTCAAAAACCGCCCTTCGTTCGACACTCGTGGCCTTGGTGGGGATACCTATCACAAGTTCAGGTTTAAAGAAGAAAGACTTTTTCACAGTTCTGTTAATGAACTCTTTGATCACAGCTTCGATGACTTTGTAGTCGGCTATCACACCATCTTTCATAGGTTTCACAGCCTTGTAAGACTCCGGAGTCTTACCGAGCATCTTTTTGGCTTCCTCACCGATGGCCACAATTTCACCGGTTTTTTCAGATATTGCAACAACTGAAGGCTCGAATATGACTATACCTTTTCCACGCTGGTAAACTATGAAACTCGCTGTTCCAAGATCTATACCCAGATCACCTTTAGGCAAAGATCACACCTCCAATATAGAAGACATTTCTGGCGTGCCTGGCGGGAGTCGAACCCGCAACCTCTGGATCCGGAGTCCAGCGCTCTATCCATTTGAGCTACAGGCACACTATCTTTCCATTTGGACTCAAAAACTTCTTAAGTTCGACAGTTTCTTTCCATGTAACAATGATATCAAACGGTGCAAAGTCTTCCAAGAAACGTTCGTCTCGTTCGACGTGGCAACCTTTTTTGTAAAACAGATAAGCGTAATATGGTTCTTTTTGAAGGACCACACAGTTCTTTCGACAGAGTCTGACATCCGACAAATCAGCGATCAGCAATTTACCAAACAGTTTTGTCACTTCCTCGACGAGTCCTTCTGGTAACAACTGTGGTTTTTTGAGTGAATAGATACCCGAACCTTTCGAGACAAACCTTTCGAATATTTCAACGGCGCTGAGACTGTCCACGTGTTCCCTATTTCGAAACATCTTGCTTGAGAGTCTCTCATCCACCAAGAAAACTTCTTTCCGTAACTTCTTCATGAGCTTTTCAGCAAAGCCAACACACTCGAAAGTCTGTCTTGAATACCTACCAGTCATGGAGAAAGGAATTCCAACCACGATGATATGTGCATCGCATTGTCGCAGAAACTCGAGCAATTTTACCCTATCAACGGTGAAGGCTTCCGATGGCACTCTCTCTCCAATCGCGACACCACACTTTTTCTCACCGTAGTCTACGGCAACGATTTTCATATCACGACCCGCGGGTTTGAAAGAGCTCTGTAGATCCCTTTCGCCCGCTGTGCAAGGAAGTTTTCAACAAACCTCTCAAAGTATTGTCTCTCTAACTCTCCCTCGCTCAACCTGAGTGAGGTTCGAGATACGTCAACGAATGATAAATCCAGTTTCCCTTCTACTTCACGTGCTCCAAGTTCTTTGAATATATGCAAGAGGATCTTGGCGTAAGATCTGTTTCTCGCATAACCATTGACCACGAGTACATCCAGAAATTCATCGACTCGCATCGATCGACCCATTTCGTGCAGTAAGTTACCAACGAACTCTAAGTTTGGAAAAAGTTCTTCTATTTCGTGCTTTCTTTTGCTCACATCTGATTCAGTGAAATTCAAGCTCAACAGTTGAAATGTACCTTCAAATGGTACAGCATCTAAGATCTCAAAGAGCGTCAAAGGGCTGTCAGCCATGATGATCTGGGCTTCCTCTCCTAAAATGTTGGGAAGCCCGTCAGTGTTGGTAGAGCTGAGCAAAAGTTTTGGTTTCTTCTTTTTGAGGAAATTCAGAACAGATAACTTTTGACCAATTTTCATGCTGTGTGAGTAAACGACCACATTCTGGCCCAAAATCGAACACTTTTTGTAAAACTCAGCTAGGTTTTTGCTATTGGAGAACAAAACGCAACTGGTGTCGTTCAAAAAGGTATCGAGCTGACCGGGTGCATCGATCAATCCATAAGTCGGCTTGCACACTCTTTCATAAACTGGTACCAGATTCAAGGCAGCTGCGAGATCATAAAGCCAATCAGGACGCTTAACACTGATGGCTAAGAAACGTTCCGGCATCGTACTAACCACATTGAAAAGGGATGTCACTTGCTCTTCCGTGCGGAATTCTCCCAGCAAGGCCAGTTCATTTATGACGAACAGGTCGTATCTCTTCATTGCGTCATTCAAATTGGCCAGGAAGTAACTCAAAGTCATGAAAGCGTGGTTGGTCTTCGGCTGGAAGTTCAATGAATTGAGGTAGTCTATCGGGCGATCGATATACCTCAATAGAGTGTAATATAACTGCATCGAGAGAATGTTGTTCATTGAGATCACAGCACATTTTTTTCTACTCACCGTGAACAACCAGTAGAAAAATGCGTTTCTGAAGCGCAGGTCCAAAACCAGCAAATTTCCAGTCAAAGGGTCAGGTATAATTTCTTCTAAATGGCTCAATCTGTGCTTCAATTCGGGTTCTTGATAGGTTACATAATCTGAAGAGAGAGCACTCTCATTTATCTCGGCATCCACCACGTACAAGTTGGATATTTTACCTCGCAATGTGAAGACCATGTTCATCTTCATCGGCTCATAGAAATTTGTTCCAAACAGATGACCTATACCGAAACCGGTTGCTTCAAACTTTTTTCCGTTCGAACTCATAATCAGTTTCACATTGGATTGATTCTGCCCAAAGAGTTTAACGGTTTCAACTTTCACGTTCTCACATAGAAATAGCGGTTCCGGATTTCCATGACCGAAAGGCTCAAGTTTTCGAAGTTCATTCACCAAATCTTCATCGATTTCTTCCAATTTCAGTACGGCATCAACTTCAAGACTCGTTGCCCGGTCGTCTTGAGGGATATCATAATTTCTGAGTGCTTCGATGAAATAGTCTACAGTTTCAGAATTCAAGCTGAAACCGACAGCTAAAGAATGACCTCCAAATTCCTCGAAATATTCTAAGAACGGTTGAAGAACATCTATCAAGTTCACACCAGGTACACTTCGGGCCGAAGCTCTAGCACCATCTGGTCCTTCGGATATGACTATCACGGGTTTGTTGTACCTGTGACACAAACGCGCTGCAACGATGCCAATAACACCTACATGCCATTCTCTACCTCTCACAACGATGATCGATCGCTTATCAAGCTTTCCACGCTCTATTTGCTCTACCGCATTTTCAAATATCTGTGCTTCGATTTCTTGCCTAGTAGCGTTGTATTCGAACAAAAGGTCAATCAACTGAACAACCAAGTTGTAATCCCGTGTTGTCAAGAGATCGAAAGCATCATGCGCTGCATCCAGTCTACCAGCCGCATTGATTTTTGGGGCGACACGAAATCCTATGTCCCTCGAATCTGGCTCACTTATTTGAAGTCTCGAGAGTAACATTGCGAGGCCCGGTCGGTCAGTCCTCTTCATTCTTTCAAGACCTTCTTTAACTATGAAACGGTTCTCATCTATCAGTTTGACCATATCAGCAATCGTTCCAAGTGCCACTAGATCCAGATACTTCAAGACTTCTTCCTGATTCATCCTCAGGCGCGATGCTATTGCGCTGATCAATTTGAACGCCACACCAACTCCTGCAAGATCTTTAAACGGATATTCATCATCCTTCCTTTTTGGATCCAATATGGCATCACCAGCGGGAAGAACCTCTCCGGTTTCGTGATGGTCTGTGATGACAACGTCGTACCCCATCGTCTTAGCGAGTCGTACAGCATCAACAGCTGTAACACCGCAATCAACGGTTAGGAGCACCCCTGCGCCTTCCCTTCTGAAATGCTCGAGCACTCCGGGCTGAAGCCCATAACCTTCATCCATACGCTTTGGAATGTAGTGTGAAACGTTCCATCCGTTGTTTTGGAGAAATTCTTTGAGCACGACAGCACCGGTGATTCCGTCCACATCGTAATCACCATAGACCAGAACCATTTTTCCAGTATTTCTAGCACGCACAAGTATATCAACAGCCGTGGTCATATCCTTAAGGAGAAATGGATCGTGCAAATCCTCTTTCGATGGATTCAAAAACTTTAGAGCTTCTTCTGGTTCTTTGATCCCACGGTTTATCAACAATCTTGCCAAAAAACCACTGATATTCAAAGATTCGACAAGCTTGTTCAACTCATTTTGATCAACTTGCTTGACTGTCCACCTCACGAAAATTCAACTACCTTGTTCCGATTGTTTTCATATTCATTCTATTAAACCATAAAATCAGCTGAAAGGTTCGAAATGTTAAAATTTCATAGATTGGGAGGTTCTAGAATGCGCATAAAATTACTGGATGGACATGATTGCATTGGAGGGAACAAGATATTGATTAGCTCAGAAAGCGGTGAAAGTTTTCTACTCGATTTTGGTTTGAACTTCAAACGTTGGTCTTGCTACTTTGAAGAGTATCTGAAACCCAGATCTGGAAAAATTCTTCAAGACCTGCTCAAACTCGATCTCATCCCCAAGATGGACATATACAGAACGGACTTGCTCCCACCCAGATTTGAAAGCAAAGAAAAAATCAAATTCACTTTCTTGAGCCATGCCCACTCAGATCATTCGGGCTTTGTGGGACTGATTCACGAGCATATTCCGCTAGTGATGACCAGTGAAACCTTTGCTTTGTTGAACGTCGCCGATCAATTGAGACCCTTCGTGTGGGAACAGTTAGCGATAAAAACAAGAGCGCCATCGAACGATGAGCACATACGAGAAGACGTACTCATTCCTGATAAAAAGAAGAAGAAAAGGAAAATATGTCTCCAAAATTCGGTGAGTTTTTCTGAAGAAAATTTCGACTTCATAGAATCATCACAATGTTGGCCTTGGTTCATGATGGTCTTACCAGTTTACCATTCGGTACTCGGTGCTGCTGCACTGTGCGTGGAAGTTGACGATATTCTGCTGATCTATACTGGTGATTTGAGAGCTAGTCCTGCACGCGAAGAAAAAGAATTTTGGATTGAAAAACTTGGCGAGAGAAGGTTGGCACTTTCTCAAAGGACAGAAAAATTCGTTGAAGAAGTCAGGCGACTTAGAAGTCTCAAAAGCAAACCTATGGTTCTCATAGTGGAGGGAACCAGAGTCAATCGAGAGAACGATTCTGTGAACGACGAACGTACAGTCTATGAAAACACCTTGGAAGTAACCTCAAAAGCGAGAAAGCTGGTGATAGCGGACTTTCCAACCAAACATTTAGAGAGACTCATGACCTTTTTAAAAGTGGCGCAGGAATGTGACAGAGTGTTAGTGCTTCCACCTAAGGATTTCGCTTATCTGAGATTGATGGGAGAGATCGAAAGTACGTGGAAACTTTCAAGCGAAGAGTTACAAGGTGTGCGTGTTTATCATGTGGCTAAAGTTGAACTTTCAAAACTCGAAAAGGATGCGATCCTTTTCGCTAGAGCTAATGATTTACTGGTTGGACCAAAAGAGTTGAATCGAGATCCACAGAGGTATGTACTCGCGGCTGGATACTTCGACATGTCACAGATACTCGATGTAGACGAGGAGGCACTCAACGGTTCAATCTACATCCATTCCACCAGCGAAGCTTACACAGAAGAGCAACAAATGGATTACAAAAGGCTTAGAAATTGGTTCGCCAAATTTGGAATAAAGCCTTTTGGGCTGATCCTCAACGATGAAGAGTTGGTCTTCACCAAAGAATTTCATGCTTCAGGTCATCTTTCCGCAAAAGATTTAGAGAACCTCATCGATTCACTCAACCCAGATATCATTTTACCCGTACACACTGAGGATAAAAATTGGTTCATCGAGAGGTGGGGTGACAAGGTTCGCGTGCAAGAAGATGTATACTTGTGATTATTCAAACTCCAAAGTTTGGGTGTAAAATCGATTCAGGATCATTTTGGAGGTGGAACTTTTGAAATTCTATATCACGACACCCATATACTATGTGAATTCTGAACCCCATGTAGGCAGTGCTTACACGACAATCATAGCCGACATAATCGCTCGCTACAAGCGCATGATGGGCTTCAAAGTTTTTTTCCTCACGGGAACCGACGAGCATGGACAAAAAGTTTTTCAAGCTGCCAAGATGGCCAACAAAGAACCACAAGAATTCTGTGACGAACTCGCGGCAAAATTCAAAAAACTCTGGGAGAAACTGCAGATAACCAACGATGGTTTCATAAGGACCACAGATCCAAATCACATGGCTGTGGTGCAGTACTTCGTTAAGAAAATGATCCAGAATGGTGACGTGTACAAAGGAATCTACGAGGGTTGGTACTGCGTTCCTTGTGAAAGTTATTGGAGCGAGGATGAGGTGGGACCAAACCACACTTGTCCTAGCTGTGGGAGAGAAGTGAAGTTCGTCAGTGAAGAAAACTATTTCTTTAGGCTTTCGAAGTACCGTGATGCACTCTTGGAGCACTACAGAAAGCATCCAGAATTTGTGCAACCTGATTTCCGAAGGAATGAAATGCTGAAGATTCTTGAGTCAGGGCTCAAGGATTTGAGTATAACAAGGACAACATTCAGTTGGGGTGTTCCAATGCCGGATGATCCACAACATGTCATTTACGTGTGGGTAGATGCACTCATAAATTATGTTTCAGCCATAGGCTATCCTGCAGATATCGAGAAGTTCAACGAATTTTGGCCCGCCGATTTGCACTTGATAGGTAAGGAGATAAACAGGTTCCATTCCATCATTTGGCCTGCGATGTTGATGTCTGTGGGACTACCTTTACCTAAAACTGTATTCGCGCATGGATGGCTCACGGTGGATGGTCAGAAAATTTCTAAATCTTTGGGTAACGCCATAGATCCAAAATACTTCGTTGAAAAGTACGGCAACGATGTGTTGAGGTTCTATCTAGTCAGAGAGATCGTCTTTGGTAAAGATGGAGATTTCTCGGAGAAAGGACTCATAAACAGGCTCAACTCGGACCTCGCAAACGATTATGGAAATTTGTTACATAGAACTTCAGCAATGATTGAAAAACATTTTGATTCCTCAATGCCCAAACCTGGGCGATTCGATACCGAGGATGAACGGTTCATAAAACAGGTGCTTGCTAAGATTGAACAATATTTATCTCAAATGGATAGCTATCAAATAACTGAAGCCGTTGCAACCGTTATGGAAATCTTGGCTCTGGCCAACAAGTACTTCGATGAGTGCAAACCGTGGCTTTTAGTGAAACAAGGTCAAACGGAGAAACTCGCAACAGTTCTTTACAACGTTTGTGAAACCATCAAAAAGGTTGCGATCATGTTCTATCCAATCATGCCAAACTCTTCACAAGAAGTGCTGCGTAGGCTCGGCGAAAGGATCGAACCTGAAGCAGCGCATTTGAAGGTGTGGAACACGATAAACAGTGGGCAGAAAATCAATCATGGTGCCCCTCTCTTTCAAAAAGTAGAATTGAAAGCCGATCAAAAAGTTCAATCTGAGGAAAAAAGCACCGATGTTGCACTCTTGGATATCAACGATTTTAAAAAGGTCGATCTCAGGGTGGCGAAAATACTTTCAGCTGAGAGGATCAAGGGATCAGAAAAGTTGCTCAAACTTTTGGTGGATCTTGGGGAACTTGGTGTGAGACAGATCGTCGCGGGCATCGCGAAGTATTATGAACCGGATCAACTGATCGGTAAGAACATTGTGGTCGTTGCGAACCTTAAACCAGCCAAACTTATGGGTGTAGAGTCACAGGGCATGCTTTTGGCAGCGCACGATAAGGATCAAGTCAGATTGATCACCATCGATGGTGGTGCGGCCCCCGGTTCGAAAGTTTCATAGGAGGTAAGAGAGATGTCTGAGATCCTCACGAAGAACATAGAAGACGAGCTGGTACAACAGTACATGAATTATTCCATGAGCGTCATTATAGGACGTGCTATACCCGATGTTCGAGATGGTCTGAAGCCCGTTCAAAGAAGGATACTTTATGTAATGCATGAACTTGGCCTCTCACACAATTCACAATCGAAGAAATGCGCAAGGATCGTGGGTGAAGTACTCGGAAAGTACCACCCACACGGTGACATGGCTGTTTACGATGCGCTAGTAAGATTGGCACAGCCCTTCACGATGAGATATCCTCTGGTCATAGGACAGGGAAACTTTGGTTCTATAGATAAAGATCCACCGGCAGCCATGAGGTACACTGAAGCCAAGTTGTCTAAGATCGCGGAAGAAATGCTCGAAGATATCGATAAAGATACGATCGAAATGGAGAACAATTTCGATGGTACCCTGAAAGAACCGAAAGTTCTCCCATCGAAGATTCCAAACCTATTACTGAACGGTGCGTCTGGCATAGCGGTAGGCATGGCAACGAACATCCCTCCCCACAACTTAATCGAAGTTGTGAATGCAATACAGTTCTTTATACGGAATCCTAACTGCAGCGTTGACGATCTATTGACCCACATAAAAGGACCAGATTTCCCTACAGGTGGTATCGTAGTGAACGCTGGCAGTTTGAGAGAGATCTACTCAACAGGTAGGGGCAAGATCGTCATGCGCAGTAAGATCCATTTTGAGGAAGGGAAGAAACACGATCAAATAGTGATCAGTGAGATTCCGTATGGAGTCAGCAAGGCGGCACTCATCGAAGAGATAGTACGATACGCTGAGAAGAACCCAAAGATTCAGATAAAAAACGTAAGGGATGAATCTGACAAGAAAGGCTTGAGGATCGTCATAGAAATTCCAAAGAATGGGAATTATAAGCTTGTTCTGAACAACCTTTATAAACACACTTCCTTGCAAGCAAGTTTCAACGTTCAAATGCTGGTAATAGACAACAACCGTCCCAAGTTGATGAATTTGCATCAATTGATACGCGCTTTCGTGCAGCATCGGTTCAATGTAATAAGGAGAAAAGCAGAGTATGAACTGAAGATCTATTCAAAGAGAGCTCACGTACTGGAAGGCTTAATGAAAGCGGCAAGATCTATAGGAAGTGTTGTGGATATCATCAGAAACAGTAAAAGCAACGAAGAAGCTATTAAAAACTTGGTCAATCTTCTCGCCGTGACTGAAGAGCAGGCCAAGGCTATTCTAGACATGCGCCTTGGAAGGCTGACTAGTTTGGAGATCGAGAAGCTAAAGTCCGAATACTCCGATCTCATAAAAAGAATTGAGCTCGTCAAGCAAATCATATCAAACGATGCGAAAGTATACGAAGTTATAAACGATGAACTTGAGGAGCTGAAACGCAAGCATGGTGATGAGCGGCGGACACAAATTGTGAACATCGATGAGGATCTCGATTACGCCCCTGAAGATCTCATCCCAGATGAAGACATCGTCATCGTGCTCACAGAGAAAGGTTACGTAAAAGCGAGTAGCCTGAACGATTATAAAAGTCAAAAGAGGGGAGGAAAAGGCATCCTGGGTGCAAGGATTGCCGAAGATGATGAAATAGCGCTGGTGTGTGCCAGCCGTATTCACTCCAAAACAATTTTTGTCAGCTCACATGGCAGAGCATTCGTTCTCAAGAACCACGAATTTGAACTCAGTAGCAGAGATAGCAAAGGTAAACCTATCAGAGCTTATCTGAACTTGGAAGAAGGCGAAACAGTATTGACAATAATACCGTTCAACAACTGGTACGGTGATCTTGTACTTGTGACAAAAAAAGGCAAGATCAAGAGGACCCCTCTTTTGGAATTTGAGAATGCGACGGCACGCGGTATTAGGGCTATAACTTTTGATGATGGAGATTCTGTTGTGGCTGCGAGCGTTTGTAATGAAGAAGATAGGGAAGTTTTGATCATAACGAAAAAAGGTATGTCGATCAGATTTCCAATCAAAGAAGTGCGTCAAATGGGGCGTTCCGCCATGGGTGTCAATGCCATCTCACTCCGCGATGATGACGAAGTTGTCGGAATGGTTGTGCTGTCAAACGATGAGGGAGAAATATTAACAATAACAACAAAAGGTTTTGGCAAACGGACGCCTTTGAATGAATACAGGTTACAGAGTCGCGGGGGAGTCGGTATCAAAACGATGCCAAGTGTTGAGAAAGTCGGCTTTCTTTGTGGTGCCGAACTCATCAAAAACTCAGAATCTGATGTGATCGTACTCACCAAAAATGGTCATTCAATACGCTTCAGAGTTTCAAGTATAAGTGTAGTGGGTCGTACTGCCAAAGGGGTCAAGGTTCTAGAGCTCTCCGATGCCGACGAGGTGTCTCATTTTGCGGTGGTGGAAACGTGTATCGACAGCTGAACCACACAGCTGATGTTCGTTACGAGATAGTGTGCCACAGCGAAGAACAACTTTTCAAGGAATTCATCAACATCTTCAAAGACCACTACTCGGTGCAATTGAAGGAACGTGAAGTCGTTGTTGAGTATGATTTGCCAGAAAGTCTAGAGGATGCTGTGTTTGACATCGTGAATGATTGGATATACCTACTGGAGTCGAAGAAATTGTTCCCGGAGGATTGTTACGTTGAAGATGAGAAACTCGTATGTAAATTCCGAGAATTTGAAAGAATCGATGGCACGGAACTTAAGGCCGTCACGTACCACGGTTTGAGTGTCGAGAAATCCGACAAAATCGTTTTGAGGGTGGTGTTTGATACGTGAGACAATTGACTGAAAGGCAAAAGAAGGTTCTGGATTTCATAATTTCTTACGTTGAAAGCCATGGTTACTCACCAAGTATTAGAGACGTAGCTAAAGCTTTTCGCATAACTCCGCGTGGAGCTATGATGCATTTGGTTGCATTGGAAAAGAAAGGTTACATCTCGCGTTCTAAAAAAGCAAGGAGCATAAAACTCCTCAACATGGGGGAAGCTGTCAAATTACCAGTCGTCGGCACCATCGCTGCTGGCACAGCAATTGAAGCGATCGAACACGCTATTGAAATGATCGAGGTTCCAAAACAGATAATCAAGGTTGGTTTTGAGTATTACGTCCTCAAAGTTAAAGGAGACAGCATGATCGATGAACATATCATTGAAAATGATTATGTCGTGATGAGAAAACAGGAAACCGCAGAAAATGGAGATATAGTTTCGGTGCTAGTGGACAATGATCAAGCAACTTTAAAGAAGATATATTTCAAGTCAGGAAAAGTGTTGCTTAAACCAGCGAATGCTTCAATGCAAACAATAGAAGTTGAACCTTCGCGTGTGAAGATCACTGGGAAGGTCGTGGGAGTGATCCGTATATATGAATGACAGAAATTGGACAGCGGTTGAGCTCAAAAACGTTGTTGTCATTAAACTTCATGGGGAGATGGACATGAGTAATTCTCCTCACTTAAAAAATTTCGTTAAGGATACATACATAAATGTTGGAAAGAGCAACATAATCATGGATCTTTCAGACGTAGACTATATAGACAGCTCAGCGCTCGGAGCTCTTTTAGGTTTACAACGCGCCGCAAGGTTGAACGGTGGATCTCTCGTGCTCTGTGGCCTCCACGATAATCTGAAACGAATCTTCAAAATAACATCGCTTGAAGGGGTTTTCAAAATTTATTCGAGCGTTGAGGAAGCTTTGAAATTTTTCTTGGAGGGCAATGGATGAGAATCGCTATTGGTTGCGATCATGCAGGTTTTAGATTAAAAGAAGCCGTCAAAGCTTATTTGATTGATAAAGGGATCAAAGTTATCGATGAGGGAACCTATTCGGAAGATGCCGCAGACTATCCAGATTTCGCTAAAAAAGTGGTTCAAGATATAAAGGAGAACAAGACAGATTTTGGTATACTCATCTGCGGTACTGGTATAGGTATGAGCATCGCAGCCAACAGGGTCAAGGGTATAAGAGCTGCTTTGTGTTTGTTTCCCGAGATGGCTAGACTCGCAAGGGCGCACAACAACGCGAACGTACTCGTGCTACCAGGTAGGTTCTTAGGAATTGAACTGGCTCATTGGATTGTAGACGCTTTTCTCTCGTCGAATTTTGAAGGTGGCAGGCACTCTGAGAGGATACAAAAGATTGAAAGGATGATGGGAGACTGAAAATCGTTTACGATCCCAAACACGTTTTACATAGACCTTCGAAAGAGATCGACAAGGGCAGGTTCATAGAAAATCCAGAAAAACCTGATCGTATTGAATCAATTAAAGATGCTTTGATCATGAATGGTTTCGACAACATACATTCCCCAAACACTTTTCCTATGAGCTATATCTATCTAGTCCATGAAGAGCGTTACGTGAAATGGTTGAAGAACAAGTGCGCCTCGCTTCAGCCAAACGAAGAATATATAGCAGAGTTGTTTGGATACGATCTTTGCTTCGACACGGGTACACCAATTTCCAGCACTACTTTTGAATCTGCTAAGAGGGCCGTTGATGTAACATTAACGGCAGCGACGTTGCTCACTGGAAGGACAAATTTGGTTTATGCACTCGTACGACCACCTGGGCATCATGCGACGCGCAGCGCTTGTGGTGGATATTGCTATTTCAACAACGCCGCGGTTGCAGCAGTTTATTTTCTGAAGGACGGAGCCGATGGGATAGCGATACTGGATCTGGATTTCCACCACGGAAATGGGACACAAGATATTTTTTATAGTACTGATCGCGTTCTGTACGTATCGATACACGGAGATCCAGATATTTTCTACCCGTGGATCAGCGGCCGAGAAAGCGAGACCGGTGAAGGTCCAGGGGAAGGCTTCAACATCAACTTGCCGCTACCTGCCAAATCCGATTGGTCGAAGTACTCAGAAGCGCTCGACCAAGCGCTCAGAGAGGTAAAAGACTACTACCCAGATGTACTCATAGTGTCTCTCGGTTTTGATACACACAAGGACGATCCGGTCGGAGGATTCTCCCTTAACGACGATGATTTTGCCCGAATAGGAAAAGCGATAGGAAAACTTAAAATACCAACTTTAGTTGTTCAAGAAGGTGGTTACAACCCGCAAGCCAACATATCAGCTGCGGTCAAATTTTTCTCAGCTATCGCTTGAACAAAGTTTCAACTTGTCAAAAAGATCGAGATTTCTCTCGTGCAATTCGAGATAAATTTGATACAGCTTGTCATAAATAGCGTTCTTCTTTTCGTCAGGAATGAAGTGTTTCTTCACCTTTACAAGTCTCTGTGCTATTTGCATGAAAGGTTCCTCAATCAAGTAAGATGCAGCCAATATCGCACAGCCGAGCAATTCGGCATCGGGTTGAACGACCTCTACATTCATTCCGAGTACGTCAGCCTTTATTTGATTCCAAAGTTCATTGCTGGCTTGCCCACCAGTCGTTCTAATGGTCACAATTTTTGCCCCAGCTTTTTTCATCTCGTCGATGATGTGCTTCACAGCAAAAGCAACACCTTCCGCGGCAGAAACAATCAAGCTTTTCGCGTTCACTTCCAGCCCTAGTCCGAAGAGAACCCCTCTCAGGTTTTCGTTCCAGTATGGGCTCCTTTCTCCAACGAGATGTGGTAGAAAAATCACTCCGGTGGGTCTTCGGATACTCGATAAGGAAAGTTCTTCGATACTCCTAAAACGCGCCACGCTGTTTGCAACCCACTCGATAGCTTTCCCAGAAGAAGTCAAAACACCACTGATTTTCCAAAAATTGCCCATGAAGAAAGGTGTTGTGATCAACCCAGGAACATCTATCTTTGCATCGCTGCAGAGAGTTACTCCCTCTGAGGTGCCTGCCCTATCACATACGATACCCGGTCTGAGTGTACCAGTACCTATAAGGGCTGCTGCAAAATCTGGCGCACCCGCTACAACGATCGTTTCCTCAGGTAATCGAAAATGTTTGGCAACCCTTTTGATAATTCTTCCGATCGCCTTCGAAGGTTCAACTAGGCTTGGAATCAAGAAAGTATCACTGAGCTCGAACTTCTCTAGAACTTCCTTGTACCAAGGAGAATAACCATACTGGTGAAAGGTAGCATTGACGAACAAACCTGTCAGTTTCAAAATAAGGTAATCACTCGGTTGAAGCAGATAGGTTCTACCGTTTACAATCTTCGCTAACTCGAGCAGTTTGGCTGTGGTTGAGGCTGTTTGTTCATCTAAGCCTTGTGTTCTTAGCCAATGAATACGTTCTGCTCCCCTGTTATCAAGCCAGCTCACAGCTTTATGAACCAGCCTTCCATTCTCGTCGACGAGCACGATCGTTGGTCCTTGACTACTGATACATATGGCTCGAATGTGCCTTTTCATTTTCTCTTCGACACTGTTCACACCTATTGAAAAAGCCACCCACCACTTCCTGGGATCTATCTCGTGCCTTCCATTGAAAGTGCTTTCAGTGCACCTCCTTTCAAAATGAAACGTTTTATTCCCATCCAAATCGAATAGCGCAATTTTGACATTTGTCGTTCCAATATCTACTGTCATGATAAGGTCAGAAGACACCTCGATCTCCCCTCCTCTTGTACCTCAATACCTCCTCAAAGTGTGCGTACAAATCTTTAAACCTTTGCTTGTTCATATCGATCATTTTCAAAAGCAACAAGTCTACAATGAAAAGTTGGACGAATCTGGTTAGAAAACCACCCTCAGACAGTACCTCAGTTTTTACATACACCGGTAATGACACGTCCGCCAGATCCATCACAGTTGAGCTTGGAGGTGCCACAGCTATCACAGTCGCCCCGGCTTTTTTCGCATAGTTGACTGCATCCAGAAGATCACGTGAGGAATGACTACTGGATATAGCCACAAGAGAAGACTCTTTGTTGAGAAAAGATGCTGATATACTCTGCAAGAATGGGTTCTCAAAGAAATTCACATGGAATCCGAACTGTTTGAGTTTGAGGAATAAATCACGTGCAGCCACTGTATCAAAACCGTACGCTACTATTTCGATGATCGAACTGTTCATCAGCACGCTCGCGGCCTTCGTAACCGCCTCGTCATTGACAAGCTCCAATGATTCTCTAACTTCACTCACAGCGAAATCAAAATAATTACGAAATACATCCGATATTCTCTCCATATCAGGTTTCATGGATTCAAGTAAACTTATTTCCTGTGCGAGAGCTAGACGAAATTCTTTAAAACCACTAAAGCCCAATTTCTTGCAGAAATCTACCAACGAAGCTGGAGACACACGAATGACTTTGGCAAAGTCCGTTATCTTCATTTCGATTACCATGTTGGGGTTCTCCACAATATGCCGCGCGATTTCTCCGTAGACACCTTTCATTTCAGGTAGGAAATCTTTAAGCCGGTGATAAACGCTTTTTTTCACCTTGATCAACTCCTTCTGACAGTTTTTAAAATATTGTGGAGCAGCACAACGCACAGGGTCAGGATGAGTGGTAGGGATAGAACAATCTCTGCGGGCAATCTCAAAAAGATTTGCAATCTGTTTGAAAGTGACATTGTTAAACCAAGAACGAGGGACACGATGAACACCGTTGAAGGATTCTCCCCACCCAGAACAGTTGCAACCAGTGCGAGCCAACCTCTGTTATTGGTCATGCCTGTCACAAACAAACCCAAAGGTAGGGAAAGCATGGCACCAGCTAATCCGCAAAAAAGACCGCAAAGAACAAAGCTTGCCAATCTGATCACGTTGACGTTCAATCCAAGATGGCTCGCTACTGTTTCACTCTTTCCCAAAACTCTCAAGCGTAATCCGAAAGGCGTCTTTCTAACGACCAACCAAGAAACAACTATTAAACTCAAGGCAAATAATTCAAGCACATTGTAACCAGAAAACACAGCCTGAAGCAACGAATTTTTCTCAAAGAACTTAGCACGTATAATGGGAATCTTCTGGATGTTTTCAAAGAAAACGGTACCCTTTGAACCAAGTACTGTAGAGGAGAGCAGCACAACAAATCCTGAGGTTAGGATATTGATACCAACACCCACGACGAAGATGTTCGCCATCAAATATCTGTGAAGTAACCAAACCACAACCGATATCAAACAGGAGACGAGCATGGCACTCAAAACTGCGATGAGCAGGCCGATTCTATCCGCAACGTAAACCGCAACGAAGCAAGAGAGAAGCATCAAACCCTCTATCGCTATGTTCAGTTTTCCAGCCAACTGCGTGTATAAAGCACCCACGGCCGCGATTGCTATAGGCAAAGCAGATGAAATCGATGCTCTAAGCAGTTGAATCAAGATCATACTTTTTCCTCCACAACAGTACATTTTCGGCAGTAACCAAGCAAAAAACAACCCCTTGAATGACTTTGGAAATTTCGGGTGGTGTTTGGACCATCATGGAAGCTATCTCCGCACCACTTTCCATGTAGGCAAAAAACAAAGCTGAAAAAACGATCAACAAAGGTTTGTTCTTCACCAACAGTGAAACCGCTATCCCATTGAATCCGTTACCGTGCGAAAAGCCCCGCACAACTCTTCCGTGTACGCCCAACACATCGATCATTCCTCCCATCGCAGCGAGTCCTCCACTGAATATCGCAGCTATCGACAAAATCTTTGCCACATTCATACCGGATACGTTAGCAAAGCGGGGATTTCCTCTCACCATTTTGAATTCGTAACCTATCACAGCATGCTTGTACAACGAATGTGCAAGAAAGCACAAACCAATTCCTATTACATATCCAACATGCAAATTAGACGGTGGCAAAATCTTCGGGAGTCTAGCGGTTTCGTCGAGGTACTTCGTAGCTGACAAAGCAGCTTGAGGGTCTCTGAGAGGACCATTCAGAAAGAAATCTCCCACATAAATGAAAATCTGTCCTATCATGAATGAACTTATGAGCTCGCTGAAACCAAACTTCAATCTCAACAAAACCGAAGGTAAAAACAGTAAAGAACCAATAGAGAAAGACATCAAGATGATGAATGGTATCGAAAACAAACCAAGTTTTGATACATTCAAGCCGATGACTGTCCCAACGATCGCTCCAAAATAGTACTGACCCTCTAAGCCGAGATTGAACACATTTGCGTGGAAACCAACAGAAGCTGCCAACCCAGTAAAAATGAGTGGGATCGATGCGGCAAGCATGTTTCCGAAAAAATAGAAATTTGTGAAAGGACCAAGAAAGAACCATTTAAGAGTCGCGATGGGTTCCTTCGAAATGAAGAGCAGTACAACCATACCTACAAGCAAGGCCAACAAGATGTTCAACATCGAAGAAAAAACTAGTTTTAGATTTTTCATCTTTTATCACCAACGAGCGAGGCAAAAACGTCTTGCTTGACAAAACTCCCACTGACAAGCACGATCCTTTTAACCTTTCCCTTAGAAAACACGATCACTCTATCACAGAGATTCGCAACTTCTTCGATATCATTCGTAGCGATCAAAACAGCTCCATTCAAGCTGATTTCTCGGAATTTTTCCGATGCATAACTTTGAAATTGTATGTCGAGCCCAGCAGTAGGTTTACAAGCTAAAACGAGTTTTGGTTTTTGAGCTAATTCACGAGCGAGAATCAACCTCTGTAGATTTCCCCCCGAAAGTGTACTCACAGGTTGCCAGAGCGATTGAAACTTCACGCCGAATTCTTGTAACATGGAGAGTGCACATCGTTGAAGAGATTGCCAGTTTAAAAATCCAAATCTAGAATAAGGTTTTTCGTGATATACATTCACCACAGTGTTTTCTAAGACCGAAGCGGTTGGGTTCACTGCTTCGCTTAAGCGATCTTCTGGTATATAAGCTATACCAAGTTTTCTTCTCTCTCGGACTGAAAGATTCGTTATCTCTAGTCCTTTGAAGATCACCTTTCCAGAAGATGGTTTTTTCAAGCCCATGATCACATCTAAAAAATCAAAATGACCGTCCTTTCCAAGACCAAAGAGCCCGACGATTTCTCCCTCTTTGAAACTGAGAGAAAATCTGTCCAGAACGAGCTTGCCCTTAACCTTCACTGAAAGATCGAGAACTTCTAGAAGATTTTCTCCCCCCCTTGGAATCCGCTTTGATTCCACTTTCGTTGAAGATAGCCCCATTGCGTTCAAAACCTGCTGAATGGTAAAACGTGAAACTTCACCGCTCAGAGCCACTTCACCTTCTCTCAGCACCGTCAAAAAATCAGCTATTTTCAAAGCTTGATAAATATCATGCGTTATTAGTAAGATGGCACAACCTGATCTTTTCAAAGTTTGCATAATCTTGAACAACTTTGATTGTTCTTCCTCGTCCAAATAAACTGTCGGTTCATCAAAAATCAAAATTCTCGCACCAGATATTAAGGCACGTGCTATCTCAATCTTCTGCTTCTCAGACATACTTAAATTCTCCACCCTGAGGTTGAGAGGGGGCAACGCAAATTCCTCGGAGAATTTCTTGATCATGCTTTCAGCTTTTTTCTTGCTGAGAAAGATTGATCTACTTGGTTCTCGTCCAACAAAAATATTTTCAAAAATAGTCAAATCGTCTACCAAATGTAAATCTTGATGAACTAAAACTATACCGTTGTGCATCGCGTCTCTCGGTTTTTTGAAATTGACAGTTTTTCCATTCAGTAAGATCCGACCCGTTTCGGGTCGTAATTCACCACATAGAATTCTGGCCAGCGTCGTTTTCCCCGCGCCGTTCGCGCCAAGCAACACATGGATAGTTCCAGCATGTAAAGAAAGGTTCACTGCCTTTAAGGCGTTCACACCTGACATGTGAAAAGTTTTATGAATATCCAACATTTGAACCAATGGTTCTTGCTTCACGGTAATGGTGCGATCAACCCCTCTTTTAGCTTCTCATACACTCTCAACATTTGTAAATTGATTTCCTTCGGTACATTCTTCAAATAGTTCGGATCATCGAACGTGAAACCTATCATTCCTTCTTTAATTCCCCACACTTCACTTGTACCGAACTTCAGCTGATTTTTCACCGCCTTCGCCAGAATCTCATAGATGGCTCGGTCGATGTGCTTCAGTGCACACGCAAGGATCACCTCAGGATCTCTCTCAATATAGTTCGAATCGACACCTATCACGTATTTTCTCATTTCTCTTGCTTTTCTGACAGCACCCATGCCCGAACCTCCGGCTACGAGGAATATAACATCGACACCCTGTTCATACTGAACTTGTGCAAGTTCAGCTCCCTTACTTGGATCAGCCCAACTACCGACAACTGAAAAGATCACGCGTGCGTTAGGATCGACATCTTTCACACCTTTCTCATATGCAGGTTTAATCTTATTCATCATGGCAGGATAAACATCTCCTGCGATCATGCCCACTTTGAGATCTTCATTGGCGTTAGGCATGTCACTTTTAGTCACCAAGGCGGCAAAATAACCTGCAAGGTATGCCATTTCCTCGTCTTTGAAAGCTACAGAATACACGTTTGGCAGTATCGGTGCTATAGCATCTACCAATACTATCTTTTGATTCGGAAAAGCTCTGGCCGTGGTTTCAACGTTTTTCGGCATGCCCTCAGTGAACGTCACTATGAGATCGTAACTTCGCGAAGCAGCCAGGCTTGTGAGTAAAGTTGCCCAACGAGCAGGGTTGTACCCACCTTCGACTACCTTCACTTCGAATCCAAAATCTTGTGCTGCTCTCTTCGCACCAGATACGGCCATCTCGTAAATAGCATTTCCGGCCACTTCACCCGTGATGAGAAGAACCACCGAATAAGCGTATAAAAAGCTTGAAATCATTAAGAGGATCAACGTTAGACTCTTCATCCTCATCACCCCGCGCTGCTATAATATGTTCGTGTTCACACAATAGAGTGGAGCTTGAAATCATTTTGATTCTTTTCGAAATTATTTTACCACACGATTCACAGCTTTCCTCATCTTTTCTGATTTCTTAACTGAATCTTTATCTTGTACACTCTCGAGCGCTTCCTTTGAAAGTGTGGTATTATTTAGTTACTGTTCGGTTTGAAGGGAGCTGGTAACATGAGAGAAGAGGATCTAGACGTGTTCGTGTTGACAGATGAACAAGGTCATGAGCATCATTTTGTGGTGCTTGCAGAAATTGAAGATGGAACGAAGAAGTACTGGATCTGTGAGGAAATCATGGTAAACGAGGAAGGAGAAATCCAGCAGTTCGGTGATATCTACCCGTTCGAAGTTAAAGAGGCCGAGGATGGTGGACTCTACATAAATTCGGTGGAATCTGAAGAAGAGTTCGAACGGGTGTCCAAAGCCTGGGAAGATTTGCTAGAAAAGGATGAAGAACTCAGAAAACTCGTTGAACCTGAAGAACAGCAAGAAAAGTGAGCCGGCCTTAAAGGCCGGCTTTATTTTTCACCCACACCTTGACCAACCACAGCTTCTACACGAGATACAACCTTCTTGTTTGAACAAAGAGTTTTTACTCAGGCATGCAGGACAATAAACGTTTCCCAGAGAATCAACGTAGTAACCCTCTCGCCATTCGAGTTTGTTTGCTTCCACAAATCTTTCTATCTCCTCATTGCTTTTGAAAGTCCCTGTTGAAACGTTATTTTCAGAAGAAGATGGCCAGAGCAATGAAAAATCTTCTATCGCTTTCTTGATCTCCATACCAACGTTCCTCACGTACCCGCCTTTCACTTTGATTAACTGTTCTATGATCTCATCCGGTGAAACCCCTGCTCTGAGGGCTATTGAGCAAAGTCTTCCTATGGCTTCAGCTATCTCTGTGCCGTTGGAGAGAAAGATTTCTATGGCTTCTCCGTTATCATCGAAAGAAACAGTTATGTAAGTTGTCCCTTCGGGCGTTCTGTACTTCCTCGTTACACTCCTCAACGTTTCTTTCCTTGGGCGCGGTCTGAGCTTGTGCTTCTCATCTACAATGAAGAATTGTAACTTGCTTTCTTTCTTTTGTGCCGCCTTAGTTGCCGTAAGAACCTGTGTTCTCAATGAACCATCGCGATACACAGTCAAACCGCGTATTCTATGCTTTAAAGCCTCGACATAGATGTCCAAAACATCTTGAACTGTTGAAGAGTTTGGCATGTTAATGGTCTTTGAAATATTGTTATCGACATAACATTGGAACGCTTCCTGCATGAGCAGATGATCCTTCGGGCTTATATCCAGTGCCACCACAAAGATGCTCTTCCATTTTTCGTCCACGTCAAGATTTTTCAGAGTCCCCTGTTCTATAAGTTTGTCTTCTATTCTTTTCAAAACCTCTCCGTTCAACTTTTTCCTCAAAACTTCATTCACATAGAGCAAGGGTTCTCGCTCTCCACTGTTCTGCTTGTTCACGTACCTAACGTAAGCCAGCAGAAAATTTGGTTCCAAACCTGAAGAGGTATCAGCTATGTTGGAAATAGACCCTGTGGGCGCAATCGCTAGCACTGCAACGTTTCTCTTGAATCTCTTTGCTCTGGTTTTGAAATGTTCCTTTATCTCTTCGTCGTAATCACTCATGTCCATCGAGAAGGGTATGAAATCTTCTTGTTGCACAAACCTGCTCTGAGAAAAGAGAGGGAAGTTTCCCTTCTCTTCACCAAGATCCGAAGAAGCTTCATGTGCATGGAAGGAGATGAAAGCCATCAAATTCTTTGCAAAACAGCGAGCTTCTTCAGAATTGTAAGGTATCTCCATTTGATAAAGTAAATCTGCAAAACCCATGATACCCAAACCGAGCCTTCTTGATTCTTTCACTGCTCGTTCGATTTTATCGATTGGAAAAACATTCACATCTATGACGTTATCCAAGAATCTGACGGCCACCCTGACAATTTTCTCAAGCACTTCCCAGTAAAACTTCGTACCATCGAAGAGCTTTGCAACATCTATGGATCCAAGGTTGCACGCTTCGTATGGACCCAATCCAATCTCACCACACGGATTTGTAGAAATGATTTGCCTCACCGGGTAAAGTGCGTAGTACTTGTTCATCTCACCAAGAAACACCATGCCCGGATCGCCCGTTTCCCAAGCATTTCTTGCTATCATTTCGAAGATCTCTCTAACCCTAATACGTTTCTCTCCAGACCATTTTGGATGTTGAAGCTCGATGTAACCATCTTTCTCGTAGAGTTTCAGCAGCTCCTCACGTTCCATGGGAATACCCACTGATATGTTGAAAAACTTGAGTATGCGTTCACCATCGTTACCACGTTTGGCGTGTATGAAATCAACGATATCGGGATGATCGATGTTCAAAATTCCCATCAAAGCTCCTCTTCTTCTGTAACCTTGCTCAACAACAGAAACGGCAGAGTTGAACACGTGCATGAAACTTATTGGCCCAGAGGCTTTACCATGCGTTCCAGCAACGAAACTACCGTTTGGTCTCAACGTACTGAAATTGCTTCCAATACCTCCTCCCACCTTTGTGATCAAAGCGAATTCCTTCACCGCCGTAAAAATACCATCTATACTGTCTTCAACAGGTACAACGAAGCAGGCCGAGAGCATATGAAGATGGTTCCTTTGACGAACTATTTGCTCGTAATCTTCAAGTTTCATGTTCTCGATTGGCTTGTAGAGTAATTCAAAATCGACACCCATTCCTGCGTTGAAAAGTGTCGGACTGTTCGGAATGAAAATTCGACTCGAAAGTAACTCATAAAACGATTCCTCCCAATATTTGATGTGATCCAAGCACTCAGCGGGAGACATGCTCTTCAAGCGCGGATTGTTCACAAGCTCGGCACTGGCTATGACACGCGCAACTCTCCTCGAAAGCTCATTCCAACTATTTTCGATGTATTCTCCCTCACGGTTTTTCAAATAGTACCTCTCCCTAAGAATCTTTTCAGCATTCTGAGACGGAGAGATACTCTGCCACCTTTTCACAAGCTCGTGCATAAAAAAACCCCCTTTCCAGGGGTGATTATACTACTTATTGTGTCTTTGATCAATAGTATACTATATGTTGTATGAACTGTTCACAATGGTGTGCGCCAGTGTCTTGAAAAACACAGTTATGTCGACATACTCCACGGGAATCTTACAACTCAAAGTTGTCGGAGCAAAACATATTATACCTTTCACCCCAGAAATCTCCAAGCGGTTGGCGAGCTCGTTCGCGACGTCTGCAGGTACAGCAAGCACTGCTATATCTACCCCATTCTGCCTCACAAAATGTTCGAGCTCGTCGACATTCTTGACAATCAAACCAGGTGCGATTTGCTTACCTATCTTTCGTTTATCTATATCGAAGACAGCCTTCACTTTGAAATTGTTTTGCTCTAAACGCCTATGATTTGCTAAAGCTCTTCCTATGTTACCTGCACCGAGAATTATCACTGACCAAATTTTGTACAAACCGAGCACCTCACGCAACTTTCTTGCCAACCCCTTAACGTCGTAGCCAATGCCCCTGTGACCAAGATTACCGAAATAAGAAAGATCCTTCCTCACCTGGGAGTCTTTTATGTGTAACATGGACGCAAGTTGTTTTGAGGATACAAGCTTGATGCCTTTCTCTTCCAACTCCGAGAGGCACCTCAAATAAACCGCGAGTCTTCTTATGACAGGCTTTGGAATTTTACTCAAAAGTACCCCTCCAAGTGCAATTTTTCTCAAGCTTATTCTACCTCAAATTTCAAATGTTCCTTTAACAAGCTGTTGTTTATTGAGCATCAAAACCTTGCCTTTTGCTATGACTGTGTCTATATTGAAGTCTTGATCTAGAAGGACTATATCTCCATCCATTCCCTCAGAAATTAGACCCTTCCTATTCAGCTTCAGCATTCTCGCAACATTTTGCGTGACAGGCAATAAAGCCTTTTCGAGCGAAACCCCGTTCTTCACAGCCAACACCATTTGTTCATAGAGCGTGCGAACTTTTCCAACGTCAAGCCCTACGAAACTTCCACCCTCATCGAAACGAGGTAGACTCCCTTGGCCATCAGAACTGAAAGTGATTTGATTTTCAAAACCTTCTTTCAAAAGTTCGCTGAAAATGTACCAAGGTTGCAATCTTTTTTCGAGCAAATCAGATACACTCGTGGTCAAATCTATCGTGCCACCTATCGCTAACCATTTTGCTGATTCTGCCAGCAGTTTAAGATTCCTGTTGATGTGTGTTGGCAAAAATTGGGTGACAGGTATTTCAGTGGTTTCGATCAAGTGAAAAAGAGGTTCTAACATAGCAGATCCGTCTCCGACATGAACATTGACCAATCCAGCTTTACCACTCAGCATACCACCCACTCTTGCATCTGACACGAGGCGTTTCAATTCGTCCATCGTTGGTTGAGAGGACCTGTGATCGCTGATGGCAATCTCTCCAACACCTATGACCTTATCGATCAAGACGAGATCTTTAATGATACTACCTGTGAAAGTCACTGGTGGGACTCGGTAGGAACCAACGTAAATGTAACTCGAAACACCTTCCTCCTCTAAAGCTTTGGCTTTTGCATAGAGCGACTCTAAACTTCTAGTTACGCCGTCCGTCCCAAGACATCCAACGACTGTAGTCGTTCCAGAGCGCACCAATTCTGAGAAAGAAAGTTCTGGGGTTCGAGTTCTAAAACCTCCTTCACCACCTCCACCTAACAGATGTACATGATTGTCGATGAAACCAGGAACCGCTATTTTACTGGTACAATCTATTGTCTTGAGATGAGGGAGATTGACAGTCAAACGTTCATCGATCGCAGCGATTTTATCAGCAACGATTAAAATATCCCTAATTCCAATGGGATGTGGCGAATAAACAACAACGTTTCTTAACAGAATCATGTTTCACACCTCAGTCTTCATCTTCGTAGTCAGACAGATCGTGAAAATCTTCAAGATCCTCGTAATCGTAATCCTCCTCGTACTCGTCGAAAAATTCTTCAGAAAACAACCAACCGCAAATGGGGCATTCATCGATGTCATCATCGATCACAGCCCCGCAATCTGGACACTCTTTTTTCTCGAAAGGTGTACCGCAAGCTGGGCACTTTCTCGCGTCATTTTTGCACTTCTCGCCGCAATTTGTACACCTTTTCCAACCGTTCATAATCTTACCTCCCTTTCTGCGAGTTCCCTCAATTCGACTTCATGAAAAGTTCAATCGTTCTACTTTCATGTTTCGTTCTATGAGATTATAATGCAGTGTTGATCAAATCGGCTTCGACATCCTCACAAAATGGAAAATGTTCTTCCCTAACTTTATCGTTGATTTTCTTTCGAATTGAAAACCCATCTTTGTGTAAAGCTTGATCGCTACTTCGTTTTCTTCTTCAACATCCAAAGTCACCTTGGTACTGAGCGCCCGTTTAGCAGCCTCAAAACAATACTGTAGAAGTCCACGTGCAAGACCTTTATTTCGGAAATCAGGATAGACAGCAAGGTTACTGATATAAAACTCGTTCTTACCGTGTTTACCAATGGCTCTGTCCACGCTTAACAAGCGGAGTACACTTGAAATTCCCATCTCTTTGATCAGAAGAAAACCGGTTCTCAACCTAAATTTGGCACTGTATTCATAAGGATAAGCTAACACCATTCCTGCGATGTGGTTACCAAACTTCGCAAACATACAACATTCATGACTGAAAAGATTCCCCTTTTCGATATAAAGTGCCTCGAGAATTTTTCTACTTTGATCTTCGAAAAGAACTTCGAGGAATCCCCTTCCACTCATCAACGCAAGTTCAACAAAGTGTTGTGCTTCCTCGATCCGTGCAGGTGTGATCGCCAAATCCAAGCGTCCCATCCTTTCTGTAACAATCACATTCCAGCAATGTTTTTTTATCCATCCTCAGAGTGCCTTCTCTAAAAGCATGATATATTAAATCAGCACGGTGCAGAAAGCACCAAGTATTAGGAGGTTAGAAGCATGTACAACGGTACAGTTAAGTGGTTCGATGCTAAGAAAGGTTACGGCTTCATCACAAGGGACAACGGAGAAGATGTGTTTGTACACTTTTCCGCGATCAGAACTGACGGATTCAAGACTCTCAGAGAAGGTCAAAAAGTACAGTTCGAAATCCAGCAAGGAAGTAAGGGACCACAAGCCGTCAATGTGACTCCCATAAATTGAGAGCCGAACCGAAATGAAGCGGAGCCGAAAGGCTCCGCTTTTTGTTTTACAAAAGTGTAGCTATCATGAGCGCCTTTATCGTATGTTTTCTGTTTTCAGCCTCATCCCAGACTTTACTTTGTTTTCCTTCAATGACTTCGAACGTGACTTCTTGGCCCTTTATTGCTGGTAAACAGTGCATAAAGATGGTCTCACTTTTCGCAGTCTTCTTCATCAGCTGTTCATTCACTTGATATGGCCTCAAAAGTCTTTCGCGCTCGGCTTGCTTGTCTTCTTCCCCCATGGAAGCCCAAACATCGGTGTAAATGACATCAGCTCCTTCAACGGCTTTTTCAGGGTTTTCTTCTATCTGAATCGTTGCCCCCGTTTCCTTCGCAACCTCTAAGCAAGTCTTTACAAGTTTTTCATCAGGTCTGAGTTCTTTCGGTGAACATACGACGTAGTGCATACCCATTTTGGCGCAACCGATCATGAGGGAATTGGCCATGTTGTTCCTTCCATCACCCACGAACACGAGCTTAATACCCTTGAGCCTACCGAAGACTTCCTGTACTGTCATGAGATCAGCAAGCACTTGTGTTGGGTGGAAAACATCGGTTAGGCCATTGTAAACGGGTACACCTGAGTATTTGGCGAGAGCTTCGACGGTTTCCTGCTTGAACCCTCTAAACATGATGGCGTCAACCATTCTGCCGAGGACCCTTGCGGTATCTTCAATGGATTCTTTGGCACCGAGCTGTATGTCCTGAATCGAAAGGAAAATGGGATGTCCACCTTCTTCAGCAAAGGCTGTTTCGAAAGCAAGCCTTGTTCTGGTGGATCTTTTTTCGAAGATCATGGCAAGAGTTTTGCCAACAAACCTTCTGTGTACAACCTTGGCTCTACTTTCCCTTTTCACTTGGAAAGAAAGATCCAGTAAGTAGCTTATTTCCTCTGGTGTGTACTCTAAAAGTGTGAGAAGTGATCTTCCTGTCAAATTCACCGCCATGTTGATACCTCCTCATTCATGAAATACGACAATCTCTCCCAAAGATCTTCTCGGTCTATCTTTCCTTGGCTCTGCGGCATAGCCTATGGGAATCATAGCAACGCACCTTTGTCCTGCTGGAAGATCTAGAATTTCATTCGCTCTGTTTTCGTCGAAAGCTCCCACCCAGCAAGTATCGAGATTGAACTCACGTGCGATCAGCATAATGTATGTCACGAGTGCAGCTGTATCCTGAATGCAATAAAGGTTTCTGCCCCTATCACCGTACCTCGCAGCGCTCTCTTCAGGTACGGCTACCACACATATGACCCAAGGCGCCTCTTCCAAGAATTTCTGACCAAAAGCGGCTTCACACAGTGCTTTTTTGGTGAGTTGGTTTTTCACAACATGCAGTCTCCAAGGCTGTCTGTTCCCTGCACTGGGTGCATTCAAAGCAAGTTCAAGAATTTTTTGTATCGTTTCTTTCGAAACGTCCTTCCCCACCTCGTATTTTCGAATACTCCTCCTAGTTCTTATGGCATCGAGCAATTCCATGCCTAATCCCCCTCCTCATAGAGCGATGATCTCATCTACTTTGGAACCTGTAGATACATAACTGATTCTGACCCCAACTTCTTGCTCCATTTTCTTGAGAAATTTAGTGAAAGCGCGCGAGTTGATATCTTTCCATCCTTCCATTTCTTCATAAACCGGTTTAACTCTGTGGATGTCCTTCAAATTTTTCAATTCGTGTACTTTGATGCCATCCACTTCGTAAGCAACACACACGGCTATTTTTTCAAAGTTTTTCAGTATATCCGCTTTTGTTACAATCAGTTCATCACAACCGCTCACCTTAACAGCATATCTGAGCAACACAAAATCCAACCAACCACACCGCCTGGGTCTCCCCGTTGTGGCTCCGTACTCGCCGCCGAGTTTTCTGATCCTTTCACCTTCTTCGCCTTTCAGCTCCGTCGGAAACGGTCCCTCACCAACCCTCGTGGTATAGGCTTTCGTTACCCCAATGACTTTGTCGATTTTTATAGGATAACCAAAACCCGATTGAACACCACTACTCGAGCAATTCGTTGACGTTACGAATGGATAAGTTCCAACATCCACATCGAGTAAAACACCTTGAGTACCCTCGAACAACAGGTTTTTGTTTTTCAAATTCTCAAAAGCTTCAACATTATCAATCAACAAGTGTGAGATTCTCTCATAAGCTTCACGAAGATGTTCCAAGACGGTTTCTATGCTCAGTTCAAGGTTCCATAACTTTGCAAGCTCTCTCAACCTCTCTTTAACAGTTTGGTCGTCCTCAAAATCCTCGAGTCTCAAGCCGAAACGCAATGCTCGGTTAGCGTAACAAAGACCTATGCCACGACGCGTAGTGCCAACAGGTTCATTGCGAGCGGCATCGATTCTACCATCCAATTCCCTGTAAAAAGGGAGCACCAAGTGTGATTGTTTACATACTCTCAACAACGTGCTGCTTTCTGGGAACAAGTTGTTCAATTGCTCAAGCTCTCTCAAAAGCACGTCCAAATCGATGACAACACCTACACCGATGTACATGTTCTTTTTGAATCTTCCGTCGGCTGATGGTATCAAGTGATGAACAATTTTGAAATCACCGTAATCAACGGTATGACCGGCATTACTTCCCCCGCAATATCGAACAACACAATCGTAGTAGCGCGAAAGATAGGTCACTATCTTGCCTTTACCTTCGTCTCCCCATTGAAGTCCTATCACTACGGTATTCAACTAGTTCACTCCCCCTCGAATCTCGAGAAAATCTGATCAACCCATTTAAGAAAGTCCCTCGAATCGAAAATCTGCTCCAGTTCTTCCTTGCTCAGAGTGGGTATATTCTGTTCGACCAAGCTTTTGAAATCTCCTTTTGTTTTCCAACATCTCAGGGCTAAAGATTGCACCAAGTCATAAGCTTCGTTTCGTTTCATCCCCTTCTCAACAAGCTTGAGCATCACTTTTTCGGAGTATATCAATCCACGCGTCAGGTTCAAATTCTCCAGCATCTTCTCTTCGTCAACGGAGAGGTTCTGGATCAAATAGTTTGCCTTCACGAGCATATAGTGAAGCGTTTGCGTGATGTCAGGGAAGATGTAGCGTTCTGCAGATGAGTGGGATATATCCCTTTCGTGCCAGAGGTTGTTATTTTCCAAAGCCGTGATCACGAAAGATCTAACTATCCTGGAAAGTCCACATAATCTTTCGCACAGAATTGGATTTTGCTTGTGAGGCATCGCACTGGAGCCTTTCTGCCCTTCTTTGAAAGGTTCTCGCGCTTCGAGTACTTCTGTACGCTGAAGGTGCCTTATTTCAGTCGATATCCTCTCAATACCACTCGCAATCAAAGCGAGTACCATCACTAGCAGTGCATGATGATCTCTGTTAACGATTTGACTTGACACTGGAGTTGGCTTCAAGCCAAGTTTTTTCAAAGCTAATTCTTCTACTTGTGGAGGAACATTTGCATAGTTACCGACAGCACCGCTGATTTTACCAACTTTCGTATGCTCCTTCACCATTTCGAGACGTTCTTGATTCCTCTTCATTTCAGCATACCAGTTTAGAACTTTCAGACCGAAACTGGTTGGTTCAGCGTGTACCCCATGCGTTCTGCCGATAGTTATAGTGTATCTATGCCTATTGGCAAGTCTCCAAAGAGATTTCAGAAGTTTTCGTAATTCTTCGAGCAAGATTTCGCAAGCTTCCACAAGTGCGAGCGAAAGAGCTGTGTCGATCACATCTGAAGATGTGAGGCCGTAGTGGAAATACCTTGCCTCATCTCCCATGTTTTTCGTTGCCATTTTGATGAAAGCGACGATTTCATGGTCCGTCTCGCGTTCGTATTTCTCAAAAAGAGAAAGATCCAACAATGCGTTTGCTCTTGCTCTTTCTGTTGTGTTGGGTGGTATAAAACCGAGCTGTTCATAAGCCTCCATGACAGCGAATTCGACGCTGAGCCATCTTCTAAGATTCGATTCGACAGTCCATAGTTCTTTCATAGGTGACAGCGCATACCTTTCGACCACACTGCTCACATCCTTTCAGGAGTGCTAACTTTAAGCAAAGATAAGCCTTTTCTGAGCACTAACAAGGTCGCATAAGCAAGGTTCAACCTCGCGTTGGACAAACTAGGATTCTCAGGATCGAGTATCAAGCATTTGGTGTAAAAGCTATGAAAATCATAAGCGAGTGCTTCCAAATACTGCGTCAATTTGTTGGGAGACAGTGTTTTTTCGACCTCGTATAGGGTATCCTCAAAAAGATCCAGCCTCCTTATCACGGCAAACTCGGATGGATCTGTGAGCAACTCCAAATCTGAGCCTTTACGAAACTGGACCGATTTGATTTTGGCCTGTTCAAAGAGGCTGCAGATCCTAGCGTGAGCATACTGAACATAGTAAACTGGATTATCCATGCTTTTTGCTTTCGCAAGCTCCAGATCAAAAACCATATGAGTGTTTGGATCTATCATGGCGAAGAAATAACGCGTCGCGTCTTTGCCAACTTCTTCGATTAACTGTCGAAGCGTGATGAATTCGCCTGCTCTCGTCGACATGCGTACGATCTCATTACCACGCTTGAGTGTGACGAATTGGTGGAGTATAACGTTGAAAAATCCATCCTCAATGCCCAAGGCTTTCATCGCCGCGGTCATCCTTGGTATGTGACCGTGGTGATCACTGCCCCATATGTCGTAAACCTTTTCAAAACCTCTCTTGTACTTGTTGAAGTGATAAGCAATATCCGTCAGGAAATATGTATAACTTCCATCTCTCTTGATGAGAACTTTGTCGTCTTCCTCGACGAACTGTGAAACTTTAAGCCAAACAGCACCGTCTTTGTCATAGATGAAACCTTTTTCTCTAAGAATCCTGAGCACATCCTGCACCGTTCCATCTTCTATCAAGCTCGTCTCGGAGAAATAAACATCGAAGGAACAATCCAGCAGAGAAAGATCTTCCTTCATACCTTTCAGTATATTTTGTACAGCATAGAGCTTGAAGAATCTTTCTATCTCGTTATCCCAACGGTTTTTATAAACATCACCAATCTGCCGAACAAGTTCTGCGGCAATGTCTATCAAATATTCTCCTCTGTAACCATCTTCGGGTATCTCCAAATCACTCAAGCCAAGCAATTGGTTGTACCTCACCCACAGAGATCTTGCGAGCAGATTGATTTGTCTTCCGGCATCGTTAATGTACATCTCTCGTATTACTTCGTAGCCGAGCTCCTTGAAAACATTTGAAAGTACATCGCCTATGACTAATTGCCTACCATGTCCGACCGTGTACGGGCCCGTTGGATTTGCACTACCGTACTCAAACTGGATCTTCCCTCGCTTGCTTTTCTCTATTGGATAACCCTCGCTATCTATTATTTTTTTTAAAACGTTTAAATAAGCTTTCTTGCTGAGCTTGAAATTAATGAACCCTGGTTTGGCAACTTCCACGGATTCGAAAATCTCTGATTTTCTCAATATCTCAGCGAGTTGTTGTGCTAGTTCCATGGGAGAACGTTTTGCATGTTTGGCACCGACCAAGGCGGCGTTGGTTGAGAAATCACCAAAACCTTCTGGCGGAACATCAATCTCAAAATGATACGATAGACCTAGGCTTTCCAATGCATTCTGTACCCTTTCACGTACAGCTTTTCTGAGCAAGCACATCACCTCACAAGAATTTGCTCTTACTCGTCTTGTTTTTCACGTTGGTTGTGATTTCGAGATCTCCATCCTTTGAATCTGTGACAACTGCGTAGAACAACTCCGCTTTCTTTTGAAAACCGTACTTCTTTTTGCCGTTCACTTTCTCTACAACGGGTCTCCAAGTACCGCAGTTTATGTAAAATTTGTTCTGCCCATTGACGTGGATTATCCGAAACGAATGATGATGTATGTGTCCAAAGACGACGACGTTCAATTTTGGTAAGTAAACTTTCTCATCGAGATAACCTGTGAGGTCATCGCTACTCAACGTTCTTTCCTTGAAGAGTTTCCTTGCCCTCTTGAAAAGATAATCACTTCGGCGTAAATTTCTGGCCTTCATGACACCTCTAACGAGTAAAGAACCTATGGTTATGCCACCCCATTTGTTGAGAAACAGTTTTGAAAAACATCTCAAGTATGGGAAATTCTTCTTGAGCCAGGTGCGAGCTTCAGCTGTGCGCATCATTTTTAAAAAAGCGGCGATCCAAAGCTCAAGGATATCCACGCTCAGATCGTAAACCTCTAAGACTCTCTCGAACCAATGAAAGACATCCAAACTCGGCCTCACATTGTCATAATCGGCCAAGATTTCTTTTGGTACAAATGATTCGAGATATTCATCGAAGTAGAACATCATGTACCTCACCATGTATTCGCCGAGTGGTGGGATAAGGTTGCCGTCGGAATCTTTCGAAAATTTATTGATCAGATCGAATTGGTTACCATGCATCGCCAAAATGCCGGCATTTTCATCGTAATAGTATGGTACCACTTCACAGCCCATGATGCTCTGAGTTTCATTTTTGAGTTGCTCGTTTGCAAGTAAGTAATAGTCGTGATTACCCACAACGTACACGATTCTGTGTCGCTTGGAAAACTGCCTGAAGCTTTCGAAAAGTTTTGGATGCCTCTTTTCTATCTCAGACAAAGCTTTCCCATCGAGCGAAGTCACAAGAACTTGAAATGGAGCCAAGCCAAAATCTTTAATAACTCTGCTTTCAAGCAATTCGAGGCCATCACCAACGATGACTAGCTCTACATCTGTTTGTACCGAAAAATTGTTGAGCAGCTCTATGAGTTCTTCATCGAACTCGAAATCATCCTTTGCTGAACCGTCCCCTACGTGTAGATCACTGATGAAAATCCGTTTCATCTCGTTTTATCCTCAACTTTCGACGTTCCCTCACAGGGGGATTATACACTAAGCTCAACCAAATGAAAAGCGCCGCAAGCGCGGCGCTTTTTGAATTACATTTCTGATTCACATTTTAAATTTCTCGAGTGATTCTAGAAGCTTGTGTGAAATTTGCCTGAGCTCATCTCCAATCTGTCGAGTCCGCATAACCATTTCAGCTTGTTTTTTGATACTGCGAACCATTTCTTCAATTTGCACAGCCACGTCGGCGATCGATTTCGTTGCTCCATCAACTGCGCTCGCCATCTCCTCGGCAGCTGCACTTTGTTCTTGGGCACTGGCTGCAGTTGATTCAACCATGCTGGTCATGGAATCAACCTCTGAGAGGATATCTTTCAATTTTCTACCGACAGCAGTCGCTTGATTTGCTGCTTCGTCAACAACTTTGGCAGTTTCGCTTGTTTTTTCATCGGCGTCTTTCGCGCCTTGTTGGATTTTTTTGAGGATGTTCGCGATGTTGTCCGTTGCTTGCTTACTCTGTTCTGCAAGTTTTCTTATTTCATCAGCCACAACAGCAAAACCCCGTCCAGCCTCACCAGCTCTAGCAGCTTCGATTGCAGCATTCAAAGCGAGTAAATTCGTTTGCTCAGCGATCGCGTTGATAGTCTCAAGAACCGTTGCCACATTTTTGGCATCTTCCGCCAGCTTACCAACGGTTTGAACTGTCGAGCTGGCCATTTGTTTTGCCATGTTCACGATTTGAATGATCTTTTCAACAGATTGTTCACCCTCTTTTGCGGCTTTCGATACTTTATCAGCTTTTTCACTCAATTGCTGTGCAGACTTTGACACGTTCTGGGCACTCGCCGCAACCTCTTCGACGCCTGAGCCAACCTCTTGCATGGAAGCGGAAACGTTCTGCACGTTTTTGTTCAACTGATCGGCTTTTTCACTGATCTGAGTGGCGAGCTTCTCACTTTCCCTCGCAACGGTCTCAAGCTCGTTGGAAAAGTTGTCGAGTTCAACTGCGGAATTCTTGGTAAGAGCGAGCGAATTTCTCAAAGACTCAGCCATTTTATTCAGCGCTGAAGCTATCTGGAAAGTCTCGTCCCTTGTTTTCACAGTGAACTCAGTTTTCAAATCTCCAGAACCAAATTTCTGAACGGATTGTGCCATGATTTTGATCGGCTTAGATATGCTCTGACCCAGTACAAAAGAAACAACCACGACTGCTACAACTATCACCGCGAGGACCACCAAAACCATCATGATCATCCTGTTGGCTCTCGCGAACAGATCAGATTCAGGTATCGCTAATCCCAAAGTCCAGCCCGGCGTATTTGGGACCGGTGTGAAAGCTAAAAAAAGCCTGCGACCATCCGGTGAGACGATAGTTCCAAAACCAGACTGACCCTTCACCATTTTGGACCCAAGTTCCTCTAATCCCTTGTAACCCGCTTGAGAACTTCTGAGTATGTTGAATTGTCCCACCATCGATTTTTCTGGATGTGCGAGTACCAAGCCGCTGCCGTCGACGATCCAACCGTATCCAACTTCTCCCATCGCGATACGAGAGGTCATCTGCGACAATCTTTCCAAAGCTATCGTGGCGCCGAACACGCCCACAACGTCTCCGTACGAATCGACCACTTTGTGTGCGATGATGAAAACGGGCCGTTTGGTCAACATGGATACGTGGAGTTCACCTATGAAGGAATCTTGCTTTTCTACAATTATTTTTCGGTAAAACTCACGATCCTTCGCTGTGGAAGAAGTGATAGAAGCACTGTCTGTCTCGTACATCAAGCCTTCACGATAATCGGCAACGAAGTATGTGTCATACACCTCTTTTCTTTCCTTCAACTTTCCAGACAGTTGCAGAATGATTGAATAGAGAGTGCCAGAAACGATGTCTTTTTGTTGGAGTATCTTTATTGCTACCATGCTTTCCAGACCCATAGCGATGGATTTGAGTTCAAAGGATCGTCCACTCAACCATTCAGACACCATTCGAGCGTTTCCATCAACAACTTCTAGTGCTAGTTCCTGAGTGAGAGGGAGTACAGTGCTCTTTGTTTGAAAATAAATAAACAATCCTAAAATCGCTAAAAGAGCCATAGTTGTTGTTAAAAACCAAAGCAGTATTCTTGATCGTATGGATTTCATAAAAAACACCTCCATTTATAATCGTAAAAGTTTTTTTCCGCCAAATTATATCATAACCTTTAAGTTGACCCTTTCAGGTTATAAAAAGTTTATCATGAACCGAGTACCGAATGCACTCAAAAAAAGACTTGCAAGCAGAAGCTCGTTATGATATATTGTATATGTGGGGTGCGTAGCTCAGTGGGAGAGCGCTTCCTTGACGAGGAAGAGGTCGTAGGTTCAATCCCTGCCGCACCCACCAACGGGGTCCTGATGGACCCCTTATTCTTTCATGGGAGGCGATCTTGTTGGATAGACTCGATTTCTCTATAAAACTTGTTCGGAGAGTGGGATTGTATTTGCTGCAACATTGGGGAAACGCTTTGAACGTAAGAGAGAAGACCTCTTTTCAAGATATCGTTAGCGATTGCGACAAGCATGCTCAGCAAATAATCGTAAATGATATTCAGAAACACTTTCCAAACGAAGCGATACTCGCTGAAGAAGACCATTTTGAAATTGGAAAAAAACTTTGGATCGTTGATCCTATAGACGGTACCATGAACTTCGTGCACGGATTACCATCCTTCGGAGTGGGAATAGCTTACGCAGAGAACAATCAGATCCTCTTTGGAGTCGTTCACGATCCCGTGCTGAATGAAACTTTCTATGCGCTCAAAAACCAAGGTGCTTACAAGAACGGTGAGAAAATCGAAGTGTCTTCGAACGCTTCATTGAAAGAATCCATAGGGAATGTTGGTTTCTATGTGGGTTTCACGGGACATTTCATCAACGCTATAGAAAAGCACGTCAGAAGAATGCGAATGATGGGAAGTGCCGTGTTGGCAGCTTCTTATGTTGCATGTGGACGCTTCGATTTTTTCGTTGCAAAGCGTGCAAACGCGTGGGACGTAGCACCAGTTCTACTGATAGTTCCCGAAGCTGGAGGATGTGTAACCGATCTGAAGGGTAAACCTGCGAACCTGTCGAGTGGAGGATACCTCTTCAGCAACGGTAAAGTTCATTCCGAAGTTTTAAAAATGATAGAGAAAGCTGAAGAAAGTGCAAGATGAGAAAGTTTCTTGGCTGTTTTGATGAAAAAACGTTTGCCAAATTCGCACAAATATTCTCATCCTTTGTTCGACCAGGTATGGTGGTCTTACTCATCGGGGAACTTGGAACCGGTAAAACCACCTTCGTGAAACAGTGCGCGACTGGCTTGGGAATAGATCCAAATCGAGTGAGGAGTCCAACCTTCTCATTGATCAACGTTTATGAAGGTGACGTTAAAATTTTTCACGTTGATCTATATCGATTGAACAAAGATTTAGAAGTTGTAATGGAAATCGAAGAAATTATCGAACGCAAAGATAGCGTGATCTTCGTTGAATGGGCTGACAGACTCCAAAGTTTCTGGATTGGTTGGGAAATCAAATTGATGTTCGATTTCTGCGACGCAGGGAGAACCATCACAATTGAGTCAGAAAACGAACAGCTTATATCACAGTTGCAGGAGAGGTGGTCAGAATTTGCGCAAGTTTGAAAAGCTTGAAAAATTGGCAAGAGAAACCGCAGAAGAAAAATCCATCCCCACAACAATGCCTCTCATCAAGCTCGTCAATGGTCCTGTCATATTCCCACAAACGATGGTACCAGTTCATATCACTTCCGATGAAATTTTGACGGCACTCGAAGCTTCTGTTGAGTCTTATGACAAATACATCTTTGCAATTTTTCACGACGAAAATTTCGCAAACGACCAGAAGGCATCGTTGAATATAGGTACAGTATGTAACATCCTGCAAGCCGTTCAACTCCCAGACGGGAGTTTCAGGGTGTTGCTTGAAGGTAAAATACGCGCGAGAATAAAAAATCTCATTCAAGGACAATCAACTCTGGTTGAAGTGAACCTGCTGAAATCCAAATACAAAAAGACTAAGAAGATCGAAGCACTCATGAGAACCGTTCGTGACAATTTCCTTAAATACGCTCACTATACACAGAGATATTCTCCTGAGATGATAGAAAGCATTCTACGCGTAGACGATGCAGATAAGTTCTCAGATTTGGTAGCTTCTCTCATAATGATCACTAACGAGCAAAAACAGCAGCTACTGGATGAAACCCATCCTTCCAAAAGGCTTGAAAAAATCTTGGAGATCTTGATACGAGAAAATGAGCTTCTCGAAATAGAACGAGAGCTCGACAGTAAAGTCAGAAAAAGAATAGAAGAAACTCAAAAAGAGTTCTTCCTGAGAGAAAAATTGAAAGCCATAAGTGAAGAGCTAGGTGAGAAAGAAAATGAAGCAGTACAATTTAGGCAAAAGATAGCTTCACTCAAACTTCCCCCACACGTCGAGCAGAAGGCTCTCATTGAAATTCAAAGGCTGGAAAGAATGTCACCTTATTCAGCCGAAGCAACGGTAGTGAGGACTTACTTGGACTGGATCCTGAACCTCCCATGGCAAACCACGACTGAGGAAAGTGACGATCTATCCCATGCCAAACTCGTGCTTGAGAAGAGTCATTTTGGCTTGAAGGAAGCAAAGCAAAGAATTCTTGAATTTCTCGCAGTCAGAAAACGAAGCAAAAATATCAGAGCACCGATACTGTGTTTGATTGGTCCACCTGGAGTTGGCAAAACTTCTCTTGCTCGTGCCGTAGCACAAGCACTCAACAGAAGGTTCGTTAGAATGTCTCTAGGAGGATTGAGAGACGAAGCAGAGATCAAAGGGCACAGAAGAACGTACATTGGGGCAATGCCTGGTAGGATCATGCAACTCATTAGATCTGCACAATGTAAAAACCCTGTCATGCTCCTGGATGAAATAGACAAACTCGCCGTGAGTTTTCAAGGCGATCCAGCAGCTGCACTGTTAGAAGTTCTCGATCCTGAGCAGAATAAAGAATTTGTCGATCACTACATAGAACTTCCTTTTGATCTTTCACAAGTTCTCTTTATAACGACAGCAAACGTCGCTCACACGATTCCACCAGCACTCTTAGATAGAATGGAGGTCATAGAAATAGAAAGCTACACTGAACAGGAAAAATTCATTATAGCGAAGAATCATATCTTACCAAAGATTCTGAAAGAGCACGCACTCGATAATGATGTTTTCTCCATCAGTGATACCGCGATAGTGAAGATCATAAGATCATACACACGAGAGGCTGGTGTTAGACAATTAACAAGGAATTTAGAGAAAATAATTCGTTCAGCCATACTCAGTCTCGAAGAAAGGCAAAAAAAGTTTTCTGTGGGTGTTCGCACGTTAAAAAACATACTTGGTCCTGAGAGGAACGGAAATTTTGAACTGCTCCTCGAACCAGAGGTAGGGGCCGTTCAAGGTTTGGCTTGGACGGAGTACGGAGGAACCGTTGTTCTAGTGGAATGTGCTTTACTACCAGGTAAAGGGGAACTGATACTCACTGGTAGGCTTGGAGAAACTATGAGAGAGTCCGCTAGAATAGCGCTGAGTGTGGCGAGAGCCTTTTGTGGTTGGGAAAAGAAAGATTCGTTCGAGCTCAACGACATTCACATAAATGTACCCGAGGGGGCCGTTCCAAAGGATGGTCCGTCGGCTGGCGTGACGATGGCAGTCGCCATCATCTCAAGCGCGCTTGGAAAGAAAGTAAGGAACGACACTGCCATGACTGGAGAAATCACCCTGCGTGGCAAGGTATTGACCGTCGGTGGTATTAAAGAAAAAATCCTTGCGGCTCACAGATACCACATCAAACGAATTTTGATACCAAAAACCAACGAGAAAGAATTGCTAAAACTTCCAAAGGAAGTGTTGAATGACCTTGAAATATTGCTGATAGACAACATAGAACAAGCGGTGAGAGAATCATGTTTATAAAAGACGTTCGCTTTTTATTGAGCGTTCACAGAATCGAGCAATTTCCAGAGCCTCTTCAAGGTGAAGTTTGCTTCGCTGGAAGATCCAACGTGGGCAAATCGACACTTTTGAACGTTTTGTCCAGAAAGAAACTCGCTAGAGTGAGTAAAATGCCGGGCAAAACGAGGACCATCAATTTCTACGTGGTGAATGAAAAATACTACTTTGTGGACCTTCCTGGTTATGGATTTGCTCTGGTTTCGAGGCACGAAAGACAACAGTGGAAGAAACTCATTGAAAGTTATTTTTCACTCAGAAAAGATTACATCAAGCTGAGCGTACTTCTCGTTGACAGTCGACTTCCCGTTCAAGAAAGTGATAAAATCTTCGTTGAATATTGCAAGTATTACGGTTTGAAATCACTCATTGTTCTAAGTAAAACTGACAAGTTGAGCGATCACATGGTGAAAAAAGTGGTACAATACTTTTCAGATGAATTTAGGAGCGAAGTCATAGCCTATTCAGCTGTAACAAAAAGGGGAGTCAACGAAATCGTTGAAAAAATAGCGAATGCTTTAGAGTGAAGAAAACACCTGCCGGGGCTACCCCCTTAGCGGAGGATTAGCGGAGCCAGTCGATATAAAAAGACTGGGATGAGGGGGGATAGCCATGAAAAAATTGTGGAAAGTGTTACTCATCGCCGGTAGTTTCTTGGCAATGTTGATCTCCGCAGTTGGTAACATCGAAGTTTGGTGAGGCAATGGTAGGCGGGTTGAAACCCCGGCAGGAACGAGCGGAGTTGATCAGGTGAGAAGATCTTTTCTCATATATTCGTTGTTGCTTTTTGCACTCTATTTGATCTTCCTGATAGTTCTGTTTCGAGTGAGCTCCACAAGATTGAATTGGACCTTCTTTTTGTTCCTCGCTACAGGTCTTGCTTCTGAAGTTATTGGCTTTAGAGTGCAGACTAACACGAAACCTCAAGTGAGACTGACTGGTGGCATGCTTGTGAATGTATTCGCAGCGGTGGTTCTTCGTAATATCCTTGCCGTCATTATTGCCTCCTTCTCCGTGATTTTTTCTGGGTTGTTCTTAGTGAAAAGCAAGCGTTTTACGAGTTATCTTTTCAATGTATCACAGATAGGATTGAGCACGTCTCTAGTGGTATGGATGTACAATGTTTTTAAGACAGAGAACATTGTTGCTAACATGTGGCTCGTTCTTCTTTTGGGATTTTTTTACATGCTTTTGAACGCTGTTCAATCAACATTTGCAATATATTTCAATGCCAACACCAGCATCCTTGGGAGCCTCAAACTCGCGATTCGTTCTCCACTCTTGAGCGCGACTCTCATGCTCCCACTCGCTGCCGTTTCTTATTTACTTTATGAGTTAGCCGGAATTTCTGCGATACCTTTGGTTTTTGCAATACTCGCTGCCGTGCAGATCGGAAATATGTTTAGAAACGAGTATGAGCAATCAAAGCTGGATAAGCTTAAACTCATGGTGAAGAGCCTTGAAATGAGAGATTCATACACCAGTGGTCACAGCGAGAGAGCCTCCCAACTCGCTTATGATATAGGAAAAACTCTGGGGCTCAGTGAAAGACTGTGCGAGAGAATCAAAATGGCATGCATGCTACACGATGTCGGTAAGATTGGCATACCTGATTACATACTCGGAAAGCCTGAAAAACTTTCAGATGTCGAATTCGATATCATCAAAACACACTCGGTGAAGTCTGAAGAGTTACTCAAAAGCGTGAAGGGTTTGAAAGAGGAAGCCAAATGGGTGAGACACCATCATGAAAGATGGGATGGTTTAGGTTATCCAGACAATTTAGCTGGGGAGGAAATCCCATTACCTTCCAGGATCATCGCTATAGCGGATATATACGAAGCTCTCACGAGTGACAGACCTTACCGGAAGGCTTATACGAAACAGGAAGCAATTGAGATGATCAAACAAATGAGTGGAACTGTTCTCGATCCAAAAGTGGTGGATGCTTTCCTCAAAGTTATTGATGCAGACCATTCCGGAAGCGGAAGAGAGAAAGTACAAGGTTAACTTCACCTACACCGATGTTTAGCTCCTTCGCGATCTGTTGCTCACTTTTACCTTCTTGATACATCAATAAAATTTTTCTCTCTATTGATGTTTCGGATGTTTCTGCATCCTCCTGATTGTTTTTCACAAGTTCAACCGTCTTTTGAAGTTCCTCCGTTTGATCTTGTGATGCTTGCCGAACGCTTTGAACTTCATCCTTTTCAGTTTCACTGAAAGAATTCATCAATTCCGTCTCACGAACGCACAATTGACTGTAAAGAGAGTTGGCTTGCTTGATGAGCTTTCTCAGTTCTTCCATTTTCCTGTCCAGCATCTGCAACCTGACCGCAGACATATGCCGGAACTGGCCCATAAGTTCCAATATTCTCTCTTCAAACTTTTCATATTCTTCATCCAAACGAGTCTTTCTACGCAGCATCTGACTCAAGAATATCCCCCAGGCAAAAGCGAGAGTGGCTACTGTGGACAACACAACTAACCAATAAACAACGTCAAACAAAGCTTCACCTCCAGCATGTTTTAACTTTACACCTTGATTGTATACTTTAATTGTACGATTCTTTGATTCTAAAAAGTGAGGAGGTTTTTGCATGGAATACAGGAAAGTTGGAAAATGGGGGCTGAAAATCAGTGAACTTTCCTTGGGAAGCTGGATCACGTTCGGAAACCAGCTCGATCTCGAATCAGCGAAGACTCTTGTCAAGAAGGCTTTCGATAGTGGTGTGAATTTCTTCGATACGGCGGAAGCATACGCTGGCGGTATAGCAGAATCCATGCTCGGAGAGATATTCAAATCTTTCAGAAGATCCGATTTGGTTATATCAACAAAAATTTTCTGGGGTGGCAATGGCCCTAACGATAGAGGACTCTCCAGGAAACATCTTTTGGAAGGTACCTGGGCGTCATTGAAGCGCCTTCAACTCAATTACGTTGATATACTGTACTGTCACAGGCCTGATCCTGAAGTACCCATGGAAGAAATTGTCTGGACAATGGATCAGATACTCAGAGCAGGCCTCGCGCTGTATTGGGGTACATCCGAATGGAGTGCAGAGCAAATAGAATCGGCACAAGAAACAGCAAAAAGGCTCAACTGTATTCCTCCGATCGTTGAGCAACCACAATACAATCTGTTGGTGAGAAACAGGGTGGAAAAAGAATACGCACCTCTTTACGAAAAATATGGTATGGGCCTAACAACTTTTAGTCCCCTCGCATCGGGGTTACTGAGTGGTAAGTATCTAGAGGGTATCCCAGTTGATTCTCGCCTCGCAAAATACGAATTTTTGAAAAAAAGATTCGAAGAGACCGGTTTACTGAGTGAGAAAACGTTCTCGAAACTGCTGAAGCTCAGAGATTTGGCAAAAGAACTTGGTTGCACACTCGCTCAACTCTCAATCGCGTGGATTTTGAAAAATAAGAACGTTTCTAGCGTCATATTGGGTGTTTCAAAACCAGAACAGTTCGACGAAAACATCAAATCAGTAGAAATCAAAGAAAAACTAACGGAGGATGTAATGAAACAGATTGAAACTATACTTGCTTCCTAAGGATAGGTTCCAGGACTCTGTCCAAGACATTGTGAAGGCGAGATATCAACATACCGTAGTTCACAACGGGTAAAGTTAATCTTTTCGCCAACTTCATGCGCCTCATGAACGCAGATTTATTCAGTACACATCCACCACAATGGATCATCAACTTGCAGTTTGAAAGTTCCTCGAGATCGGGAAATTCCTTTCCAGCGAAGAACTTGTAGTTAAGGTCGAGTCCCAACTTTTCCTTGATCCATCTTGGTATTTTCACCCTTCCTATATCATCACACGTTGGAACATGCGAGCAAGCTTCCACCACCGCTACAGTATCCCCATCTTTCAATCTTTCAAGCGCCTCTAACCCCTCCAGGAATTGTCTCAAATCGCCTTTACTAACAGATTCGAGGATGGAGAAAGTGGTCAAGGGTATGTTTCTTGGTACGACTTTTTCCACTCTCATGATCGCTTGAGAATCGGTCACAACTAAATCGACTTTGAAGTTCAACTTTTCCAAAGCATTTATAAGTTCTGTATCTCTTGTGACGACAGCTGTACCGGCGTGATCAATTATCTCTCTTATCGCTTCAACCTGCGGCATGATGAGCCTGCCTTTGGGTGCCGCCGTATCTATAGGCACGACGAGAACCACGGTTTTGTGATCCCCCATCAAATGGGCAACCATCGTGCTGGATTCCTCATTCGGTAAGACTTTGCTGAGTGAATCGATTAAAGTTTGTATGTTTCTCCTCTCTTTGGCTGAAACCTCGACAATGGGAACACAAAAACCCTCATATAAACTCGCTACTTTGTTCTTCAAATCAACTTTGTTGACAGCTATAACAAATGGTATTTCAAGCTGTTTCAACAGCTCTACAGCGAAATGTTCATGCTCAGTTGGTTGATCATCGACAACGAGGATCGCTGCATCCGCACGATACAGAGATCTTTTTGCTCTCTCAACCCTTTTCTCACCTAAGAAACCCTCATCGTCAATTCCCGGTGTGTCTATGAATGTTACTGGGCCAAGCGGATGCAATTCAAGCGTTTTGTACACTGGATCTGTCGTAGTACCAGGCACCTCACTGACGATCGCCACATCTTGGCCGACGATAGCGTTGATCAGGGAAGATTTGCCAACGTTTCGCCTTCCCACAATGGCTATGTACTTCCTAAAGCCCGCATGAGGAACGTTCATAGATTTTCCTCCTATATCCAAAATCTTCACTCACCCTATAACCGGTGTTCTCCACCAACTTTCTCGTGCACTGACCGCAAGCTGTGTCATTCTCGAAGATACATATTTTGTTTGGATACAGTGCGTACTGAGCACGATAAGGCGAAGGAGTGAAATTAGGCATGATAACGTTAGCGCCACACTTCAAAGCGAGCTGTCTCCCCTGAGGATGTATGGTCCCCAACGCTGTTGTTGCGGGAATATTTGCATCCGGTAAAAACAATCTTGTAAGTGATATCAGTTTCAAAGTCTTGATGAGATCTCCAGCTTTTGAGTTTCCAAGAGGGGTACCCGGATGAGGTATGAATGGACCTATTCCAACCATATCTGCATCGAGCTGGTATACGAACAAAACATCTTTCGCCAACGAAAGATCAGTTTGATCTGGTAATCCAACCATGGAACCAGCACCCGTTTCGTAACCAAGTCTTTTGAGCTGTTTCAAGTGTTCCACTCTCGATTGGAATGAATCGTTAGGATGAAGTCTTGCGTAAAGTTCCTCATCGGCAGTCTCATGCCTCATCAAATATCTGTCGGCACCGGCCTCTTTCCAAATCCTGTACTCTTCAAAATCCCTCTCACCTATGCTCAAAGTTATAGCAACGTTCAATTTTTTAATCCTTTCTATGAGATCTGCTATCATTTGCTTTGTGTAATACGGATCCTCTCCAGACTGGAGCACGATCGTTTTAATGTTCATGCTTGCTATGATCTTGGCTCTTTCATAGATCTCTTCAAGACTCATTCTGTAACGTTCAACGTTTTTATTTGAGGCTCTAATACCACAATAGAGGCAATCATTCCTGCAGTAATTCGAAAACTCAATGATACCTCTCAAAAACACTTCATCACCCAAATACTTTCTTCTCACTTCATCAGCGAGAGAGAATAACTGTTCGTTCAGTTCTTCGTTACTGATTATCCACGCTACCTCTTCAACTGTTACCGCTTCCGGATGTCTTAAAATCTTTTGTAAAACCCCGAACACATTCGATCACCTTCGCACACAACTCTTTCAGCTCATTGCAAAGTTCTTCACTCTCCACAAAGACGATATATCGCTCATCTTCAAAAACTACGGTAGGTTCTATGTATTTTTCTTCACCAGCCTTCAAACCGCGCACGTGAGAAATTCGTTTCCCCATTTTCTCACAAACCCAGATTTTGCAATCGAATCGTTGGGCTATCATCCTCAGCAATTCTTCACAGTCTGACATCACGTTCTCCTGTTTCTAAACGAACCAAGAGTTTTTCCAATATCTTTTTTCTTTCGGGTGGCATTCTATCCAATTCATTTTTGATCAACTCTTCGCCGATCTTTTTAGTCTCTTCAGAAGCGTAATCGAGTAAGTACTCCTTGAACGTCAAAATAGCATTTGGAGTGCAAAATTCCCTCACAAAGCCAGGTATCGCGAATTCCATGAAGTGTTGGCCTGTCCTTCCAGCCCGATAGCACGCCGTACAGAAAGAAGGGATATGACCGTTCTGCGAGAGCTCTTTTATTACTTCGTCCAAACTCCTAGTGTCCCCGAGGATGAACTGACTCTTTTTTACGATCTCGGGATCTTGTTGAGAGTAAGAACCGACACCAATGCTCGATCCAGCATCAATTTGAGAAACTCCAAGTTTCAGTCCCTCACGTCTTACCTCTGGGCGTTCCCGAGCGGTCAGTATGAGACCCGTGTATGGCACGGACAACCTTATGATAGCTATCACACGCTTGAAAGCCTCATCACTCACAGGATGAGGAGGAGTTTCAGCGAGAGGAGTGTTGAATGCAGGCTCAACCCTAGGAAAAGATATCGTGTGTGGTCCGACACCGAATCTTTCTTCAAGGTGCTTAGTATGATACATCAACCCCATAACCTCAAACTTCCAATCGTACAGGCCAAACAGAGCTCCTATACCTACATCGTCTATCCCAGCAACCATCGCTCTGTCCAAACCAAACAACCTGTAAACGTATGAAGATTTCGGACCGCTTGGATGCAACTTTTTGTACGTCGGAAGATGGTACGTCTCTTGAAAAATTTGAAAGGTTCCAATGCCAACTTCTTTAATGATCTTGTACCCTTCCACCGTTTGTGGAGCTGCGTTCACATTCACACGTCTTATCTGACCTGTACCGTTTTTGTAGCTGTAGATCCTCTCTATAGTTCTAGCTATGAACTTCGGCGAGTACATAGGATGCTCTCCAAAGACCACTATCAATCTTTTATGACCCTTCGAAGTGAGTGCGTAAAGCTCGGCTTCAAGTTCTTCATCGCTTAAAGTTTTCCTCACAACAGCCGTGTTCTCCGTTCTGAATCCACAGTACTGACAGTTGTTTACACACCAATTACCGATGTACAAGGGCGCGAAAAGTACAATTCTATTACCATAGATTTCTTCTTTCAACCTTCGAGCGGCATTCACTATGAGATCCACTTGTTCTGGCTTATCTGCATTCAACAAAACTGCTGTTTCTTCAGGACTGAGCCTTTCTTTCTGCAGAGCTTTGTTGACAATGATTTCAACCTTCTTGTTCTCAGGATTTCTTGTTTTCTCAAGCAATTCTTCTATCTTCTGATGAGGTATAAAAGATTCTTCTTCCTTGATCTTTTTCAACAGCGTGAACATTGAGATACCACCTCACTTTATGACCGTGCTCTTCACACGCACGCTCTTGATCTGTCCCAGTTTACCCGTCAAGCTACCTACCTCGTCATTAGTGGCTTTCACGACCAACAAAATGATCGCTATATTCTCTTCTGGCACGGGATAGCCCACCCTCAGTCTTATGAGGTCGGCAAAATCGTGTAAAAGTTCATTGACAGGTTTGTAAGCTGTTTGCCTATCTTCAACTATGATGTTCACTATGTACAAACGCTCCAAAATGAAAACCCCCTCTCTCGAACACCGAGAAAGGGGGTTAATTGTGCACGTGTTCTCCCCTTCCTCGGTGTCAGATTGAACATCCTTCACCTCAGAAGGTTGTTCTAATTTTATTTTAACACCACAAATGGTAAAATTCAATTAACAGAAATCAAAAAGAAGGCATTTTTATGGATTGGCAAAGTTACCTTGCAAGACAAATCTCTTCCATGGGACACTTCCCAGAACGCGTGATCGAAGCGTTCACCAAAGTGCCACGCGAATTGTTCAGTGAATATTATTATCCCCTAGAGATCGTCTACTCAGATGATGTGATAGTGACTTCGAAGAATGGGAGCGAATATACCACTTCGAGCCAACCTTCACTCATGGCCCTCTTTATGACTTCTGTCGGTTTGAAACAAGGATCCAAAGTTCTCGAGATAGGTTCTGGCACGGGTTACAACGCTTGTGTCATGGCACATGTAGTTGGAAGAGATGGCCTTGTGGTGGGGATCGAATTCAATAGGCGCTTCTTTGAGAAAGCAGTCGAAAGCGCTTCAAAACTTGGTCTTGATAACGTTATTTTCGTGAATGATGATGGGTACTATGGCTTTGAAAAGTTCGCACCTTACGACGCTGTAGTGGTCACGGTTGCTGTAGAGAGGATATCGCCACGATGGATAGATCAAATCAAGCTGGGAGGGAAGATAGTCGCTCCCATACACATATACACCGTTGAAAGGCAACCTGCATTCGTGTTCGAAAAAGCAGAAAGCATCATGGCGAAGCACCTTGTGGAGACCAGATTCATAAAAGCGAAAGGATTACTTGGAAACCTCAATGAGATCAACCTGAAGAAGCTCGAAAGGCTCGAAAGTCTGTACACCAAACCAACGAGCTTTTTGGAATTACACTCGAGTCAGTACGAAGCTATAAGTGTTTTCCACCTCGCGAGCTGGGCACTGTGTGAGAAGAACGGCTTCATCTATCTTGTAGAAGACGAAGGCTTCGCACGGTGGAAAGGTGGCTGGGAGATTTTTGGAAAATCAAATTTGACAAGACAAATTGCTGAAAATTGGTCTAATACCTGCTTTACCCCCATGACGCTTTTAACTTTCATCTACGACCATGGAATGAATTTCGAAAGACTAGAAAGGTGGGATGAACCGTGAAGAAATTTTCCTTTTTCTTCTTGATATTCGTGCTGGCAGCCACGATCTCCGCAAATTATGCCTTCTTCAACAGCTCAGGCTTGATGATGAAGGGACAGGAGTTGAGTTTCACAGTCTATGGGAAAGATCTTAAAGCTGTTACACTGATCATTCGGGAGGTAAAAGATGACAGTGCCTTGTTGTCCAAGCTTATGGGTGATGAGAAAGAAATCGGTTCGTACCTCGGAGCAATCGTTGTGCGTAGGACTTATACACCCACGAAAGATTGGGAAACTTTCTCTCTCAAATTGGATAGATTGGGTCTGTATCATGCGAGTTTGACAAGTCGAGATGAGCAAGGAAGAGAGGTTCTGTTGGATGAAACTTTTTTGGTCGTGACTGACATGGGAGCGATTTATTTCACAGATGATGAGAGAACGATCCTTTGTGTACTGAGACAAGATGGTGGCTTTGTCTCGGGTGCAAAAGTTCTTTTTTACAGAGATTCAAAGCTCGTTTTTGAAACTCAAACTGACTCAAGGGGATTAGCTATCTGTGAAGTTTCGTGTGACTTTTTTTACGTTAAGAAGGGAACTTGTACGTTCGGTGAGATTTATTTTCCTTATAAGGAGGAATACGCAGATGAAAAACTTTTTCTGATCACGGATCGACCCGTATACAAACCTAACGACTCAGTTCGATTCCGTGGCCAGCTGTTCAACAAGCATGGCAATTTTTACAGAGCACTTGGAAATAGCTCAGTTTCAGTGATCGTGAAAGATCCCAAAGATAATGAAATCTACAAAAAATTTTTAGTGACCGATGAACTAGGGGGATTCTTCGATGAATTCAAACTCCCACAAACAGCGAGTGTCGGTATCTATGATATCACGATCCTTCATGCTGATAAATCGTACTACAACTCTTTCATCGTGGAAGAATACAGAAAGCCAGAATATAAAATCTCGATCCAAACCCCAGAAGAGCCCCTGTTTTCGGGTAAAACTTTACGCTTAGAAATCTCTGTACGTTATTTCAACGAACAGCCTGTCGCGCGTGCGCAAGTTGCTTATTATGTTCATGCGAAACCCATCTACGAAGAACCTTTTTTGGCCTATAGAGGTTTAGATTTCACTGATGAAGAGGGTAAATTGATAGTGGAAATCAAAACCGAGGAAGGTTTCGATGGATACTATACGATAGAAGCCATAGCTACCGATGAGAGTCAACGTCAAGTGGAAGAAACTGAGTCCGTGCGAGTGTGGCCAGACGATGTGAAGATAGAACTCGAACAAGATGAGATATGGACCAGCCCAGGAGAATCACTGAAAATAAGCGTTTCTGTGATGAGAGTATCTGGTGAACCGATCGACGGTGAGTTGAAGATCAAAGTCGATGCAACTCAGCAAAGCGCTAAAGTCGTGAACGGCAAAGCTGAATTCACTTTCTCTCCTTCACAATCAAAGACGTACCAAATTGAACTAGCGTTTGGCAAAGCGAAGCGAAAACTTCAAATCCACGCTTATGGAAAAGGATACAAACCCAGTGAACTGACTTTACTTTGTTCCGAAAGAACCGTTCAACCAGGTCAAATGGTCCTGTTGAATGTGATATCGGCTCATCGCGCAACGGGCTTACTCACCTTAATTGCAGAAAAAATTTATGAAGTTATACCTATTGATCTCATTGGTACCGCTTCGATCACCTTACAAGTACCTGAGAACGTGGTCGAGAGAAATCTGTTCATTGTTTTTCTGGGATTTGAGAACGGTAGACAAGTAGAAAAAAATCAAACCATCTCCGTGAAACGTCAGATCAACTTCTCCAAGCTCAAAATCTCCTTTGACAAGCTTCAGTATGAACCAGGTGAAATGGCTACTTTATCGATCGAAGGAGAAGCGGACAACGCTTGCTTAGCATTGATCGATGAAGCGATCTATGCAATGTTGAAACAAGCTCCTCCAAACCTTGAAGAGTTCTTATACCCTGAAAACCTTTATCCTTCTGTCTCTTATGGTTTCGCACACACTTGGAAGCTTTACTCTTTGAGAGACACGATTTATGCTCGATTGGTTTCAAAGGAAACCTCCTTCGAGAATTTCAAGAAGAACGCGGTGATGGAGAAGATCAATGTGAGGGAGTATTTTCCTGATACTGCCCTGTGGATTCCTTCTTTACGTTTAGAGCGAGGATATGCAGTATTGCAATTCAAGGTTCCAGACAGCATAACTACTTTTCGCGCAACCGTGTATGGATTCTCGCCTCAGCTTTTTTCACAAGGCTTTGGTTCCATGATCGTGAGTAAGTCTTTCTATGTCAGACCTCATCTACCATCCTTTTTCAGAGAGAATGATTTGCTGCAGATAGGTGCAACCGTTTTCAATCAGACGAATGAACCGTTGGAAACAAGGTATTGGCTGGAAATCCCTAAAACTTTAAGATTGATTGAACCAGAGGCCTCAAAAGAAGTGCACATTCCACCGAATTCATCGATCACGCAAAAATGGTTTGTTCGAACGGTTCAGCCTTCGGATCCATCCACGATCACCTTCTACGCAGTTTCAAAGTTGACAGATGCGGTGGCTTTGAATGTACCAATAAAGCCTTTCGCTTTCGAGAGGGAATATTACTTCTTGGAAAAAGTCAACGGTATCAAGAACTTCAGGTTACCAGAAGGGGAATATATCCAAGCGAAATTAAAAGTTTTGACGAGCATCGTGCCTATTGTCAAGGAAAGTATAGAAAAACTCATCCATTATCCGTACGGTTGTACCGAGCAAACCATGAGCAGTTTCTTTCCCGCAGTCATTGCTACGAGGTTGGGATTAGATTTTCCTGAACTTGAAGAGATCGTCCAGAAAGGTTTGGTGAGGCTGTACAATTATCAGCATTCTGATGGAGGTTGGGGTTGGTGGGAAAAGGATGAAAGCCATCAACTGATGAGTGCTTACGTGATGGAGGGTTTATACCACGCAGTCAGAGCAGGCTACGAAGTGTCAAGAGCAACCCTTGAAAGAGGCATCGATTATCTCAAGAGCAATCTTACAGGGTACGGCGCCTATGTTCTCCATCTATATGGAGTGAAATGTGAATTTGAACCGAAGGACGATATAGACTTCGTTTTCGATGCATTAGTATCGAGAAACTCACTGCAGAAAGCCATAAACCTTTTGAAGCAAACTGACAGGATGGCTTATTTACAACTAGATTATCAAGATCAATTCATAAGTGATGTTCAGCTCTGTGGAATTCTGCTGAGGGCCATACTTAAATGGGAAAAGGATTCACCCATCGTTGGAAAACTGATCAACTATCTAATGAGCAAGAAGGATGGCTACTTCTGGTACTCTACTAAAGACACTTCTTATTCGATTCTTGCCCTACTCGAAGCATTACCTCAGTTCGATAGACCCAACATCTCGGTGAAAAACAACGACAAAAGTTTCTATTTCGATACCGAAGCCGAGATTTCTCTCGACAAGGGTTCACTCGAGATCGAAGGTGAAGGATTGGTCGAGGTACATGTGGTTTATCTCGATCGCCCAGCTTTCGCGGTAAGCGAGGGATTGAAGATCAACAGGCGTATTTATAAACGCTATGAACTTTACTTAGAGGAAGACAAACAACTCATTGATGCATTCATTCCATTGGATGCACATTTAGCACCGGTTCGTATCAAAAGGATGGAACCTGAAAAAACCGTGCTGTACGTATCTGCTTTTGAATACGAAGAGCCAAGGAAATTCGAATATGGTGGTGTGAGATTTTCAATTCGATCAAACCAACTCGAATTGTTCAATTCGAACTATAATTTTGAGAAATTGATCGCATCTTCCGATTTCATTGTGGCAAAACTCGAAAACAACACCGCGTTGGTTTGTGATGTCAAAAGCAAAATCATCATGATCTATCAAGACGTGAAAGATGTGACGGTCGTTGGTTCGAACATCGCTTTTCTCAGGGGAAAAGGCCTTTGGTTGAACAACGTTTTTCTTGCATCACTGCCAGAAGAAGCAGAAGAATTGATTTGTTCTAACAAAGAAATCCTACTGAAAAGTAAAGACAGCTCGTACTGGTTTAAAGAAGGTTCTTTTGTGGAGCTTCCGTTCGTTGCACGGATTGTTCACCAGTGGGACGGAAAACGTTTGGTGGCAGATGGTGTGAAATTTTCTGGAAACGATTCGTACATCGGAGATGGGACTTTCGAAATCATGTTTGCGGATGAAACAGTGAAACTTGAGGCTGGAAGTATAGCAAAAACTGTTTTGAAACTCGACAAAAACGGAGGCCAGTATCTCGTCGTTGAAGATTTCTTCGCCTCCTGCGCGCAAGTGATAACGAACTATCGTGAGAAAAATTTTGGCTCAGCATATTTGAAGTTTGACTACGGTTGGTACAGACCTTGGGATGTTTGGTATTCTGCACGTGAATTGCACGAAGATAGGATTGCGTTTTTCGCGACGTTCTGCAGTGGTGACACTTTCAGTTACGTTTGGAGGGCTACTGGAAATGGAATTTATCATCTTCTTCCGGCGAGAGCTTTTTCGATGTATAAACAGGGTTTGTACGCTCATTCTGATCCTTGTGTGCTTCACATCGGGATGGACAGCGAAGATTTGGAGCATCGGTGATCTTCCCTTGGCAGGGTCTTTGAGTTCTGTTCTGATGAACTTAAAAAAGATATGCGACTTTTTACAAGTAGAGTTGGACATGAATGTAAGGATAGTTGAGTGTGAATCTCTAGAAGAGTTTCACAAACTCACGGCTAGACCTTACAGCATCGCGGCGGTCTACTCAATGGGAACTATCTGGATGCAACCTTTCAACATTTTAAGGTCCAAAGATCTACTCGAGGAGACTCTTTTACATGAGCTTTTACATCACATCCTTTCACTCAACTTCGACTTGCCTATGTGGGCACAAGAAGGCTTGATACTCTATCTAACAGGTGTGAAATCTGAAGATCTATCTGGTCATCACAAAAGTTACCTTTTGAGATTTTTGAGAGAGGTGCATCATGAAGAAATATCTTCTTTTATCAATCGTCATAGGCGTGTTCTTGCTGATCAACCTCGTTGATTATCTTTCTTTCTCTGTCGAGATCCATCAAACCAGTTTCAAGGTCGATTCCATTCAGGATCTTTTCATTCATGGAAAGTTCGTTTCAGCTCAGATAATTAGTAGCAAAGAAATTCAGAAAATCAATGGAGGAATCATCGTCAAACGTGTTAAACCCAACGAGAAAATCAAGTTGATTTTTATGAATCGTGGGATTTTCAAAAAGAAGATCGCTCACACGATCTTAGCAGAACCAAGCGGATTCGACAGCGATATGGATGGTTATCCAGACTGCTTAGAGCTCGACAGCGAAGACAGTGAAAGATTCAGAAGATGGTTCATTTGGATTGCTATCTCTGCACTCGAAAACGACCCGGCTCTCTGGAGTACAAAAGAAAGAGATTGTGCCGGTTTCATTCGTTACTGCGCTCGAGAAGCTCTCAGAAAACACGATGAGTGGTGGCTTAGGGTTACCAAGTACGTAGGCCCAATCTTCGAAGATGTTCAAAAATACAATTATCCCAATTTACCTCTAGTTGGTGAAAAGCTTTTCAGAATAAGACGTGGAGAATTCAGCAGTGAAGAAGAATTTTCCAGTTTCGCCATAGCAAGAATCTTGGTAGAATGCAGTATGAATTTTGTAACCAAAGATGTGAAAGAAGCTTCACCTGGAGATATTTTGGCTTTCTTCCACCCACAAGATTTTGAGTTCCCCTACCACCTCATGATTTACGTTGGAACTCTAAACCCGATGGGAAAGGATGGTTGGCTCGTTTACCACACAGGTCCCATCGCAAATAAACCTGGTGAACTGAGAATCGTGAAACTTGGAGAATTGATGAATTATGACCCAACTTGGATGCCGATCGAGAAAAATCCACACTTTCTAGGTTTCTACAGGTTCAAATTTTTGCAATAAAAAATGCCGGAGCGAGAGCCCCGGCCAATGGGTGGGTCTATCTCATCCGCCTACGTGTGCCATACCTGCCTCAATAGCCTTGATGTTGAGTTCTAGTAACCTTGAACCTTTCTCACCGAGTTTGTAGGATAAAGCTTCAATGACCGATTCTTTTTTCACACACCGAATTTCTGCAATAACGGAACCAAGCATCACCATGTTTGCGATTTTCGAGTTTCCAATCCTTTCAGCTATTTCATTCGCTGGAACTTCAATCACGGAAACATTGTTCCTACTTGGTTTTCTGTCGATTACAGAGATGTTTAGAAACAAGAGCCCACCATCTTTCAGTCTCGATTCGAACTTCAAAAGTGATGGTATGTTCATGGCCACAACAACGTCAGGTGTATCAACAATTGGGGAAGCAACTGGTTCGTCACTGATCACCACCGTGCAGTTTGCAGTACCTCCGCGCATTTCTGGTCCGTACGAAGGGAACCATGTAACGTGCTTGTTTTCTATCATCCCCGCTTGGGCGAGAATCTGACCCATCAGCATGACACCTTGACCACCGAAACCCGAGAGGATAAAGCTCAGCGTCATTTCTCTTCACCGACCTTATCGACGAATACTCCAAGGGGGTACTCTTTGACCATACTTTCATCAACCCACCTACCCGCTTGCAACGGATCCATACCCCAGTTCGTTGGACAAGTAGACAGGACCTCAACCAAACCGAAGCCCACATCTTTCAACTGAGCGAGGAAAGCTTTCTTTATGTGTTTTCTCGTGTTGATGACGTCTTTAGGAGTATTCACTTTCGTTCTTGCAAGGTAGGCGACTCCTTTCAATTCTTTCAAAACTTCACAAACGTGAATTGGGTAACCTTCCCTCTCCGCAGTTCGGCCGTACGGAGACGTGGTGGTTTTCATACCAAGAAGTGTCGTGGGTGCCATTTGTCCCCCAGTCATACCATATATCGCGTTGTTGATGAAGATCGTCGTTACTCTCTCGCCACGATTTGCTGCGTGGATAGTCTCAGCCGTACCTATAGCCGCTAGATCTCCATCTCCCTGATAGGTGAAAACCACTAAATCTGGTCTTGCCCTCTTCATTCCGGTGGCCACCGCTAAAGCTCTACCGTGAGGTGCAACAGTTCCGTCGAGTTCAAAGAATTCATACGCAAAAACAGAACAACCAACAGGCGCAACGACAATCGTTCTTTCCCTTATGCCAAGTTCATCGATGACTTCAGCGATCAGCCTGTGTACTATTCCGTGATGGCAACCTGGACAGTATGTGAACAATTTTCCACTCAACGCTTTGGGCATCTTGTAGACTGCTTTGTATTCCATCCTCAATGCCTCCCAACGAGCTGCTTCAACCGTTCGAAAACTTCCCCAGGTGTTGGTACAACACCACCCATACGCCCGTAGAATTCCACACGAGTCAATCTCAATGCTGCGAGCTTCACATCTTCAAACATCTGACCTGAACTCATCTCAACTGTGAGAATGATAGAAACCCGCTTGGCTATTCCTTCAAGTGGTTCATATGGGAACGGATACAGAGTAATCGGTCTAAAGAGTCCAACTTTCATCCCCGCTTCCCGCGCCATCTTCACAACACTTTTGCAAATCCTGCCCATAGTGCCATACGCTGCGAGTAGTATTTCGGCATCCTCTGTGCTGAATTCTTCCCAGCGCGGTTCCTCGATCTCCATCTTTCTGTACTTTTCCTGAAGATTCAGATTCATCTTCTCCAACTCGTGAGGATCTATATTGAAAGAGGTCACTTTTCTCGGTGGCCTACCGTTCGCACCAGTCAAAGCCCAGCTGCTATTATCGTAAGTCAGCTGTTTTTCTCGCAGCTCAACTGGCTCCATCATTTGGCCAAGCAAGCCATCTGCAAGGATGACTGCTGGGTTTCTATATTTGTCAGCCAGTTCAAAAGCAAGCTGAGTTAATTCAACCGCTTCCTGAACAGTGGAAGGTGCAAGCACGATCAATTTGTAATCGCCATGTCCCCCACCTTTCGTCGCTTGAAAATAGTCCCCTTGGGAAGGTTGTATGTCACCCAAACCTGGTCCTCCACGCATTACATTCACAAAAACAGCTGGTAACTGAGCACAGGCCATGTAAGATATTCCTTCTTGCATGAGGCTGAAACCTGGGGAAGAAGTGGAAGTCATCGCTCGCTTCCCGACGCTGGCAGCTCCATAGATCATATTGACAGCTGCCACTTCACTCTCAGCTTGCAAGAAACATCCCCCAACCTCGGGTAAACGTCTAGCCATATACTCCGTCAATTCATTCTGGGGTGTTATGGGATAACCGAAAAAGTTCCGGCAACCTGCCATTATGGCAGCTTCCCCGATGGCTTCTACTCCTTTCATCATCAGTTTTTTCATCGAATTTCACCTCTTGCCGTAGCAAGCCTATAGACAGTGATACAAACATCTGGACACATCATATAACAAAACCCACATCCACTGCACTTGCCGTCAGGATCGTATTGCTCTGCGGGATGATAACCTTTGCTGTTGAATCTCTCCGAAAACTTTATGACCTTCTGTGGACAAACGCTGATACATAATCCACAGCCTTTACATCTTTCTTCATCTATTTCAATGTAAGCTTTTTTCAAACTAGTTCCTCCTTTCTTATGAGAAATCTTTTTATTTTGAACGTTTCAAATTCACCTGTGTAATCCAGAGGTTCCGCTACCACGTTGAATGCGACAGGAATGGACATAATCTTTGACACTTCTTTCACTATCCGTTCCCCTTCTTTGATCACATCCAAAGTTGTTTGAACACCGAGGTTCGTATTGTTCACCAGATAATTCACAAATATTGATGCCGCCCGACTGATCCTCTCTATGTGCCTACAGATTTTATCTGCACTCTCACAGAAAGGTCTTTTAGTGTTGATCACAAAGTATACGTCTGAATCCGAAAGGTATTTCTTTATCGATCCAAGCACAACGCTTCCTTTTTCATCGCCTCCCACATCCAATAAAACTGAATAATCTGGATTTTGCAAATAACCTACCACACTCGCATCGATCAATGGGATATCTGCTCTCATAACGTGCTCAGCTGGTGCCACAACATGTACACCTTTTTCTCGGAGCAATTCTTTGAAATCCCGAACTCTGAAGTAACTCGCAGTCACATCGACGTCAGCAATAGCAACGCGTGATCCATTGTCACTAGTTTTTATTGCAAGATTCATAACTATTTCCGTTTTTCCAGATCCATAGAGACCTATGAAAACTTTGTTCTTTGCCATTTGTTTGCCTCTTCCGTATAACTTTTACTCTTTTCCTCCCCTCTCAAAACCCTGAGAACACCCAAAGCTAAGGCCTTTTCTTCGTCCCCACCGGGGTACACCAAGACAGGTGCTAAAAACGAAACATACTCTTTGAGCCACTTCACCATGTAACGTTCATCGTACGCAATGCCACCTGTCAAGACTATGGCATCCACCTCTCCCTTCAACGCTGCCGCCATTTTACCTATCCATTTAGCGATCTGAAAAGCCATAGCTCTGTAAACCAATTCCGCTTCTTTATCACCTTTGCTTATCCTTTCTTGCACAGCTGCAGCACTGTTAGTTCCAAGATACGCAACCAATCCTCCATTACCTTTTATTCTCTTAAGAATCCATTCTTTCGTGTATTTACCACTGAAACATAAATCGATCAACTGGGTGAGAGGCAATGTACCACTGCGCTCAGGGGTGAACGGACCATCACCATCCAATGCGTTGTTCACGTCAACGACTCTGCCTTTCATGTGTGCACCTATCGATATACCTCCACCCATGTGCACCACAACCAAATTTGTTTCTTCATACCTTTTTCCAAGCTCTTGTGCTGCGCGTCGAGCAACAGCTTTTTGATTGAGTGCATGAAAAATCGATTTTCTTGTTAACTCTGGATGACCAGAGAGCCTTGCAACATCCCACATCTCATCGACCACAACAGGATCAACTATATAAGCCTTCACTCCCGCGATGCTGGCGATTTCGTGTGCCAAAATTGCTCCTAGATTCGAAGCGTGTTCACCGTACTTCGCTTCCTTAAGTTCCTCGAGCATCGTTTTATCGACTTCATAAGTTCCTGATGGAATGGGTCTGAGCAATCCGCCACGACCAACTATCGCTGAAAAATCCACAGGTTTATAACCAGCTTTTTCAAGAAACTTGAGAATAACATTTTTTCGAAATTCATACTGATCAAAAAGTGTTTTGTAGCTTGAAAGCTCTTCAGCACTGTGATAAAGAGTTTCTGCTACCTTTTGCTTCTCATCCTCAAATATCGCAAGTTTAGTAGAGGTAGAACCAGGATTGATCACGAGGATTCTGAACATCTTCTACACCTCTTCAGCAAAGATTTACCGCGAGTGCTATCGAATAAAGTTTGGTTTTATCTGAATCTGCCCTTGAGGTGAGCACTATGGGGATCTTCGCACCAACTATCACTGAAGCTACTGTGGCGTTTGCCAGGAAGACGAGAGCTTTGTACAACACGTTACCAGCTTCAATGTCCGGCAAAATGAGTATGTCGGCATCCCCAGCGACAGGACTTTCGATCTTTTTATGCTTTGCAGCTTCCTCAGAAATCGCGTTGTCGAGTGCGAACGGACCATCAACTATACAATCTTTTATTTGACCTCTATCGTTCATCTTACTCAGTATTGCGGCATCGAGTGTGGCAGGCATTTTCTGGTTTGGAACCTCTATAGCACCTATGATTGCAACCTTGGGCCTCTCAACACCCAATTTTTTCATGATTTTCACTGCAATATTGATCATGTCGATCTTTTGTTCCAAAGTCGGCGCTATGATCATACCAGCATCACTTATTGCTAGCAGTTTGTGATAAGTTGGAATATCGAAAATACTTACCATGGTGATGGTGGAACCAACCTTTAGCCCATACTGATCTTCGAGCACTATTTTCATTAAGTCTCCGGTTTTCACAGAACCTTTCATGAGAAGGGATCCATCTTTCGAAACTATTTCAACGGCTTTCCGAGCAGATTCTTCTTTCGAACAATCGACCAATTGACATCGCTGCAAATCTAAACCTACTTGAACGGCGAAGAGCTGTGTTTCTTTCGAAGGCCCCACAAGGATTGGATCGACAATGCTATGTTCCAAAGCCATCTTTAAAGCGCTCAGCACCACATCGTCATCCGATCCAGCGACAACCAACTTTTTCCTTAACCCGCGTGCTTTATCCACTAAAAAAGCAAGCCTATCCATTGGGACCACCCCAAATTTTGACTCGTTCCTCCCCTCTCAACACTCTCAAAGCACCAAGTGCGAGTGCCTCCATTTCGAATTCGCCTGGTAAAACAAAGACGGAGGCGAATCTGTAAATGTGTTCGTTTATCATCTGTACGAACTCGTTGCTGTACGACATACCACCAGTCAGGATGATTGCATCCACTTCTCCTTTCAAGATCGCACACATACCACCTATTTCCTTTGCGATTTGGTAAGCCATAGCTCTTACGACAAGCGCCGCATACCCATTCTCTTTGGCCATTTCAAGCGCTTTTCTCAGATCGTTCGTACCAAGATAAGCCACTAATCCTCCTTTTCCAACGAACTTTTTTTTCAACTCCTCTCTGGTATGATTGACACTGAAACACAAACGAACCACGTCACCAACGGGTAACTCTCCCGTTCTCTCTGGACTGAATGGTCCTTCATCGTTCGCGTTGTTCACATCGATGATCTTTCCACCCTTCACTGCGGCAATTGATATACCACCACCTAGATGAGCAACCACTGCGTTCAGTGCTTCAAAGGGCTTACCGAGCTCTTTTGCAACCTTTCTACATACCATCTTTATATTGAGCGCGTGAGAAAGGCTTTTTCTCTCAATCTCAGGAATTCCAGAAAATCTTGCCTCTGGCACCATTTCATCAACAGAAACAGGATCAGTTGTGTAGACGGGTATTCTGCCGTTAGAAATCGAATGAGCAATGACACACGCAAGATTCGAAACATGTTTGACAGGAGACTCGTATTTAAGATAATCCACCATACGTTCGTCCACCAGATAAGTACCACTTTCCACGGGTGGTAAAATTCCTCCACGCGCAGCGATGGCATCGAAATCTTCAAGTTTAAAACCAGCCTTGCTCACAGCGGAGAGAACACATTCTTTCCTCAGAGGTTCTTGATCCAACAACGTTGCGCATTTAGTTAGCTCTTCCACACTGTGCTCAAATTTCTCCGAGTAGATGCACTTTTCATCCTCATATATGGCTACCCGCGTTGAGGTAGAACCTAAATTTATGACAAGAATCCTCATCTGCACTTCAACCCTTTCGCCTCTACATAGTCCAAATAAGCTAATTTCAATCTGTGAACACCTTCTTTTATTTGATCAAAACTCGGCAAGCAAAAGGACATTCGCATAGAGGACGATGGTTCTTCGTACGGCTTGAAAGCTTCTCCAGGTATGTAGAACACTTTCCTCTGCTCGGCGTATTTGAACATCTCCATGGTGTCGATATCTGGAAGCGTTGTCCAGACGAACAACCCCCCATCTGGATCAGTCCAATCCACATCACAAACGTCTGAAAACTCTTCTTTGAGTGCTTCAATCATTACTTCTTTTTTCTTTTTGTAAAGATCTATCGCAGGTTTAACTTGTTCAAGAACATCGTACCTCTCAAGATACCGCGCTGCTAACCTCATGGTCAACGAAGAACTGCACAGATCCGATCCCTGTTTGGCTAGAACCAGTTTTCTGATGATCTGCTTGTCTGCAACCACGATACCTATCCTCAAACCTGGACAGAGTATTTTACTGAATGTATTGAGAAGAATCACCCGATCTGTTCCACCGAAATTCATGATTGAAGGTAAATGCTCTCCTTTAAACCTCAGAACACCATAGGGATCATCTTCAACTATGAGTACATCGTACCTCTCTGCAAGTTCAACTAATGCTCTTCTTTTTGCGAGAGAAGTGGTTATACCTGATGGGTTCTGAAAGTTCGATACAACGTAAATGAACTTCACTTTAGATAATTCACCTTCTTTTTGCATGCGTTTCAGATGGTACTCTATTTGGTCAAGGTTCGGTCCATCTTTTTCGAACTTTACAACCAAAAATTTTGCTTCCCTCATCCTGAAAGCACTCAGAGCACCAAGGTATTCAGGATCACCTACAACCACATAATCTCCTGGATCCAAAAGGACCTTTCCCACAAGTTCCAGCGCCTGTTGCGAACCGACTGTGATGAGTATGTTCTCAGAAGAAAGCCCATCGAGACCATAGATCCTTCTGAGTAGCAACAACAGCTGCTTGATCAATTCTGGATCCCCTTCAGTGGTGGCATACTGCAGAGTATACTTATACTCTTTTTCAATCACTTCGCGCGCAATCTCTGCAAGCTGGTGTCTTGGGAAAGTTTCAGGGTCAGGAGTGCCCCCTCCAAAGGAAACTGCACCAGGTACATTCGCATATTTGAGCAACTCTCTTATCATTGAAGATTTCAATTTCTGTGCCAATTTCGAAAAACGAAATTCCATTGAATTCACCCCAATTTCATTGTATCAAATTCGTGCCAAAAACATGAAATAGATTGATTTCCTCTTCAAATATGAAAAAGCTTCTTCTGCAAAAATTTGCATGATGCAATTTATTGCACGCAAACTCTTGCTGAACAAAACTCAAAAAGGGTTTCACACCTGGTGGTAAACTAACCAAGGAAAACTCTCAACTGGGGGGATGTACATATGATCAAGCTGAAAAAACACTATATCATGGCACCTGGTCCAACACCAGTACCTGTGGATGTACTTTTGGCTGGTGCGAAAGAAACCATTCACCACAGAACACCACAGTTCCTTGAAATAATGGAAAAAACTTTAGACGAAGCACGCTATTTGTTCCAAACGTCAAACCGTGTCTATGCTTTCGTTTCTTCGGGAACAGGTGCAATGGAGGCTGCTGTGACAAATTTGCTCAATCCCGGAGAGAAAGCGATCGTTGTTGTGGCTGGAAAATTTGGCGAACGCTGGAAAGAGATATGTGAATCTTACGGTATTGAGGTCATCGAGATAGCCCTCGAATGGGGAGACGCCGTCACACCTGAGCAAATCGAAAAAGCGATGAAAGAACATCCTGACGCAAAGGTTATCCTGACAACTCACAGTGAAACCTCCACAGGAACCGTGATAGACCTTCAAGCTATAGCTAAGTTGACAAAAAACACAGATAGAGTTTTGGTGACTGATGAGATCAGCGGCTTACTCGCCGAACCGTTGAAGATGGATGAATGGGGTGTTGACGTAGTTGTCGCTGGCTCACAGAAAGGTATTATGATGCCTCCTGGATTAGCTTTCATCACACTCAGCGAGAAAGCGTGGGAACGAGTGAAGAACAATAAATGCCCCAAATACTACTTCGATCTAAGGTATTACGAAGAGAATTATCCAGACAATCCTTGGACGCCGGCGGTGAATATGATATACATGCTGAATCAGAGCATCAAGATGTTGAAAGAAGAAGGTATAGAAAATGTTTGGGAGAGGCACAGAATTTTGGGTGAAGCCACGCGTAATGCTATTAAAGCCCTCGGACTCGAGCTATTTTCGAGACGACCTGGAAATGTTTGTACGGCTGTTAAGGTCCCTTCTGGTTTGGAATCAAAAAAGATCACAAAGATCATGAGAGATAAATATGGTGTGACGATCGCTGGCGGTCAGGGGAAAATAACGAACACGATATTCAGAATAGCACATCTTGGATATGTCTCGATCTTCGACACCATCGCTGCCATTTCTGCTTTGGAATTCACTTTACACGAACTCGGATATCCTGTTAAATTCGGTGAAGGCGTCAAAGCCGCCATGGAAACCTTTCACCGTGAGGGGGTTGCAGGATGATAAGAGTACACGTGAACGACCCGCTGGAAAAAGAAGCAATTGAAATGTTGAAGGCAAAGCCACAACTCAATGTCACTTGTGAGCATCTTGAGAAAGAAAAGCTGTTAGCAATGATACCAGAAATAGAAGTACTCATAGTTAGGAGTGCTACGAAAGTCACAGCTGATGTGATAGAAAGAGGAACCAAGCTGAGGCTGATCTGCAGAGCCGGTGTTGGCTTGGATAATATAGATGTCGAAACAGCCCAAAAGAGAGGTATCAAAGTTTTGAATACGCCCGGCGCGAGTGCCATATCAGTTGCAGAGTTGACCTTCGGTTTGATGTTGGCAGCTGCGAGACACATAGCGAGAGGAACTCTCGATCTCAAAAATGGGATCTGGACGAAGAAAGATCTCGAAGGTGTTGAACTGTTTGGCAAAACACTTGGCATCATCGGGATCGGAACCATCGGGAGAGAGGTAGCTAAAAGGGCGATCGTCTTCGGTATGAACGTTGTAGCTTACGATCCATACGTACAAAGATTCGAAGGTGTTAGGATCGTCAACTTGGACGAGCTCTATGCTGTGTCAGATTTCATCACATTACATGTTCCTTTGACGAAGGAAACAAAACATTTGATAAACGCAGAAAGCATAGCAAAAATGAAGGACGGGGTCATCATCGTGAATACATCACGTGGTGGTGTGATAGATGAAGCCGCACTGTACGATGCGCTTGTGAAGAGAAAAGTTTACGCCGCTGCACTCGATGTGTTTGAAGTAGAACCGCCAAATGATGAGCTTAGAAAAAAATTGCTGCAACTCCCATACATTGTAGCCACACCTCACATAGGTGCTTCAACTATCGAAGCACAAACAAGGGTAGCTAAGGAATTACTCCAAAGGCTTTTTGAAGAACTTAAAATTAGCTGATACAAAAAGCCCAGCGCGCGCTGGGCTTTTTAGTTAACAAACTCGAGTGAAGAAGAATAGCTGAATTATTGGAGAAAGCGATATTTTCGCTTTTTAAACAACTATCAACCTTTGGCCTGTTTCAAAAGCCTTTTTCACAAACTCTTCTAACCTCGCCAGTAATTCGCTTGAATCAGAATCCGAAGTTGTTTGCGTTACAGAAACGACAATTTCTGGGATTTTCCCACCAAAATTGATCATTTTCGATCTCCTCAAAATCCTACGAGCAAAGATCTTTGCGCCATCTAAATCCGTGTATGGAAGAACTATGATTATGGTAGCAGCGTCATAGATGAAAACCTTATCGGATTCTCTCGCTTGATTTTTAAGAACACAGTATATCCTCTGTAGCAGATGCGTATTTGAATTCACCAAGCGTAATAAAATGACGCACAACGGGAAGTTATATCTATGAGATTTGTAGATTTCCTCGTCCAAGAAATCTTCTAAGCCCAGTCCATGAACGAAATGACAAAAGATCAAGCTGAATTTTTTCAAATAATACTGGAGTGACTGTGAAGGTAAAATAACATCTATCACGTTTGAAAGGTCTTCCGGTATGCTGCTAGAGACAAGAACAGTCCTCAGAAAAGGATGAACCTTTTCCCCGACGAAAAAATCCGCATCAATTTCCCGGGAGACAACAACTCCACCTGAAAGAAAAATCGCTGAACAAATCTTATCAAAAGTGTCTCTGCCCGAAAAATCAACGTACGCTCTCATATCGATCAGCTACCATTTTGACGAAGTATTCATGTATCTTCAAATCGTCTGTTAACTCTGGATGGAAAGAGCTCGCTAACAGATTACCCTGTTGGACTAGCACTGGCGTACCTTCGTAGGTTGCCAAAACTTCTACATTGCTACTCCATTCCAACACTTTAGGGGCTCTTATGAAAACTGCTTTCACTTTACCTATTTTTGCAACATCCAGATATACTTCAAAACTTTCAATCTGCCTACCATATGCGTTGCGCTTCACAGCGATATCCATCAACTTGAAAGTGTACTGATCCGGATGATCAACAATTTTCTTTGCAAGGAGTATCATACCAGCACAAGTACCATATATGGGTAGACCATCTTTCGCAAGCTGCACAATCTTATCACCGACTCCAGTTACTTTCGCTATCTTCCCGATGCTCGTTGATTCACCTCCAGGTATCACCAAACCATTTATCTTTTCTAGATCTGAAACGGTTTTCACTGCAAAAGCTTCCACTCCAAGTCTTCGAAGTGACCAGATATGTTCTCTGAAATCTCCCTGTAGTGCGAGTACACCGATCAACAACTTTTACCACCCTCTCTCTTGCATATGAACTTCAAGCGTCGATATTTCCAATCCCGGCATCGGCTCACCTATGTCTTCACAAACTTTGAGCAGCATTTCCGGGTCATTCCAATAGGTAACTGCGAGCACCATAGCACGTGCCATTTTTGCAGGTTCTTTCGATTTGAATATGCCAGATCCAACGAACACACCATCAGCACCAAGCATCATCATTAGCGCAGCGTCAGCTGGCGTTGCCACACCACCAGCTGCAAAGTTCACAACTGGTAATCGACCAAGCCTTTTGACTTCTTTCACGAGTTCAACTGGTGCTCCTATCTCTTTAGCATAACTGACTAGCTCCTCGTCTGCCATGGTTTGAACTCGTCTGATCTCGTCCATGACTTTTCTCATGTGCTTCACTGCTTCAACTACGTTCCCGGTACCGGCTTCCCCTTTAGTTCTAATCATAGCTGCACCCTCGGCAATCCTCCTCAGAGCTTCTCCTAAATCTCTGGCCCCACACACAAACGGTACTTTGAACTCATGCTTGTTGATGTGAAATCTATCGTCCGCAGGCGTGAGCACTTCAGATTCATCAATGAAGTCTACACCGAGAGCTTCCAAGATTCTGGCTTCTGCTATGTGACCAATCCTGACCTTTGCCATAACTGGTATACTCACCGCTTCCATGATCTCTCTTATCTTCGATATGCTTGCCATTCGCGCGACACCACCAGCTTTCCTTATATCCGCCGGAACTCGTTCTAAAGCCATGACTGCGACTGCTCCTGCTTCCTCAGCTATTTTCGCTTGCTCGGCATTCGTGACGTCCATGATGACGCCACCTTTAAACATCTCAGCGAATCCTTTTTTCACAAGCCACGTACCTTTTTCTATCATGTTCACACCTCCTCCCAATACCGCTTTGGAACTATCTCAAGACGAGACAGGTCACGCTTGAATCTGCCAGCCTTTGCACAGGGTTTACCATTGACCTCAACTATGTCAGCCGTGATGTCCACTTTCTGCCTCAACAGTTTCGAACCAACTGCATAGACGTCCGCGGGGACATTGAGTTTTTCAAAAAGTTCTATCTTCTGCGCATCGAATCCGCCAGAAACGACTATCTTTAGATTTTTTAAGCCAAATCTATCGAATTCTTGTCGTGCACGCCAAACCAACTCTGGACATACTCCAAGGGATGATTCGTCTCTCGGTACAACTGAGACATCCCTCATGTTGCCGGAAGTGTCAAACCTGACTCCCCATATCTTACCTTTACCCTCACCTATTATTGGTGATGGATCCGTCTCACCAAGTTTGAAAGGTCTTTTCATATGGTATTCATAGAAAGCCTTGACAACTTTGAAAGTCGTGCCTATTACGTCGTTGTCCCAATCAACCAATATGATTCTCTTCACGTTCTCTGGCATGTGTTTGTCGAAAGCTATAGCTGCGGCTTCTGTGCTTCCATCGTATGCAGCTATGAGCGCATGCGGCATTGTTCCCATGGATTCTACACCCCAATAATCAGCATTGGCATCAGTTGAAACTCCAAACGCTCCAGCACATAAAGCAGCGTAACCATCCGTTGCTTGGACCCAATAATGATCAAAACGGGCGCTGAAATAGAGCACGGGTTTTCCACGGGCAGCCTTCACCACTTCCCTCACAGCAGTTGCCGTGCTTGTTGCGCGTGCTATAACACCTAAAAGAACTGTTTCTAGATATCCAAAATATGTCGGATCTCCCTCTATAACCATTATGGGTTCCCACTCTTTTGCCTCGTCACCATCGTACAGAGCCCGCACCTCTATTTCGTCCCATTTATCAATCCAAAGTTCATCTAGTTTTAGCCTCAGATCCCATTTTCGCTTTGTGCAACTGAGGACAGTCTCCATGTCCATCTCCACTGAAGCAGCCTGTATTGCACGATCTAAATTCAAGATCTCCCTGAAAAGCTCTCTAGCTTTAACTTCATCTTTGTAATAACCAGTTGCGAACCTCAATATTGCCAACGCCTCATCTATACCAACGACAACGCAGTCTTTCCTTGGAAAGAATTGATAAAGCACCCTTGGATGCCTGTTGTCCTTTTTGAGAACTTCCACGTATCTGACGAAATATATGTCAGAATAATAATTTCCCCTGATCCTGTCAATTGGGACTTTGAAAACCTTAGGATCGAGTCTTCTTTTTCTCATTAGATCACCTCGGCTCTGAGGACCTCTTTCATCAACCTCAACGCGCATCTATGGAACTCCTCATCGTAAGAAGCTACACCATCCTTTCTAACGATCACTTTGATACCCCTATTTCTGAGCTCTTCTACAGTGAAAAGCACGCAAATATGAGTGACAACACCACATACTTCTACTTCACTGATTCCCTTGGACTTGAGGATCTCTTCAAAATTCGTTCCATAAAATGCGCTGTAACGAGTTTTGCGTATAGCTATATGGTTAACATAACCAGTCAAGAGTTTCTTCAAAGGCTCGGTCAATTCCGCTCCTTTGCTTTCCTTAACGCAATGCTTAGGCCAAACTTTGAACTCCTCATCATTTTCTTCATGCCAATCCTGCGTAGTGATGATTGGAAAATTTTTTCGTTTGTAATCCTCAATCAATTCTGAAACGGGTGAAAGCACCCTTTCCGCCCCAGAAAAATAGAGTGCCCCACCCGCTTCCACAAAATCTTTCTGCAGATCAATCAAGAGCAAAGCTTTCACGGTTCACCACCTCCTCAAGGTGGAACCGTTTCATCTTATCGGTTTGTCCTTGGTCGCCTCCTCAAACGCCAACAATCTTTCCCAACGTCTATCAACGTACTGTTGCAATTCGTTCAGTATCTGCTCGGCATCTGATCTTTGTAACAGGAGCCTGAATCGACCTTGAATTTTAATGAAATCAGCAACCGGTTTAAAGCTAGCAGGCTTTCTGGTTACTCTGTACACTCCCCTGTCGACTTCATACAATGGCCAATACTTCGTTTGAACCGCCAGCTTGGTTATGTCAACAGCTTTGTCATCGTCGACCCTCCAATACCTCACACAAGGACTGAGAGAAGCAATGAAAGCAGGACCGTCAAACTGCAGGGCTTTTTCAATTTTGTTGATGAAATCCATTGGTTCACCGGGTGTCACGGTTGCTGCATAAACATACTCATGACCAGCGACTATTTCAACGATGTTCTTTTTCAACTGGAGCTTTCCAGGAACTACCTTTCCCACCGGCGCTGTTGTTGTGTCTGCACCTGGCGGGGTCGACCCCGAACGTTGGTTTCCCGTGTTCATGTAACCTTCGTTGTCGTAGAGAACATAAAGCATTTTGTGTCCTCTCTCTATTGCACCCGAGAGGGCTTGCAAACCTATGTCATATGTTCCTCCGTCTCCTCCGAACGCTATGAAGGCATACTTCTTATCAGGGGGAATTTTTCCAGCTTTTTTGAGTGCTCTGTAAGCCGTTTCAACGCCACTGATCGTTGCCGCAACATTTTCAAAGGCATTGTGAATGTATGGTACAGACCACGATGTGTAAGGAAATATGGTAGATGAAACTTCCATACACCCAGTTGCAAAGCCTATGATTGGTTCATAGCCTAACGCTTTAGCTGTCATCAACACCATTTTTACCGTCATTGGTGCGGCGCAACCTGGACACATCCTATGACCTTGCGTGATACCAATTTCTCTATTAGTGAAAATCTCTGCCAACTTTTTCATCGTCAACGGCATATTGGACACCTCCTCACTCTCTCAGACCCAGGTACTCTTCCCTATCGGCGACTAGGTCAAGTGCCATGGCTCTTTCGAAGGCATATCTGACGTGTTCTGGTTTCAGATCTCTTCCTCCGAGCCCATAAACGAATGATCCCATCAAAGGTCTTACTGCAACCTCATAAAGTGCAGATTTCACTGCTTCATACAGTGGAGCCTCCGCCCCAAAGGATGCAGCCCTATCGAGCACAACGACGGCTTTACGCGCAGTGAGATATCTTTGAATTTCAGCTTTTGGGAAGGGTCTGAACATCCATATCTTCAAAAGACCGACTTTCTTTCCCTCACTTCTCAATTCATCCACTACATCTTTTATTGTTCCGTTGGATGATCCAAGGGCTACGATGACGAATTCTGCGTTTTCCATCTTATAGGGCTCGACATAGTTGTACCTACGACCACTAATTTTGTAAAATTCCTCAGCCACCAATGGGAAAATCCTATAAACATTCTTCATGGCTTCTATTTGTTGTCTTTTGTGCTCAAAGTAATAATCGTACAGATCGAGCGCACCGTAGGTCACAGGATGGTCGGTGTCCAACAACGGGTATATCGGCTTATAACTTCCAACGAATTTCTTAACGACTTCATCCGGTAACACCTCAACCGGCTCGACTCCGTGCGACAAGATAAAACCATCTTGATTCACCATCACCGGTAATCTGACATCTTCATGTTCTGCAAGCTTCACAGCTAATATTGTCAGATCGTAAACTTCCTGAACATCTTCACAAAAGAGTTGAATCCATCCGGAATCTCTTTCTGACATAGCATCGCTGTGGTCACAGTGTATGTTGATGGGAGCGCTCAAAGCCCTGTTCACAACTCCCATGACTATTGGCAACCTCATTGAAGCAGCGATATATACTATTTCATGCATCAGAGCGAGTCCTTGAGCACTCGTAGCAGTCATCGCTCTCGCACCCGCTGCAGCGGCACCAACCACTGCACTCATCGCAGAATGCTCGCTTTCCACCGGTATCATCTCTGTTCTGACTTCACCATCCGCTACATATTTAGCAAAATACTCAACGATCGGTGTCTGAGGGGTTATAGGGTAAGCCGCCACGACATCGGGTTCTATTTGCTTCATCGCGTACGCAGCAGCTTCTGCACCTGTTATGGCCAGTACTTTTTTGCTTGCCATCGCTCAGTCCTCCTTCCCAATGAATTCAGTCTCTGGACGCATTTCAATCGCGGACTTTGGACAAACGTTTGCACAAACACCGCAACCTTTGCAGTAGAAATAGTTTATACCCTTCATGATGCCGTTCTCTTGGATGATCGCTAGATCCGGACAGTAGAACCAGCAAATCATACAATCGATACACTTAGATCTATCGTATATCGGCCTTTTGACTCTCCAATCTCCAGTTTTATATTTGCGTGCAGTACCAGGTTCAACGATTAAACCAGCTATAGGTAACTCATACCATTTCTTCAGCTCAGCCACTGCACTGCACCTCCTCAAAACCACGTTTGAGCGCTCTGATGTTAGCTTGGATCATTTCCTCTGGTAATTTCCTGTCGAACATCTCTCTTATCTTTTTTTCAACAACTTCAATGTTCACCAGTCCTGTCACACGTGCCAAAGTCCCAAGCATAACTGTGTTTGGAACCCCTCTCTTGATCTCTTGAAGGGCTATATCTGTTGCATTAACCAAGCATATCCTACCGCTGAAATTCGTCTTTTTCCTCACGTAATCGAGTGTGTGTTTCGTATTCACTATGAGGACTCCTTCTTTCTTTAAACCAGCAGCTATGGCCGGAGAAAGTAATGTTTCATCGATCACCACAACTACATCGGGATTTTCAACCGAATGATGAACACGTATCTTACCTTCACTTATCCTGTTGAAAGCTCTCATAGGCGCTCCTGATCTTTCAGCACCATACTCCGGGAATGCTTGGGCGTACTTACCTTCCTCAAGAACAGTTTCAGCCAACAACTGAGCTGCACTTTTAGCACCTTGACCTGCTCTCGAGTGCCATCTGATTTCGAAATACTTTGCAGGCACTTTATCCCTCCTTCCTCGGTTGTGAACCTGCGTAGACCCTATAATCCACCCAAGGGAAAATGTCGTCTTCTCGCTCAATCCTTGTGAGAAATTCCTCATCTATATTATCCCTCACGAGTTGACTCTCCAGATCTAAAAAGCGTTTCACGTGAGTTTTGATTCTGTTAACTGCATATTCAACGCTGGTTCCTGTGGTCATGATGAAAGGCCAATCGCTAGACTCAGCCAGTAATAACTCTCTGAGCATCTGATTCAATGCTCTAACTTTCAATGGATTTTTCTCCTCGAAATAATTTTCAGCGAGTTTTTTCATTCTGTCCCTGATTTCAATGAGATGCAAGTGGATCCAATCGTTCTTACCGTTCAACCATGTGTCAAAATAACCTCCATTGCCCCAGGAAGTATCGGCTGGTGTTATTACTTGGTAAGTATCAAACTTCTCTATCAGTTCAGAAGGAGTTACAAACTTGATGGTTTTATGTTTTGCGGCTTCAACAAAAAAATTTTCGAGAAACTCAGGACCTTCAAACCACCAATGTCCGAAAAGTTCGGTGTCGAAAGGAGCCACGATCACAGGTGGTTGACCGAACACGTCGATCAACTTTGATATTTGAGCTATCTTTTTGTTTAAAAAGTCCACGGCGTGTTCGTGAGCGGCAACGAGTGCCTGTTCCCTATCGTAAAACTCTTTTCTCTCCAGAGGAGTCTCTTTGGTGGTTATTCTGTGGTACTTTATCCCAACGTTTGTCCTCACACCACTCGGGTCAATGTAAGGTTTGATGTATTCATAATCTCTATCGAAGCCAATGTCTCTGTAAAACTCTCTGTATCTACCATCACCAGGATAACCTGTACTGGCGCTCCAAACTTGTTCACTGGATTCTGGATCTCTGGCAAAAGCGAACACTCCGGAAGGAGTCATAATTGGTCTGTAGACACCATACTTGGGTCTCTCATCAGCATACCAGAACGCATGCGAATCAACGAAGAAGAATTCCACCCCGTGCTTTTTCAGAATCTCGTCCAAGCCCGCATAATAACCACATTCAGCAAGCCACATACCTTTCGGATAAAAGCCAAAATGTTGTTTAAACGCTTCCACACCGAGAGCAACTTGGGCATTAACCGTGAAAGGCTGGTAACGCGCGAGTGGTAAAAAACCGTGAGTTGCGTTACACGTAATGAGTTGAATGTGACCGGATTCGGCATGTTTTTTGAAACCTTCCATCAGCTTTCCGTTCACAGACTCTAGATAGCTTAGACATGAGAGAAACCTTTCTCTATAGAAGCTAACTAAGTCTTTCTCTCTTTGCGTATTCACTTTGGTGAGTTCTTTGTCGCACAGTTCTAGAAGTTTTCTAGTGTAATCCTTCACTTTTTCGTTCAATACGTCATTTCTGAACATTTCAAGTAATGGTGGACTGATAGACACCGTAACTTTGAAAGGCACTTTCTTTTCCCTCAATCGATCGAATACTAAGAGTAAAGGTATATAACATTCCAAAACTGCTTCTGTGTACCATCTTTCTTCCAAGTAAAGTTTGTGATTGGGATGATTCACGTACGGTAGATGCGTATGGAGAACAAGAACGAAATATCCATTCATCTTCGACCACTCTCCATGTACGATGAGGTATAGATTCTCTCGATGGGTTTCAAGAGGGGTTCTCCAACTTTCACTGTATATTTACCCTTGGTGAACCATCTCTGTCGAACCGATGAGGAAGGGGTGTCTGATGGTGTGTGTACAACGTTGGATCTGAGCAATGAGAAAAACTTTCCTTCCACTTTGAAACCAAGTTCCGCCAGATAATCGGCGTTCGATGATGGCACATGAAAGTAATAATTTCTCGTTGTTGCAAGATGTACACCTGCTTCGAATATACGATGAGCGTTCGTTCCATCGAAATTTATGTACGTCACATCGTACAATCGCAACACCACTTCCGGTTGACTTGAAAGTTTCGAGTAAGTTTCTTTTGAAAGATCCCAACACACGAACACCAAATGAGGATTGATGGGTAGTAAAACGATCCTATCGGATCCATAGGATTCTGGTAATTCTGAAGGTTTTAAAGGTTGACTGATCGTTGCTTGTTCCTGACTGACCTTGGTTTCAGTCTTCAAAGATTTAGCAAATTCTTCAAGAAGTTTCAAGATCTCAGTTTTCTTCATCCGCTTTTTTACTCTCAGACCGATTTTCTTAGCGAGGGATTTGGCTTCCTGAATGGTGGGATTCTGTGAAAGGAAAGCTTGGAGTTCCTCCCACGTCATGTTCGAGCCTCCTTTTCAAAATTTTCACAAATTATTCTATCATATTCTCATAGTGTTGTAAAATGTTGTGAAAAGAAAAAATCCCGCCTTTGCGGGGAATAATTCGCCAAAATGATTGAATTTTGGTAAAAATTGCTAAAAACTAGTTATAATACATCTACACCCCTCATTCTAGCTATCTGCTTGAGGAGTTCTGCTTCTTTCCCAGAGATATCATCCGGTATTTTCACATTCACCGTGATATACAGATCGCCGCGCCTGCCAGTTCTCAATGATGGAGCACCTTCACCTTTCAGTCTAAACATGGTCCCAGGCTGTGTACCAGGTGGTATTCTCAGCATCGTCGAACCACCATCTGGAAGATCAATACGAACGGTCGTGCCAAGGATGGCCTGCAAGTAATCTATCGTTATCTCCGCGTAAATATCGTCGTCTTGACGTCTGAATTTTTTGCTTGGTTTCACATGCACGATCACATAAAGATCACCGTATGGACCACCACCGTATCCTGCATTGCCCCCACCTTCTACTTTGAGCTTTGTGCCATCGGTGACACCAGCAGGTATATTGACCACCGTTCGTACCCTCTTCTTCAACCTCCCAGTTCCCCCACAAACGTGGCACTTTTCTTTGATAACACGACCGCTACCACCACACATCGAGCATGTCCTTGTGCTCACGAACACTCCAAAAACACTTCTCCGTTCTTCTCTGAGTATTCCAGATCCGTGGCACCTCGGACAGGTTTGATAACCGCTTCCAGGTTCTATACCTTCACCGTGGCAATGGTCGCACATTTCATACCTCTCGTACTCGATCGGTACTTGCTTACCAACGAGCGATTCAGAAAAATCTATTTCGACCGTGATACTGATATCTTCACCTGCCCTACGTCTTGCAGCTTTCTGAGCCTCTTGAGTCGATCCTCTCTCACCGAAAAAAATATCGAACACATCACGACCAAAGAAACTCTCAAAATCTCTGAATATGTCCTCGAAGGTGGTGGATGAAGCCTGCTGTGAAAAATCATGTTCACCAACGTAACCAAATCTATCGTACATAGCTCGTTTCTGAGGATCACTCAAAACCTCGTAAGCTTCCTGGATCTCCTTGAATTTCTCCTCGGCTTCTTTTTTATTCTCAGGATGCAAGTCTGGATGCCACTGTTTTATCAGCTTTTTATAGGCTTTTTTTATTTCCTCCTCAGAAGCGTCCCTAGATACTCCCAAAATAGCGTAATAGTCTTTATACTGCCTTGGCACTTTCTTCACCTCTTATAGGTTTTACCGAAACTTTGACTTTCGCAGGTTTTAGGATTTTAGTGTGATACTTATAACCGCTTTCAACAACTTCGAGGATATCGTATTCTTCTCTCTCGTTGCTCTCTATTCTCTCGACAGCTTCATGTTCAAAAGGATCGAATTTTTGACCCACTTCTATTTTGAAGAAGCCCTCATCGTTCAGAACTTTCCATAATTTTCGGTGAATCATTTTCATACCTTTGTAGAAATCTTCATAAGATCCACCTGATTCGACTATTGAGAATGCTCGATCCATGTCATCGAGCACAGGAATAAGCTTTGCAAGCAAGTACTCATTGGCATTTTTGAGGATCATCTCACGCTCCCTGAGCGAATCTTTTCTGAAGTTCTCAAACTGAGCTTTCAGTTCTTTAAGATGCTTTAACAATTCTTCCTTCTCCTTTGAAAGCTTTTCGATCAAATTTTCTTCTGTTAGAGCTTGCTTTTTATCTTCAATCATTCCGTTTGCTTTTTCGTTCTCAATCATCTTTCCACCTCCCTTGTCACAACGGTGAAGTACTCAGTGAGTCTACTTGTGACATATGTCAAAACGTTCATTATTTCTTCGTACTTTACCACCTTTGAGGTGATTATCAAGACCTTGCCCATAGGCTCATCCGCCTTGCGATAAGAATCGACGAAAACAGAAAATCTTTCCATTCCTTCTATGCCGTGCTCGCTTCCTATGAAGACCGCGGGAGTCTCACTAACTCTCGACAAGAAAGATTTGATCGAAGTATCATCCGAAAAAAACTTGGACAAACTTCTGATCTCATCTATGTTAAACTTTTCACTACTCACGAGAACGTCGAGTCCTACTTTTATCATACTGCTTCTGAGATCATCTCTCATCGAACTGATCAGTTCTTCCGAAAGATCTATTAGAGATTCATCCCAGTCATTTTCAAAAACACCTCCTAAAGGATTCTCGATACTTCGACCCTTTAACACGTGATTCAAAAGCGCCTCAAGCTTTGTATGATCAATACTTTCAAAAGTACGGAACGGCATAAACTTTATCAATCCCAGTTCCGTCACCACCGATACTAGGTAATGATCGGAAGTAATCGGAGTTACAATCGCTCTAAGCACTTTCAATCGTCCTGTATCTGGCTTCTCCAAAATCACAACTCCTTTAGTCATACGAGCCAGAGCGATTGTAGCTCCTTCCAGTATCTTCTCCATATCGCCGTAGGTCATCGGATAGCGTACGTCCACTTGGTGAGATTTTTGTGCGTAATCTTTGGCAATTTTCAGGGTTTCATCAACGTAGAATCTGAAACCTTTATCTGTTGGAATTCTGCCAGCTGAAGTGTGCGGTTGATACAAGTATCCCAAGTATTCAAGTTTTCTCAAATCGTTTCTCACCGTCGCACCACTGCACGACAAATTTGACACGTTCAGAACGTGTTCCGAACTGATCGGTTTTCTAGTCAAGATGTATTCCCTCACGACACAATAGAGTATCTTCCGTTGCCTTTCGTTTACTCGGGATTCTCTCCTCATATTATCACTCACATATGTTGAGTGCTAATTTCAGCATAACATATCTCATCGTCCTTGTCAAGGCGATAAGAAGGTATTACAATTTCGAGTAGAGGTGATTGGGTGCAAATTGAAAAAGTGATCGAATCGTTGAGGCCTATACTCGTAGATATCAAATTCAACGGCAAGCTGGTTGATAGTGTCACTGATATAGTGAACAACTCCAGTCAAGTCAAACGAGGTTGTTTATTCATATGTCATCGAGGCAAAAAGTTTGATTCACACGAGATAGCTCAAGAAATTTACAACAAGGGTGCCGCTCTGCTTGTATCGGATCGCCCTCTCAATTCAACGATACCACATTTGATAGTTAGCGACACAAGGCTCGCTGAAGCGATCCTCGCAGATTGCTTTTACGATAGACCGTATGTTAAACTTCTGGTTGCTGGTGTTACCGGAACCAACGGTAAAACAACCAGTGTTCATTTGTTCCATCATGTACTACGTAGCCTATCGAGTGAAGGTAGTCTACTTGGAACTGTATATTACGATATTCTGGGAGAACCGAGATTTCACCACGATAATACCACACCGAATGCCATTGAAATCTTGAAGGCGATGCGTAAGACAGTCGACAGGGGTGGTACTCATTTTGCGATGGAAGTTTCTTCGCACGCATTGGCGTTGAAACGCGTTGAAACTGTGAGATTTGATATAGCTGCTTTGACAAACATAACGAGAGATCATTTAGATTTCCATCAAACATTTGAAGAATACGTACAAGCAAAATTACACATCTTTGATCTGCTAAAGGAAAGTGGAATCGCATTGATCAGTGATGATTATGCTCACCTTTTGAAAAGAAAAGTCAGAAAAATTGTTTATGGCGTCTCGCAACAAAGTGATTATCGCATTCAGAACGTCGAAATCAGTAAGCATGGAACGAGGTTTGAAATAGATTGCCGTGTGGGAAAATACAAGCTTTGGATACGGATTCCAGGTTATCACAACGCGTACAATGCTACTTTAGTCTTCGCTGGTTTAGTGGAACTTGGTTATGACCCCAACGATGTCTCAAACGCAATTGCTTCGTTTGAAGGAGTAGATGGTAGGTTTCAATTCATACAGGAGGGTGCACTTTTAGGTATAGATGTCGTTGTGGATTTTGCACACAGTCCAGACGCTCTTGAAAAAACTTTGATTACCGCGAAACATTTAGCGAGCGGTAGGATCATCACTGTTTTCGGCGCAGGCGGACAAGCTGATAGAGGTAAAAGGCCAATGATGGCTCAAGTGGTGTGTGCTTACTCGGATGTGGCCATTATAACTACAGACGATCCGAGAGGTGAAGATCCATACGAAATTCTTGCTGAAGTGGAACGGGGTGTCCCACCAGGGGCTGCGTACTTAGTGATACCAGATCGCCGTGAAGCTATCGAAACGGCCATCACGCTCGCCAACAGAGGCGACATGGTTATCATCGCTGGTAGGGGACATGAAGAGTACCAGATTTTCACCGATGAAAGAAAGGTGCCATTTAAGGATGCAGATGTCGTGAGAGAATTGATTCTTCAAGAGTATCAGAGGGAAAAAAGACATGTTTGAAAACGCAAAATTCGTTATCGATTCACGTGAAGCGTTTGAAGGATGCGTTTTTGTAGCGCTCAAAGGTGAAAAAACGGATGGACATCTCTACGTTAATGAAGCTCTCGGCAAAGGAGCTGTTCTGGCTGTAGTAGAACGTGAAGTTGACGTACCAAAAGAAAAATTGTTCTTTGTGAGAAATACGAGAATCTTCCTTCAAGAACTCGCGGCGCAGAAACTGAGTCGTTATAATCCGACCATCGTCGGTATCACTGGTTCGAACGGCAAAACCACAACAAAGGAAATGATCTACAAATGTCTCGACAGTGGCCTCGCCTTCAGGAATCCTGGGAATTTAAACACGGAAATAGGTCTGCCCTTGGCCGTGCTCAACGATTATGAAGGTCAAAAATATGCGATTCTGGAAATGGCGATGAACAAGCCAGGAGACATAACCACTTTGTGTCGAATCGCTCAGCCGCATGTTGCTGTTCTTCTGAACGTTGGTACAGCACACAGAGGTGTCGCGGGTGGTACTGAGCAGATATTGACTGGAAAGCTCGAAATAGTTCAGAATATGCACAAAGATGGTATCGCCATTGTGCACAGTGATCAAAGGATTCTTGAAAGAATTAAGGAACGGAACGTCATAACCTTTGGCTTTCAAAAAGGTGATTACTATCTCGACAATTACACGTATGAGTCCCTTTCTACAGTGGCATTTTATCGAACTCCAAATGGCTCGAAAGTGCTGCGCTTTTCGACCATTTTCAACGTAGGACAACTGATCAATGTCGCTGCAGTTCTCGCAGTTTTTGATGTGTTAAAGCTAGAAGTTGACCTCTCTAAACTGGAGAACTTCGTGCCCGTAACTGGTAGGTTCAAAGTTCAACAGATTGAAGGAGTTTATATCATCGATGATACTTACAATGCTAGTTTAGAGTCATTCAAAGTGGCGGTAGAAACTTTGAAAAAACTTGGGAAGAAAACGTATGCTGTTGTTGGCTCGATAAAGGAACAAGGTAGTTTCTCCGAAGAAACACACAAAGAACTCGGCAAGATTCTTGAACAACTCGATGGTGTGTTTGTGTATAACATCGATCACGAAATTGATACCATGGAATGCTCCAAAATTGTTCTGAGGAGTGATCAACCAGATGTCATAGTTTCGAAACTAAGGAGCTTACTTAATCCAAAAGATGCCGTACTTTTCAAAGCATCACGTGCGATCGCCATGGAGAATGTTTTGAAACTTTTTACAGGGGGAAGTACAGTATGAAATATTTTCTTGCCACCTTTCTTCCATGTGTTTTGTTATACCCACTTTTGATAAAGCTTTTTAAAGCACTTCACGTAGGTCAGTTCATTAGAGAAGAAGGGCCAGATCTGCATGGTTACAAGGCTGGCACTCCAACTATGGGTGGCATACTGTTCGCAATCTTTGGCGCCACTTCTTGCTTCATATTTGGATATCACATAGATGCCCTCGCAATCATACTGTTTTCAGCCATAGGGTTTCTAGATGATTTGCTCAGCGTGATAAAAAAAAGATCGCTCGGTTTAAGAGCTTGGCAGAAGTTCTCACTTCAAGTTCTTTCCGCGATAGTTCTTTTATTGCTGATTAAACCAAGCAATGCTGGCATCGTCATTCCGTTTATTGAGAAACGCTTAGAGCTTGGGGGCTTCTACTGGGTATTTGCTATTCTGTTGATAACGGGTCTTAGCAATGCATCGAATCTGACTGATGGTTTGGACGGTCTTGCGGCGAGTGTGTTCCTCACGATAGCCATTCCGTATTGGTTCTTAGTCGGAAAGCATGCAGATTCACTGATTTTACTCTCGTTATGTCTCATGGCGTTTCTCTTTTACAACATCAAACCTGCGAAGATAATCATGGGTGATACAGGCTCATTAACGCTCGGCGCTCTGATAGCCGTTGTCTCCATCAGAACATCTACTGAGATGATCGCATTACTTTGCTCGAGCGTTTTTATCATTGAAACTCTCAGTGTGATGATACAAGTGAGCAGTTACAAGTTGTTCAAAAAAAGAGTCTTCAAAATGTCTCCGATCCATCATCATTTCGAGCTGATCGGTTGGCGCGAGGAGAGAATAGTACAGATTTTCTCACTAGTTAATTTGACAATCTCAGTTTTTGTTCTGCTTGGAGAAAGGTTGGGATGAAAAAACTCGTTCTCATCTTCCCCCTTTTTTCGTGTTTTCTCTTCGCACACGAGATCATACCAATTGGTGTGGGTTACGGATATACAAAGATGACCCTCAACGAGGGTATCATTTGCCTAGTTAGATCTAGGCCAGCTTCAGTTTTGATCCTCACCGATACGGGTCAGTTCCTTTCAGAAATATCGTCAGGTCTTTCTTACCCAACCTGGGCGGTTCACCATGCTGGAAACGTATATGTGAACGATTACCATAGAGAAAGTGTGGTCGTTTACACAATCTTTGGAAAATTTGTGAAACGAATCCAAGTTGGAAACTATCCCACAGTAGCAAAAATAGCTCAAAGAAACCTCTACGTTGTGTGTTCTAAGGAACCTAGCTTGTATGTGATAGATCTTGAAACACTACAGGTAAAGGATAAATTCGTTTTTGATTCTCCCACACTGTACTTTGAAATAGTGGGAGAAAATATTGTGTATCTTTACTATTATGCTATGGACAAGACGCTCGAATTTATCGGTTCGGAGAGGAAGATTGTTTCTATCAGAGATTTCAGAACCCCAATCAAATGTGTACAAAAGCTCGGAAAAATTTATTTACTTGGGTATATGGACGGTAAACTCGCCTGTCTCGATTCATCTGGCAGAATACTCTGGCAGCAAAACTTGGACGATTTAGCTCGTGATATGCTCGTCACGGAAGATTTCATAGTAGTCACAAGCCTTGCACAACCAAGAATAACCCTGCTTGACCATTCTGGAAAGATCAGAAAATATCTAGAATTACCCAATCCAACACATCGATTAGAGCAAATACGTGGTACGATTATTGCACTCAACCATGCACCTGGCGAACTCTACCTCGTTGATTCCGGATCTGGAAAAATCGAAACAATAAAGATTGGTGATTATGCTGTAGAGATGTGCAAAACAGCTGATGAAAGACTAATTGTTCTATGTTCTGATTCTGGAGAACTTTATTTGATCAAGCTTTCGCTTTGACTATATAATCAACTATATCTTTCACTGTAGAAATTTTTTGAAGCTTGTCATCGGCGATTTTAACACCAAATTCCTCTTCGAAGGCCATAACCAGATCAACGAGATCCAAAGAATCTGCTCCCAGGTCATCGATAAGCTTACTTTCTTCTTTGATCTGGCTCTCTTTGACTCCAAGCTTATCCGACAATATTTTGTTTACCATTGCAAGAATTTCTTTTCGGTCCATTTTTCCGACCTCCCAATAACCGAGTGTTCAGCAGAAATTATAGATTGGGAGCAGAATTCCGTCAAATGAGTTTTTTTCTTCCTTTGTATTTTTTATGACAGTAGAAAGATAGAGGGTAACACACATCACCTTTTGCGAGGAAATTTCAAGTTCGACACAGCATTGAAAGTGTCAGAATCAGCTTTCAAAAAGAATGTTTTCAATGATATGACGCAGGTTTATAGCATCTCGAACGGCATTGCCCCGATAGCAGTTGTTGAAAAATACGAAAACATCCGAAGCTCTCTGCGCCAGTCTGATGACATCTTTCGCAAAATTGCTGATCTCTTCCACACTATATTTGTAATTGTAACGTTCCCCTTCAGTTGCTGTGAACCAATTTTTGTTTCTCCCATGGAACCTGAAATAAGCTTTATCACTGGTGGTAATAGGAACGTATGGAAACAATTCACGCAAGTTTGGTTCGTCAACAACCACGAAAGTAAAACCGCAGGATTCCAATAATTTGTATATTCCTTCGTTGTTCCAAGAAGAGTGTCTGAACTCGACAGCCGTCGGTAGCCCTATCTTCTCACGAATCAGCTGCAGATATTGTCTATTTTCAGGTGTGTCCCTGAATGAATATGGAAACTGTGCGAGTAACATTTTCAATCTGTTTTCCTCGACCATGGGAATTAAGGCGTCGAGTAATTTTTTCACATCGTCTTGTGGAAAACTTTGTGATTTCCAACCTTCATGCGTGACCGAGGCTGGTAATTTAACGGAAAAAACAAAGTGACTAGGTGTTCTCCTAAGCATCGATACGATTGTTTTGTAACTAGGTGATGCGTAATAAGTAAAGTTCAGTTCTACAGCGTTGAAGCTCCATACATGACAGTAGTATTTCAGCATATCAGGTTTAGAAATGTCCTTTGGATAAACCTCACCTATCCAATCTGGGAAAGAATAACCACTTGTACCTACGTATATCAATGTAATACCTCCAGGGACTATGTTATCATTCTCTACAGGTGATGAATTTGATAAAGATCGGCGCGCACATGCCAATTAGTGAGGGATTTGAAAAGGTTCCAGAGTTAACAGTACAGATAGGTGGCAATTGTTTTCAAATATTTCCGCACAGCCCACGAATGTGGAGCGCCAGAATACCTTCGAAAAGGAGCTGTGAACTTTTCAAATCTGCTATGGAAAAATATGGTATCGATTTCAACGATGCTTTTTGCCACACAGGTTATCTCATAAACCTTGCCAGTCCCAACGATGAAAATTGGACCAAATCAGTTCAACTACTGATAGTGGAAGGTAAGATTTGCGAAGCTCTAGGTATAAAATTTCTCAATGTGCATCCTGGTAGTCATACTGGGGCAGGTGAAGAATTCGGTTTCAAGCGCATCGTAAGTGCGATTGATGAGTTTTTAAGGAACACAGAACAAACGATGCTACTTTTGGAAAATGTATCCCCAAAGGGTGGAAACATTGGATACAATTTCGATCAAATGAAGAGAATCATAGACTCATCGTGCGATCCTAGCAGGATCGGCATCACCTACGATACTTGCCACGGATTTGACTCGGGTTACGATATCACCACCAAAGATGGTGTCCAGAGACTATTGCATGAGATCGATGTCAAAATCGGGCTTAACAAATTGAAAATGATCCACTTAAATGATTCCAAAGCACCACTTGGTCAGCCCACAGACAGGCATGAAAACATAGGGAAGGGATTCATAGGAGAGAGAGGTTTTAAAGTTTTTCTGAGCTTCGAAGAGATCCAGAAAGTTCCATGGATACTAGAAACACCGGGTGACGAAACCGAACATGCTCAAGACATAAACAAAGTCAAAGAAATCATAGGACTGGTATGAATGATCGACGCGTTCGTACTTCGAAAATTAGTTTGCGAATTTTCCAATCTGAGAGGAGAAACTCTTAGGCAAATCCATCAATCCGGGCAGTTCTGTATCTATTTGATCTTTCAACATGCCACGGTGAGGATCTGTGTTGAATCTGGCTTTACTCATGTATGTCTCGCAGAGAAAGAAGATTTTTCTAACCAGAATCTATCTACCTTCGTTACATTTGCACGAGCGCGTCTTAGAAACGCTAGATTGAAAGATGTGAGGCAAGTAGATTTGGATAGAATAGTTTGCTTCACCTTCGACAAAATAGACGAGACAGGAAACAAGCACGAGTATGAACTTTATGTTGAACTTTTTGGCAGCCGATCGAACTTGATCTTGGTTGAGAATGGCTTGGTGCTCGACGATTTCAGATCTTTCGTAGAGAAAAACAACGCATATGTGCTTAAACCAACGAAAGTGAATCTTCTTGAAGAACGCGAATTGAAATTTGAAGGCAATACGATGCTATCCAAGTACATCGTAGAAAGCATTGCTGGGTTCTCTAAATTAACCGCTCAAGAAGTTCTTCAACGCGCGTTCGTTGATGATAAACCACTCAGTTCACTCAACGAGAAAGAAAAAGTAGCATTAAAACTGGCTATTGTTTCTATCATCGATGATTTTGAAAAATCACCATGTTATGTCTACGAAATCGATGGAAAGCGTTTTGTCTTCGCTTATCCTTTGAAAACCCTCGGGGAACCGCTTTCAGAATACAGTTCAGTTTCACGTGCTGTGGACGAAGCTTACAATTGGAATTTAAGGAAAACTAGGATGGACAGATTGCGCCAAAAACTCTTAAGAGTGATTGATGAGCAATTAAAAAAACAGCAGCGCTTACTAGATACCTTATTAGAAGAGCTGAAGGAGTGTGAAAAAGCAGAAATTTACAAACGATACGGGGAATTGCTCAAGTACGTGAGTGAAAAAGACAGAAAAGGTGAACAAGTCTTGTGTGTGGATTGGGAGACCAACCAGACCGTGGTTGTACCACTAATGGAGGGCAAGAATGTGAAACAGAGTGCACAAATGTATTTTGAGCGTTATAAAAAATTGAGAGAAAAGGATCAAATACTCAGAACAAGGATTCAGAAGCTTCAGAATGAAAATCAATATTTAGAGCAAATGCGTTACACAGTCGAAGCAGCTGAAACGTTGGAAGATCTTGAGGAGATAGAAGAAGAACTCGCCGAGGTCGATCTCATTCAAAAAAGTAGTATCAAGAGGGAAAAAACACAAAAAGAGACTAAGGAGACGCAATTCAGGAAGTTCATCTACGACGGTTTTACGATCTTAGTAGGTAAGAACAACAAACAGAATGAAGCGCTCATTAAAAAAGCTAGCGATTCTGATGTATGGTTACACGTTCAACAATCTCCTGGTGCCCATGTTGTGATACGCACAGAAGGAAGACAAGTGCCAGAGCATGTTCTCTTATGTGCAGCTTCTATTGCTGTTTATTACTCTAAAGCTCGATATTCCTCTAATGTGCCTGTTGATTATACTCTCATAAAAAATGTCCATAAGCCAAAAGGCTCACCCCCAGGCATGGTCCTCTACACCAACTATGAAACCGTCTTTGTGAACCCCCTCGATCCCGAATCAATCAAAATTTTTGAGTAGTATCTTGACAAATATGAGAAAAATGCTAATATATTTTTCAGAATCATAAGAGGGGGTTTAAAAATGTGGAGGGCATTTCTCGCAAACTTTGAAAAAAGTTTTGCAGAATTTCGAAGATATTACTTCAACTCCATCTCAAGCATAGCTACATTTTTGATATTTTTCTATCTACTCTTTTTCGGTGTGAAAGCTGTCGGCGGTTCAACGTTGAATTTATCTTCGACTTTAGATGGCATCATCGTCGGTTATTTCATGTGGATCATGTTCATCTTTTCTTTTCAAGGAGTCGCTTGGGGAATAATCGAAGAAGCGCAACGTGGTACACTAGAGCAAGTTTTTTCTTCCCCGATAGCCTTTGAGTACCAGATGTTTTTCAGAATGATTTGTGATTTTCTCTTCAACGTCGCGCTCGCCATTCCGCTTATGTACTTCGTGGCTTTCACAACTAACAGGAAAATAGGTTTCGATCTCCCAACGTTGCTTTATCTTTTGATAGCAGGAACTGTCTCGGCACTCGGTATCGGCATGGTACTCGGAGGAATTGCGCTCATCTTCAAAAGAATTTCTTCCTTCATTCAAATTGTGACTATCGGTTCGTTGTTCTTCACCATGTTTGAAACAAATTCTTTCTGGCACAGGCTGCTTCCAATGTCCCAAGCCAGCTCAATGATGCGAGCGCTAGCTATAAGCAACGTGAAGTTTTACCAATTCAATTTTGTGTCCCATTCGATACTATGGTGTACAGCTTTGGGCTATCTCACAATCGGTTTCATCTCCTTCAAATATTTTGAAAAGCGCGCAATGATTTCAGGAAGCCTCTCACAGTATTGAGGTGGTAATCGATGGTAGAAGTCCTCAATCTCGTTAAGAGTTATTTCAAGAGAGGTTCTAAAGAGAAAATTAAAGCTGTAGATAACGTGAGTTTCAATATCAAACTGAGGGAAATATTTGCTCTGCTCGGTCCGAACGGTGCAGGAAAAACAACGATAATCAAAAGCGTGTGTGGTTTGATCATTCCAGACTCTGGTGAGATAAGGATAAAAGGTCATAGCGTCCTCAAAGAGAGATCAAAGGCTCTTTCACAAATCAGTGCCGTTTTGGAAGGCAACAGAAATCTGTATTGGCGAATGAGTGTGTTGGAAAACATGAGATACTTTGCTGGTATCCGTGGAAAAAAACTGACTAAATCGAAAGCTCTCGAGATATTGTCAATAGTGGGTCTAGAAGAACAAGCAAATCAATTAGTTCACTCCCTCTCGAGAGGAACACAACAAAAAGCCGCTATTGCTGTGTGCCTAGCCTGCGATACCGAAGTTCTCCTGCTGGATGAACCTACTCTAGGCTTGGACGTTCACTCCGCTGTAGAATTCAGATCCATCCTGAGATCGTTGAAAGAGCAGGGCAAAACGATTCTGCTTTCCACACACGATATGAATCTTGTGGAAGCCGTTGCAGACCGCGTAGCTATAATGAACAAAGGAAAGATAGTGGTATGCGAAGAAAAACAAAAGCTTGTCGACATTTTTACCGCGAGAACTTATCGATTAAAATTATTCTGCGACAACGAGTCCAAGCAACGTCTCAAAGCATTAGGTTTCGATGGTTGGATTGAAGATGGAAATCTAATCGAACTTCAGATAAACCTCCCATCATCACGAAAGCTCTACGATTTGATCGACACTTTCAGATCGAACAACATTGAGATAGAGAGCATAGAAAAAGAGATGGTGAACTTCGAAAAGATATTCATCAGCTACACCCGTGAATAAGGCTCCTCAAGTGCATGGTATAATCCACGAAGGTGAGCAACGCAAATGAGGAGGGAATCGCATGCGTCATCCCATCGTCAAGAGTGCTGAGGAGCGAATGAATAAATCGATTGAAAAGATTTCCGAGGAGCTGAAGAGAATCAGAACAGGCCGTGCAAGCCCAGCAATACTGGAGGAGATCAAGGTTGATTACTATGGTGCCCCTACCTCAATAAACCAACTCTCAACAGTAAAAGTTGAAGAAAGGTCTCTCATCATACAACCCTGGGACAAATCGATGCTCTCGTCTATCGAGAAAGCTATTTTTGCTTCCGACATTGGTCTAACACCTATCAACGATGGTAACGTCATAAGACTCGTTTTTCCAACTCCCACCACCGAGCAAAGGCAAAAATGGGTCAAAAAAGCAAAAGAGATCGCAGAGCAAGGAAAGATAGCCATCAGAAACATAAGAAGAGACGTACTGAAAGAACTAAAACAAATGGAGGATAGTGGAAAAATTTCAGAAGATGATGCCAAAAGGTTGGAAAAGGAAATACAAGATCTCACTGATAAAAAAATAGAAGAAATAGAAAAACTGTTCGAGAAGAAAGAAAAGGAGATCATGGAAATTTGAAACCCATACACGTCGGCATCATAATGGATGGTAACGGTAGATGGGCGCAGAAGCGAGGCCTACCTAGAGTCGAAGGACATCGAAGGGGCGCTTTGAAAGCTGAAAAAGTTGTGGAATGGGCTGCAGAGTTTGGAATAAAATACATCACGTTGTATGCCTTTTCTACAGAAAACTGGAAACGGCCTAAAGAAGAGGTTGAATACCTTTTTTCTTTACTCGTAAAACTTCTCAGGCAAAAGCTGAGAAAAATACTTGAACGAGGAGTTAGACTCAGATTCACCGGAGCTATTGACGAGCTACCTTCTTCGGTTGCAGATTTCTGTCGAGAATGCGAAGAGAAAACGAAACACAACAACGTGATCCAAGCGATTCTGGCTTTGAATTACGGTGGAAGAAGGGAAATCATAGATGCGTTCAACAAAGCTGTCAAACAGGGTGTGACACACTTCAACGAAGAACTGTTTCGAGATTGGCTATATCTCCCGGATGTACCAGATCCTGATTTAGTGATAAGAACTTCCGGCGAAATGAGAATAAGTAATTTTTTGCTTTGGCAAATCGCCTACAGTGAGCTGTACTTCACGAAGGTTCTGTGGCCAGACTTCACGAAGCAGGATTTTTTAAAAGCTATCGAAGATTATGAAAAGCGTCAAAGGAGGTTCGGGGGGTTGTGACCGTCGAGACAAAAACGAGGTTGATCACCGCGCTGATTGTAGCACCCTTTGTAGTACTTTGTTTCATCAGTTACAAAAGTCTCATAGGTTTGGTTGCGGCCGTGGTACTCCTCGCCTCTTATGAACTTTTGAACATGGCTAGTCGAGAATCTAACGAAAGAACCTTTGTGAAATACGGTGTGGCTATCTCGGTTGGGTTTGTGGTCATACATGGCATCACGGAAGCTCAAAAAGGATTGTTACTCCTTAGCTTGGCATTCGTTCTAACCAACGTACTTGTAATTTTGACACAAAAGAGCATAGAGACAGTTTGGTCAACTGTCATTGCAACCAGTCTTTCTCTCACGTATGTGGCCGGCTGTTTATCGTTTTTCTTCCCAATCTACCTCGAATTTGGCGCAGCCAACGCTTTGCTCAATTTGACTGCAGTGTGGTTGTACGATACTTGCGCTTACTTTGTAGGAACGAGGTGGGGAAAAACCAAGATTTCGAGAAAATTCAGTCCAAACAAAAGCTTGGAGGGAATCATTGGAGGTTTCTTGGGTGCGCTGGTGTTTTCATTCTTGTACAAATTCATCTTTGGCTTCGTTTTCAAAGCGAGAGTTATGCCCTTTTCCTCTCTCGTGATTTTTTCTGTGATCGTCGCTGTGTTCGGTACCTTTGGGGATCTGTTTGAATCCGCATTGAAGCGTTACTTTAAAGTCAAAGATACCGGTAACGTGTTGCCAGGCCATGGAGGTATGCTGGACCGAATAGATGGCCTTCTCTTCGTTACCCCCATTACCTATTACCTTTTATCAATCGGTGTTTTGTGAGGTGATGGAATCTTGACCTCCGATGAGATCAGATCGAGTTTTCTGAGCTTCTTTGAAGCAAAAGGCCACAAAGTGTTGCCGAGCGCATCACTTGTACCAGATGATCCACAACTTTTGTTCACTGTGGCTGGAATGGTACCGTTCAAACCTATCTTCTGGGGTAAAGTTGAACCAATCTACACGCGTGTGGCAACGTGTCAAAAGTGCCTTAGGACTAACGATATAGAAAACGTTGGCCGAACACCACGGCATCACACTTTTTTTGAAATGCTGGGTAATTTCTCCTTTGGAGATTACTTCAAGGAGGAAGCTATACTTTGGGCATGGGAATTCGTTACGCAGGTTCTTAAATTGAGCGAGGATAAACTCTGGGTTACGGTGTATGAAGAAGACGATGAGGCCTTCGAAATTTGGCGAGATCTGGTCGGTGTTCCAGAAAGAAAGATCATTCGAATGGGTAAAGATACCAACTTTTGGGGACCTGCTGGACCAACGGGACCATGTGGTCCTTGTTCAGAGATACATTACGATCTCGGTGTTATGAACGATCACTCAAAGGATGTAGAATGTACGCCTGCAAACAATGACAAAAGATTCCTAGAAATCTGGAACCTCGTCTTCACCGAGTTCTATCAGGACGACAAAGGCAAGTTGCATCCACTACCAAAGAAAAACATCGACACTGGTGCAGGTTTGGAGAGAATATCGGCAGTCGTGCAAAATGTAAAGAGTAACTTTGAAACAGATTTGTTCAAACCCATCATCGAAAGAGAAGAAGAATTGTTTGGTGTCAAGTATGGAAAAGATGAGAACATAGATGTGTCTCTAAGGGTGATCGCAGATCATGCACGAGCGGTTGCCTTCCTCATAGCGGATGGAGTTTTTCCTTCGAACGAAGAGAGAGGTTATGTACTCAGAAGGATACTCCGCAGGGCGGTACGGCACGGTGTTCTGCTGGGAGCAAACAAGCCATTCCTTCACAAAGTGTGCAGAACAGTTATTGAAAGAATGAAAGAAATCTATCCTGAGGTAGAAAGAAAAAGAAATCTCATCGAAGAAATCACAAAATCTGAAGAGGAAAGATTTTTCAATACGATTTCCCAAGGTATACAAATGCTGAATGAAATCATAGAACGTTCAGAAGGATTCATCAGTGGAGAACAATTGTTTAAACTGTATGATACCTACGGATTTCCTCCAGACATAGTTGTCGACGTGGCTAAGGAAAAAGGGTTAAAGGTTGATCTCGATGGTTTCGAAAGATGGATGCAACAACAGAGGGAAAAATCTAAAAGTGCTAAGTTCGATGTTGAGTATGCAAAAGCTGTAGGAGATTATGAAGAACTTGCCAAGGTTCAAAAAACAAATTTCGTTGGATACCAAACTTTAGAGCATGAATCTGTTGTCCTGATGCTTCGCAAGGAAAGAAAAGTTGATTCCGCAGAAGCTGGGGACAAAGTTGAACTTGTAACTGTTGAGACTCCTTTCTACGCTGAACGTGGTGGTCAAATCAGTGATACAGGTCGTATCGTTTGGGATCATGGAGAAGCCTTCGTAGAACATGTTTTTATTCCAACAGAAGGCATCATAGCACACGTGGTGAAAGTAGTTAGAGATACGCTTCGAGTTGGCCAAAGGGTAAAACTGATCGTCGATGAAGGAAGAAGGAAAGCTACCGCAAGGAATCATACGGCGACGCATCTGCTACACGCGGCATTGAGGAGAATATTGGGTGATCACGTCAGGCAGTTCGGCTCGCTGGTCACTCCCGATAAACTCAGGTTTGATTTCACTCACTATGAAGCTTTAACTGAAGAACAGTTGAAAGAAATTGAAGATCTCGTGAACGAAGTGATCCTTAAAGCCGTTCCGGTGAAAATTGAGGAAAAAACTTACAAGGAAGCTGTTGAAGAAGGTGCCACAGCTCTATTCGGGGAAAAGTATGGAGACATCGTGAGAGTAGTAAAAGTTGAAAATTTCAGTGAAGAACTTTGTGGAGGAACCCACGTTTCCAATACGGGCAATATAGGCCTTTTCAAAATAGTTTCAGAAAATGCTGTTTCAGCTGGGGTACGTAGAATCGAAGCTGTAACAGGTTTAAATGCCTTAGGATATGTGAGAAAATTGGAAATAACACTTCAACAAATAGCGGGGTTGATCCAATCCTCAGTGGATGAAGTTCCAAATAGAGTGAAAAATCTACTCAAAGAAAGAGAGCTTCTAGAGAAAGAACTTGAACAGATGAGGACAAAAACTTTGACTTTGCAAATCAAACAATCACCATTCGAGAAAGTGAAAGATGTCAACTTCAAAGCGATCATTCTTCACGATGTAGATCCCTCAACGCTCAGAAACCTTTCTGATGTTGCGATCTCCGGCCAAGATCGAGCTATCGTGGTCATTATTTCAATCCAAGATGAAAAAGTGAACTTCGTCGTGAGGGTATCGAAAGATTTAACGAACAAGATCTCTGCGAATGAACTAGCCCGAATGGGAGCGAGTTTACTGGGTGGCGGTGGTGGTGGACGAGTAGATTTCGCGCAAGCAGGTGGAAAAGATACCAGCAAAATTGAGCAACTTCTACTCCAAATGAAGAAATTGATTCTCGAAAAAATTTGAAAGGGGCCTTTCGGCCCCTTTTTAAGTTTTACATCAGTATCTTTCTTGTTCTCCAACCATGCATCGCGAGTGCGAACGCGATGACTGCATATGCGAGAAACTCTCTAAAGAATTCGCCAACTTGCGGTTGACCAAAAAGCTTGTTACCAGCACTCGGTGCTACAACGAAGAGTGTGTGAAAGAGTAGTACACCAATTATCGCATTCCATATTGTTGCTTTTCGAGTCGACGCTCCTCCCACTAACAAAGCTGCGATCGAAAAGAGACCTATTTGCTCATGACTGTTGTAGGTGTTGATAGTTCCTATATCCTGAAGATAAATGATTTGACCTATGGCTGCCAGAACAGTGGACATGATCACAGCGATGATCCTCACTTTGTTGACCTTTATACCGGCCACCTCGGCGATGTGCATGTCCTGTCCAACAGCTCTGATATCTTGTCCAAGCTTTGTCTTGAACAAAAATGTGATCAGAAAGCACAGAGCAACCACTATCAATAAAGGCACAACAAAAACTCGAACTGTACCGAAACGAACGATCCAAATGTTGTTCAGAGCGGAAGCCAACGTTCCAAATAGATCGACTGTGTTCCTCAATCCGACCCCTTCAGGAAGCAAGAACTGTTTCGTTCTGTACGGTATCAGCGAACCTACGAAGAAGAGAAAAATGAGCTGGTATATTCCATTGGCAAAGAAACCTAAAATCATCGATGTGATCATCTCTCTACCCTTTGCTTTGTTGAGAGTTAGTCCTGCAAGCCAACCCAGAAGTATCGAAATCGCGCTGGCAATGATACACGCGATCAAGATCCCTAAAACACCTTTCACCTTCCAGTCAACCACGAAAAAGAGAGCAGCTTGTCCTGCCATGGCTCCCAGAACGATCCCAAAGTTGAGACCCAAACCGGCGATTATCGGAATGATGAGGGAAAGCACCAAGAAGGTGTTTCTGCTAAGCCTTCTAACTATTTCACTAGCCAAGAAGAGTGTTGGAATTCTCGCTATCAGCACAGCAGATACACAAAGGATAGTGAAAACTATGGGAACTGCGTAAGAGATCAAAATTCTTTTCCATCTCTCCATCTCAGCTCGCCTCCCTTGGTGCTCGCGTGAGTGCGTACAGTATCATACCGTTACTGACGATCAACCTCATCACTTCAGTGATATCTCCACGCGTTACTTGACTGAGAACTGGCAATGCTATCGTCAAAAGCGTTTGGAATACGACTGTACCAACAACAACGTTACGTATGCTTGCCCTCTTTATAGATGCTCCACCGATGAGTATCGAAGCTACAGCAGGGAAAGTCATGAACAAAGGAGCTTGGTAAAGTTGGAGAAAACCATAACTTTGAGCGTACACTATGATCCCAACACCTGCGATCACAGTGGATAGGACAACGGCCATCAATCTTGCTCTCCTTGGGTTAACACCAGAGCTGATCGCGTATCTTTCATTTTGACCAACCAGATCTATTGCGAGTCCCACTCTCGTTCTGAAGAACAAATACACTACAAGACAAGAACCTGCAAAAAAGAGGAGTAAACCTGTCGGTATCTCAAAACCACCGATCTTGAATTTCAGGAAATTGTTGAGTATATGTCCAAAATACCTATCGAGAGCGAGAGTGTATCTCAAACCCCTACCACCTATTGCCCAAATCATGTCGGGGTTCGTGAACGGAAGCATCAACCAGAGAATCGACATGAATGCGACTATCGAGTAACCCATGTACGTTCCCACCATCATCTCTTGTCCTCGCACCTTTTCTAGCAACCAAGCGTAGCCTAAACCTATCACAGTACATATCAATATCGCCAATAGAACTGCGATCCAAAGACCAGCAAATCCTGCCAAGCCAAGCTGCATACTTATCAGAGCGCCCAAAAGTCCCCCTATGATTCCAACAGGCAAACCAAAGTTTGGTCCAGTTCCAACTCTGATCGTTGGAACCATTGCAAGAACAAGAACCCCATTCATGCCAATACGTCGGATCGAGTCACTCAACAAAGAAGGAATGGAAACGTTTGTAAAAGCTGCGAGAATGAACAAGGCTATGAGAAACAAAAAGATGATGAGCGTTGGTATATCAACTTTCTTGATCCACTCGATGAATTTATCCACGATGTGTCACCTCCTGCAGCTCCCCAGCCATTGCTAAACCAAATTCTGCATCACTTGCTTTTGGAGAAAGTATCGCAGAGAGCCTTCCCTCAGCAACTATAGCAATTCTATCGCAGATGGTTCTCAATTCCGCAAGTTCACTCGAGGTCATGACTATCGTGATACCGTATTCCCTGTTCATGTTGATCAAGTAATCCAACACGAGTTTCTTTGCACCGACATCGATACCCCTAGTAGGTTCAGAAACAAAAAGTATTTTCGGTTTTAGAGTGAATGCCCTCGCCAGGCAAACTTTCTGCTGATTACCTCCACTGAGTCTCCTCACAATTTGCGTCGGTGATTTGCAACGTATATCAAGCTTTTTGATCATTTCAAGCGCATGTTGTCTGATTTTCTTCCTGTCGTACAGAGTGAGAAACAAAAACTTTCTGGTAAAATCTCCGAAAGCTTGTATGGCCGTCGCGGTTATATTCATTTCCACAGATTCATCCAACAAAAGTCCCACACCTCTTCTATCCTCAGAGAGATAGACAATGCCGTTTTTCAAAGCGTAAGAAGCATCGTTCAATCTGTAGGGCTTTCCTTCAAGATAGACTTCACCCTCTGCAGGATACATTCCCGCTATTCCATTGGCCACACCGAGTTTTCCATGACCTGCCAAGCCTCCTATACCAAGTATTTCTCCACGACGAATATCTATACTGAAATCTTTCACACTCTCACCGGGCATGTAAACTTTGAGATTTTTTATAGACATGATGATATCTTCATCGGAAGGTTCCTTCGACCTAGGGGGCAGAGTCAAACCTTCAAGCTTTCTACCAACCATTTTTTCAGCGATTTCTGAGAGTGTGAACGACGACGCAATCTTACTATCAACTACAACGCCGTCTCTGAGGATCGTTATTCTGTCTGAAACTTTCAACACTTCACTCAGTCTATGAGAAATGAAAAGTATGGCAACACCCTTTCTGGCAAGATAACGAACAACGTCCAACAATTTCTCTGCTTCAGCTTCGGAAAGTACAGCGGTGGGTTCGTCCAGAACCAATATCTTGAGGTTTTTCTTGTCGATTTCTCTGGCGATTTCTATGAACTGTTTGTGAGCCACAGGTAGGCCCGCAACCACTGCCCACTCATCGATAGACATACCGATCGTATTGATCGCTTGTTTTGCTTCATCTCTCATGGTCGCAAAATCAAGGGTATTCAAGGATTTGCCGAACACTTTACTCAACAAGTTGTTCTTAGTTATTTCCCTGTTCAACTTTATGTTTTCAGTAACAGTAAAACCAGGTATGAGCATGAATTCTTGATGTACCATTCCTATACCGTATTCCATAGCTTTTCTTGGGCTGTCTATAACTACTCTTTCACCATTGATCAGAATCTCTCCTTCAAAACCTCCCGTACTGTGGATGACAGGCATGCCAAAAAGAATGTTCATAAGGGTGGTCTTTCCCGCTCCGTTTTCACCTACAAGACCATGAATTTCGCCCTCAGATAGAGTGAGATTGACATTCTTGAGGACCTGATTACCATAGAACGATTTGTTTATGTTCCGCATTTCTAAAACCTTTGGCATGATCACCCTCCCCATCTCAAAAAAGATGTCGGCGTCACCGCCGACATCTTCTTTCATTTTTTCCACGTAATCACATCAAAATTGAGTCACGCCGAATATAACAGAATCCAGAGTGACCATGTAATAGTTCCCTGCTTTCGGATATCTCTTGATCGTTTTGATACCATAACCAGATATCTTACTCGAAACCACCCTATCGAGTACCGACTTAACTGCGTTCATGTCATTGGACTTGATCTTCTTTTGAACCAACTCTATAGCTACCTCCACACCAGCTTCAGTGAACACCATGTTGATCGGCACCGGCCAAGTTGCAAACCTTCCAGCAGCGCCTCTTTCAATAACCTTTTGGTTGATAGCTTTCAGTATGTAATTGTAGTCACCTTTCTTTTCTGCAGGTATCTCAATACCGAGTGCTCCGGGATAACCGTGCGTCGGTGATGGACAACATTGCTCTGGATAAATTCCACCGTGTTGAGCTATGGCTTTGATCAACGGTTCCTGCATACCACAGTTAGTTGAGAAGAAAGCCGTGTCTTTTCCATACTTCGCAATTTGCCTTGGAACATCTTCAAGGATGAACTGCTGAGCCCCAGTTAAACCTTGCTCACCGAGTGGATCTGGTGCGGAAACGAAGATGAACTCTATGCCGAGTTCTTTACAACGTTGTTCCATGATGTTCCTTCTTTCAGCGAGCAGTTTGTAACTCATGTGTCTGGGGAAGGAATAATGTATGAATCTCTTGGCACCCATTTTGTAAGCAAGATCAACTATCGTGATTCCACGACCCGGAGTGTCTGTCTCGAATATAACATCTGCAACGGCACCTACAACTTCTGGGTCTTCGTGAGGTACACCCACGACAAAGATCATGTCAGGCCTGAACTCTTTAACTCTCCTGATCGCAGCAACAGTTCCAGGAACACCTTGACAGATCACAATAGCTTTCACTTTGGGATCATAAGCAAGTTCGACGATTCTTGAGATCGTTGTTTCTTGCTCCTGCATGAACTTGTCTGGATAAGTCACATGGATGATTTCGTTGCCGTACTTTCTAACGACGTTTTCGCCTCCACGATATTCGTCCTCACCCTGCGACACAGTGCCTGTGACAAGGCCGATTTTAAATCCAAGAGCTGCAAAACTCATGAGTGAGAAGAGTAAAACAGCGACTATGAAAAGTTTCTTCATAACCGAACACACCCCCTCGAAAGGATTTTGTCTTTTATGATTTTATCATAAAGCAAATCCGAGTCAACGTACTCGAAAATAAAGCTCCAGCTTTTGATTCGTTTCATCGTAATCTATTCTCAAAGCTTCCAACAACATCGCGATCACTGTGAGATCTTCTTCCGAGCCGTATTCACCCACTAATGGTAGATAATAATAACCTATTTCTTGAGGCTGAACACTCAGATAATTTTTGAGCAAGTTCAGTTCCTCTTCACTCAATGAAACTCGTGATTCAATCTTAACTTCATATTTTTGACCACGAGAGATCGAGATGTTCACATTTTCTGAAAACTTTTCGAGTAAGTATTTAGTCAGTTGTGCACATACGCGAATCACTATTTCCCGATCGAGAGCCATCACAGATCCTCCCTCTTGTGAACTGCCTTGATGATCGGTATCAGTATTATGGTTACTAATCCCCCTGCAAAACCGTTGTTGTAGAGGTTGAAACCTGCGTGGAGAAAGCCTACGTTGTTCACCATGGCGTTGTGCACGAAACCCGCAACGGCACCCCAAATGATTCCAAACTCACCAGCTATCGGTGCAACTGTGGTTCCAAACAAAGCAGCAAGTACATTGTTGGGACTTCCCAATTCATAACTGTTTGTCAAACTTGCTATCGTCACACCAACCATCACTGGCATGACATTTCTAAGATGTTTTCCGAGAGCAGCGAACCCCGCCACGGTCATTATTCCTCCAACCGTCGGGCCATTCAACTGACTCTTGGTCAAAAGGACGTAGATCGTCGAAATCGCACCGAGAAGTCCTATGTTCATCAATGTAAATGGTAAACCCTCCAAAACGATGAAATCAGTTAACAATCTTCCTGAGTGTCTCAACAATTTTTTATATCCACGCCAACTCCTGCCGTTCAGCAACCAACCACACAACCAAACGAAGAAAAATAGCGATATTAAAAATAACGACAAAATCAAATTGTTCCCGGAACTCCATACTATTTGAATCGGAATTTGAATGCCGTAGACCCTCAAAAAAGCTGCTGCCACGGTCCCGATCAAACCACAGGTGAATCCGACATTATATAAGTTGTAACCCTTGTGCAGCGTTAGAAAGTAACTCGCCATAGATGGTAAAAAGAAACCAACTAAGATACCAACACCGTACGAAATTGCAAACCGTATTGAATGATCGAACGGCGACGAAAAGGCCACAAAAGAAACCAAAGGTGAGATTGCCGTTCCAAAATAAGCCACGTAAATGTACCTTTGAACTGGTTCTTTTTTATAGAGAGAATAAAGAACCACTCCAAGGATGATTGGCCATACATTGAAAATGTTTTTACCGAAGAGCGCAAACCCCCCAACCGTCAACACCGAGGCGTAGGAGAGCCCCGTGATGGGCACTTTCAAAAGCTGTAGAATCAACGTGAAGAATAACATGAGTATACCTGAGTTGAAAAAAGCTGCGGATAAACCACCGATTTGAATGTAATCAGTTAGCAAATAATCTGGCGTTCGGATTATCTCAAGTAAATCATTCAAAAATTCTGTAGGGTGCCGTAAACCGTTAGAAAAAATTCCGAACAAAGTGAAAGAGAAACCAAAGAAGTAAAGTATGCTCACTTTGAACTTTTCCTGATCTTTGGGAAAAAACTTTTTCAATAAGGCTCGAAAAACTTCAAAGAAAATGTGCATGGCTGATCTCCCCTTCCATTGATTTTCTGAGATATAATTTACACGACTAATCATTGATTTTGGACACTTGCATTGTGTGTTCGCTTGTCGAGAATCATCTGTAATTTTTCCGTAAAGTCTTGACGGTTAGAATCTTTTGTGAATTCTGCCACGAGTGGAGGAATTCTATGGAACAAGGAAAAGTTAAGGATGTGCTGGAACTAATCAAAAAAAGGGAAGAAGAAGTACAAAGCGAACTTTTGAACGCCGAGGAAGATGCCAGGCGAAGACTTCAGAAGAAGTTGGAAGAACTCAAATTGCAGCTCGAGAATGAAAAAGAATTGTTTGAAAAGGAGTTAGATCAATCGCTGAAGGAACGAATGGCGGAAATAGACCTGAAAAAACGAAAGTTGGCGGAAGAACATCAAAATCAATTGCAAGCGTACAAACGTAAATTGCTTGAGAATGTTGAAAAGGCTGTCAAATTCGTGTTGAAATCGTTCGTAAAAGAGTGAGTGAAAGATCATGGCAGTGCTCAAAGTCGAACGCTTTTGGTTGGTCGTTCCAAGAGAAGAAGAATCCAAGCTCTTAGAGATTTTCAAACTCTTTCCCCGAATCCATTGGGAGAGAACCAGCTATGTTGATACTCAACCTTCGAAGTACACCTCAAAGTTGAACAAGATAGAGGAAACATTCAAAATCACGATGGAGCTTTTCCCAAGCAAAAGAGGGCTTTTAGAAAGTTTCTTCTCAGGCAGAGAAGAGATTGATCAGCAGCATCTTCATAATCTGCTCAGTGAAATGAGTTGGAAAAAACTTTACCACATTGCAAAATGGTCGGAGCGATCTCTCGAGAATCTGAAAAGGCGTAAAGAAACAATAGAACAAATCAAATCTGAGGTGAAATTTTGGAGTGAACTCAACAGCAGTTTCAACTTTCCAAGACAGTTTGAACGTTATCAATTTTATTCGGGAACCCTAACGAGGAAAAATTTCGATCTTTTCCTAGAACAGGCGAAAGAATTTCTGGAGGATGGATGGGTTTGGTCCAACCAAAGCAAGAAAGATGTCAAATGCATCATAGTTGTGAGGAAAGAAAATGCTGACAAGATCGAAAAGATGTTGCAGAAATATGAGTTCAACCACAGAAGGATACCTTATTTGAAGTCAACGCCATCGGAATCATTGAAAAGGCTGGAAAAAGCTTTACAGAATATTGAGAAAATGAAAGAAAAGGTTTTGAAGAAAGCTTCAATAATCAGAGAGAAGATCAAGAACTTGCAAGCGTGGTACGATTATTTTCTCATGAAATCTTTAGAAGAAAAAACCGTTGAGTTCCAACACAGAACGAATTATTTCGTCGCTTATACAGGATGGATACCAACGATAGATAAGCAAGAATTCACTGGCTTGCTTGAGAATAAACTTTCACAGTTTGGTTTTGAAAGCAGAGACCCATTACCCGATGAAGATCCACCGGTGATTTTGCACAATCCTCGATTCTTAAGGCCATTTGAGTTCTTGACGAAATTGTATGGTATGCCAAAATACGGTGGAATCGATCCTACCCCATACGTTGCGCCTTTCTACCTGATCTTTTTCGGCATATGCCTCGGCGATGTCGGCTATGGTTTGACGCAATTTCTCCTTGTGAGCTGGATAAGAAAGAAGTTCAAACCAGAAGGCGGAGCAAGGGAACTACTCGATTTGTTAAGAATTCTCAGTTTTCCGTCCATCTTGGTTGGCCTTCTGACATGGAATTTCTTTGGAAGTCAACCGTTCCTTGGTCCTGATGGAAAGTTCCTTGGTATATTCCCTGTGGTTAACCCAACAGCAGAGTTGATGAAAGCTTTAGCTATAGCTTTGTTCATAGGTGTTTTTTCACAAATGTATGCTCTAGTGCTGAGATTCATTAGTGGTTTAAAGACAAGAGATTACAAAGCTGCCGTTTATGATGGTTTGCTTTGGCTTTTGTTCTTGACCTCGATGTTGATTTACTTCGGCCTACAGTTGCTGACCGGCAAGGCTCACAGGATTTTCCTGTACATGCTGTTCGTGTCTGGGATCGGTTTGATCCTTACCCAGGGTCGGGACAAGAAAAACTTTTTCTCGAGGATCGTTGTGGGCATCATAAGCTTGTACGGCATTGTGGGGGCCTACGGAATCTCTTCGTTCGTTGGTGACGTACTTTCGTATTCAAGGTTGTTCGCTCTGAACTTAGTTGGCAGCGTCTTCGGTTCGGTCATAACACAACTTGCCCAAATGGTCAAAGGATTGCCAGTGCTCGGTTGGGTGATGTTCGCGCTCATATGGGTCGGCGGACAACTTCTCAATTACGTACTCAGTGCGCTATCTGCATTTGTACACTCAACGAGGCTGCAGTTTTTAGAGATGTTCGGTAAATTCTACAGCGCGGGTGGAAGGCGCTTTACACAATACAGTTTCGAAGGTAAGTACTTCAAAGTGAGAAGATAGAAGAGGAGGTAGATAAGATGCTCGGATTAGCTATCGCCCTAATTGGTGCTGCACTTGGTGCTGCTTTTGGTGCCATAGGCTCTGCAAAAGGTGTTGGAATGGCCGGCGAAGCCGCTGCAGGAGTTTTGGCAGAAAAACCAGAGTTGTTTGGAACAGTCTTGATTCTTCAAGCGTTACCAGGCACCCAGGGTTTCTATGGTTTCATCGGAGCTTTTTTAATACTCCTCAGGCTCGGTATCCTCGGCGGTAATTTTCCCGAGTTAACGATCGCCCAAGGTCTAACAGTTTTTGCTGTCAGCATCCCACTCATATTCGGAGAATTCGTGAGTGCTATTTGGCAAGGCAGAGCGAGTGTGGCTGCACTTCAGATGATCGCTCAAAAACCACAGACGACAGGACAAGCGATCATAATCCCCGCGCTCGTTGAAACGTATGCAATTCTATCACTAATAACATCCATAATCTTGCTATTCTTCGGAGTGAAACTGTGATGTCTCTGCAAAAGATACTTGAAAAGCTTGAACATGAAAAAGCGGAAAGAATAAGACAAATAGAGCAAGAATATGAGGAAAAGTTTGAAAAACTCGCCCAAATAGAAAAGGAAAAATTCAATGCATGGAAAGAAGAAAAACTCAAGAAATTTGAGCAAACAATCGCTGCTGAAGAATATGCGGTTCTTTCGAAGGAAAGATTGTTTTTCAAAAGCGAAATGACCAGAATTGAAAATGAAGCCATAGAACTCGTCAAACGAAAGTTAATCGAGGTTCTGTTGAATCTTCCAAAAGATACTTACACATCCATATGGGAAGAACTGATCGAGAAAGAGAATCTCTCAGGGGCGAAGTTGATTCCAGCTAAGGGCGAATCAAAACTAGATTTCGAAAAACTCAAGAAGAAATACAAACTTTTTGTCGCAGAAGAAAAGGTTGATGGTGAGGGTGGATTCATAGCTGAGAAAGGACAATTCCTGTTAGACCTAACCCTCGATACTTTGGTCAAAGAAGCGATCGAGAACAACTTATCTCAGATTGCTCAAATCCTGCGCGGTGAGACATGATGTACGAAAAGTATCTGTTTTCATCGACGAACTTGAAGGCCAAATCGATCAAACTCATTGACAAAGCACAGTGGCAATGGTTAAGCGACGCGAGTTATGAAGATTGCGTTGATTGGTTGAAAACCACCTGGTACAAACCGATCGTTGATCAATCCGTAGAATCGGCTTTCTATGGCATCTTGCTGGATGATCTGAAATTTCTTTCAAAAAATTTGAGCGAAGAGTATCTCAAACTTCTTGTTTGGGACAGTTGGTTTCACGCTCAAAGATACAAAAGAGAAGGTATCATGGTGAATCCTCTGGCAGATTTTGCAGAACGGATGGAATGGCAATTTGAAACGCGGATGCTCAAGGTACTTGAGCAAATTCGATCATTGAAAGAATCAAATCTGAAAATTGATCTGATCAATTTGGATGTGTCTTTCGACTATGAAAAATGTCTTAAGAGCGAGAATGTCAGATCTTTTTGGAACCTGAGGAATCAGCTTTTGTTGGTGAAAGTTTTGCTGAGATGCAAGACTCTCAATTTACCCTGCGATGAACTTGGAAAATTTCAAGTTTTGAAAGTTAAAGATTTGCTTGAAAAATCATTCGATGATTGGCATACTTTGGTTCCATCACACATCAAAGGTTCTGTGCAAATGATGCTCAAGGGAAAGGACACAGACTTAGTTATTAAGCTGGAATTGTATCGTTACGCAGAAAGTAGTTTCAAAAGGATTGTGAGTGGTCCTGAGATTTTGGTGTACTATTTCTATCAGAAGCTCTGGGAATTGGAAGATCTGATAACTTTGCTCGAATGTAAGAAAAACAACGTACCGAAAAACATCTGGCAAGAAAGGATGCTGAAACTCAATGTTTGAAAACGACATAGCCGTGATAGGTCCAGAAGCATTAATAAACATATTTTCCTTATTTGGGGTTAAGATCTATCCAGTTTCAAACGCGAGAGAAGCGTATGATGTCTTCTTGAAAATCCAGAACCAACACCCATTGATCATCATTCTTGAAAGTGTATCGGATAAAGTCTTGGAAAATGTGAGAGAAAAATTGCCTTTAGTGCTGCCTGATACTTTTTGTTATGAAAAGAAAAGCGAGAAAACTTTGAGAAAACTATTTGAGAAAATCCTCGGAGTGGATTTGCTCGCCGAAGGAGAGGGATACTATGGAAGGTAAGATCATCCGAGTAGCTGGTCCACTCGTGGTAGCGAAAGGACTCCACAACGTTAAGATGTATGAAATGGTTAGAGTTGGAGAGCTGAAACTGTTTGGAGAGATCATAGGTTTGGATAGAGACATCGCATACATTCAAGTGTACGAAGAAACACAAGGCGTTGGGCCAGGTGAACCAGTGTACGCACTAGGAGAACCACTCAGCGTTGAGCTCGGACCGGGTATCGTCGGGCAAATATACGATGGTATTCAACGTCCGCTGAACAAGTTAGCAGAACAATCCGGAGATTTTCTCAGCAGAGGTCTCTCGTTACCAGCGTTGGATAGGACCATCAAATGGGAGTTCGAAGCTTTGGTCAAACCAGGTGATGAAGTTGTTGGTGGTGATATACTCGGCGTCGTTCAAGAAACATCAGCTCTTCAGCACAGGATAATGGTTCCACCTAATTTGCGAGGAAAGATCCTTGAAATACGAAGTGGTTCCTACACTGTTGAGGAAACGATAGGTCTTCTACAAGATCCAGAGGGTAGAAAAATTGAGTTGAAGCTTATGCACAAATGGCCGGTTAGATACCAAAGACCTGCGAAAGAGAAAATGCCTCCCAGTATGCCGTTGATAACAGGTCAGAGAGTTTTAGACACGTTCTTCCCAGTTGTCAAAGGTGGTACAGCGTGTGTGCCAGGACCGTTCGGGAGCGGTAAGACAATCATACAGCATCAACTTGCAAAGTGGGCAGATGCCGATGTGATAGTCTATGTCGGTTGTGGTGAACGTGGTAATGAAATGACCGAAGTGCTCATAGAATTTCCAGAGCTCACTGACCCAAGGACAGGCAAGCCACTCATGGAAAGAACGATACTCATAGCGAACACATCGAATATGCCAGTTGCAGCGAGAGAAGCATCTGTTTTTACAGGCATAACTATCGCGGAGTATTTCAGAGATATGGGGTATCATGTGGCATTGATGGCTGACTCTACTTCCAGATGGGCTGAAGCAATGAGGGAAATATCTGGGCGACTCGCTGAAATGCCAGGTGAAGAAGGATATCCGGCTTATCTTGCTTCCAGAATTGCGAGTTTTTATGAGCGTGCAGGATACGTGAAGTGCATAGGTAGCAAGGAACGAACGGGTTCAATAAGTATCATAGGCGCGGTATCTCCTCCCGGTGGTGATCTATCAGATCCTGTAGTCCAAGCAACACTCAGGGTTGTGAAAGTGTTTTGGGGTCTCGATGCCAGTTTGGCCTTCAGCAGACACTTCCCCGCTGTGAACTGGTTGATCAGTTATTCGCTCTATTTAGATGTCGTTAAAGATCATTGGGCTAATACAGTTGCGCAAGATTGGTATGAATTGAGACAAGAAGCTATGAGTATTCTGCAAAGAGAGGCAGAACTTCAAGATATAGTGCGGCTCGTGGGAATGGAAGCTCTCTCACCTCAAGACAGATTGATACTCGAAACGGCCCGTTCAATCAGAGAAGACTTTCTCCACCAAAACGCTCTCCATGAGGTGGACACATATACTTCTCCAAGAAAGCAGTACCTGATGCTCAAGAACATAATGAACTTTTACAGAATAGCTTCCAAATTACTCGAAGAAGGAGTGAGTTTACAAAGCATACTGAAATTGCCAGAGCGCGAAAAAATCTCGAGAATGAAGTTCATCAGCGAAACTAGGATCTCAGAAATAGAACATCTCCTCGAAGAAATTAAAGCGAAGCTCCTTTTGCTGAAGAAGGGGGCTGAAGAAGTTGCCTAAGGAATACACAAATGTTTCCAAAATCAGCGGTCCTCTCATGCTCGTCGAGGGTGTTGAAGGTGCCAAGTACGGTGAAGTAGTTGAAGTAAGGCTTGCTAACGGTGAAATCAGACAAGGACAAGTACTCGAAGCTCACGAAAATGCGGCATTGGTACAAATGTTCACAAGTACGCAGGATCTGTCGCTTAAAGGTATGCGAGTGAAATTCTTGGGACGAGTTCTAGAAGCAAACCTTTCCCCAACGATACTCGGTCGAACTTTCGACGGTCTGGGAAGACCTAGAGATGGTGGACCACAAATCATTCCCGAGAAAAGACTTGATATCAATGGAAGTCCGATAAACCCTTATGCTCGCGCCTACCCAGTTGAATTCATTCAGACGGGTGTTTCAGCCATAGATGGTATGAACACCCTCGTCAGGGGACAAAAACTCCCCATCTTCTCGGGTGCAGGTTTGCCTCACGCGATGCTTGCCGCACAGATCGCAAGACAAGCTAGACTGCTCAAGGAAGAAGAAAAATTTGCAGTTGTTTTCGGAGCGATGGGGATCACCTTTGAAGAAGCGAACTTTTTCATAGAAGATTTTAAGAGAACTGGTGCTATAGAAAGAACCGTCCTATTTGTGAATCTCGCCAATGATCCAGTCATAGAAAGAATCGCAACACCAAGGTTTGCATTAACTGCGGCTGAGTACCTTGCTTTTGAACTTGACATGCACGTACTTGTCATTCTCACCGATATGACGAACTACGCTGAGGCTCTTAGAGAAATCTCAGCAGCAAGGAAAGAGGTTCCTGGCAGACGGGGTTATCCTGGCTATCTTTACACTGACCTCGCAACGCTCTATGAAAGGGCTGGAAGGATAAAAGGAAGAAAAGGTTCCATCACGCTCATACCGATCCTCACGATGCCGGAAGATGACAGAACACACCCAATACCTGACCTCACAGGTTACATCACGGAAGGTCAAATTTTCCTGAGTAGAGATCTTCACAGGAGGGGTATATATCCCCCCATAGATGTGTTGCAATCCCTTTCAAGATTGATGCGCGGCGGCATTGGTGAAGGTAGAACAAGAAAAGATCATGGAGATCTTTCAAACCAGCTCTACGCAGCTTATTCCAGAGGTCTTGAAGCGAAAGAACTTGCTGTCGTTCTTGGTGAAGCGGCTCTAACAGAAGAAGACGTATTGTTCCTGAAATTTTCTCAGAGGTTTGAGGAAGAGTTCATCAAACAAGGAGAATACGAAAACAGAAGCATCTTTGAAACTCTCGAGATAGGCTGGAAACTCTTGAGAATGTTGCCAAGATCCAGTTTAAAACGCATCAGACCAGAGTTCATTGAAGAATTCCTTGGAAAGGAGTAAAAAAGATGCCTCTGAGAGTCAATCCCAACAGAATGGAGCTTCTCAAGCTAAAGAAACGCTTGACGCTTGCGCGCAGAGGACATAAACTCCTTGAAGATAAGCTTGAAGGTTTGATACAGAGATTTATCCAGGAAGCTAAAGACTACAGGACTTTAAGACAGGAAGTAGAATCAGAGTTTTTGACATTCCTTGCTATCGGAGTGTATGCAACTACGAGATTAACAGGTACCTCATGGCAATCCTTGATACAAAATTCAAAAGCGTCGGTCAAATTGAAACAAAAAATCGAAAAGCGCATGAACGTTCCTGTTGAGTTCTTGCATTTAGAGGGAGTTTCATTACCCATATATAGTCTTATCGAAACACCCACAGTTTTAGACGAACTTGTTAGAAAGTGGGACAATATGCTCAAAAAGATGGTAGATTTGACCAACAAAGAACGTTATTTAATTGCTCTCGCTATGGAGATAGAAAAAACAAAGAGGAGAGTCAACGCTCTTGAATATAAACTCATACCTCAACTTCAAGAAACGATAAAGTTCATAAGTACCAAGCTTGAAGAACTCGAAAGGAGCAATTTCTTCAGACTATTGAGGCTAAAAGAATAACTTTTCTGCACAAAGCATTGATGGTTCATCCTTCACTTGAAGTTAAACTTTTTCGCGGTGGAATAAAAGTACAAAAAAATAAGGGGGAAGCTTTTGGCTTCCCCCTTGAATCCCCGGGCACTACCTACTCTCGCATGGGGCTGCCCCCATACTACCATCGGCCCAGAGCGGCTTAACGGCCGGGTTCGGAATGGGACCGGGTGTTTCCCGCTCTGGTATCGGCACCCGAGGAAATCTTGAAGAGTCTTTCAAAACTGCACAGGAAGCTACGAGGTCAAGGCCTCGGCCGATTAGTACCGGTTGGCTCAACACCTTACGGTGCTTACACCACCGGCCTATCAAGGTCCTATTCTCGGACCGGCCTTACTCCCTTAGCGGGATGGGAGGTCTAATCTTGGGACGCGCTTCCCGCTTAGATGCCTTCAGCGGTTATCGCTCACGGGCATAGCTACCCGGCGTATGCCCCTGGCGGGACAGCCGGTACACCAGAGGCCCGCTCTCCCCGGTCCTCTCGTACAAGGGGAGACCTCCCTCAAACCTCCTACGCCTGCGGCCGATAGGGACCGACCTGTCTTGCGACGGTCTGAACCCAGCTCACGTACCCCTTTAATAGGCGGACAGCCTAACCCTTGGGACCTGCTTCAGCCCCAGGATGGGATGAGCCGACATCGAGGTGCCGATCCTCGCCGTCGATGTGAACTCTCGGGCGAGACTAGCCTGTTATCCCCGGGGTAACTTTTGTCCGTTGTCGACGACCCTTCCACCCGGAGTCGTCGGGTCACTAGGGCCGGGTTTCCCCTCTGCTCGGCCCGTCGGCCTCACAGTCAGGCCGGCTTGTGCCCTTGCACTCAACGGTGGATTTCCAACCCACCTGAGCCGACCTTCGCGCGCCTCCGTTACTCTTTAGGAGGCGACCGCCCCAGTCAAACTGCCCACCTGGCACTGTCCCCAACCTGCTCTTCACAGGTTCAGGTTAGAATTCCGACGCACCGAGGGTGGTATCCCACCGGTGGCTCCCCCGACCCTGGCGAGCCGGGTTCACAGCCTCCCACCTATCCTGTACACGATGCGCCAGAATCCAATACCAGGCTGCAGTGAAGCTCCACGGGGTCTTTCCGTCTAACCGCAGGACGAGGGCATCTTCACCCCCACTGAAATTTCACCGGGCCCCCCGCCGAGACAGCGCCCCAGTCGTTACGCCATTCATGCAGGTCGGAACTTACCCGACAAGGTATTTCGCTACCTTAGGACCGTTATAGTTACGGCCGCCGTTTACCGGGGCTTCGGGTCGGAGCTACGCCTTACGGCCTCACCCCTTCCCTTAACCTTCCGGCACTGGGCAGGCGTCAGCCCCTATACATCCTCTTTACGAGTTTGCAGAGGCTTGTGTTTTTGGTAAACAGTCGCCAGGGCCTGGTCTCTGCGACCGCCTCGGGCTCCCCCAGTTTCCAGGTTGCCCTTTCCCCTGGGTTCACCCTACTGCGGCACCCCTTCTCCCGAAGTTACGGGGTCAACTTGCCGAGTTCCTTGGCGAGGGTTATCCCGCTCCCCTGAGCTTTCTCAGCCCGCCCACCTGTGTCGGTTTGCGGAACGGTCACCTGCAATCTCAAACGGTGCACGAGGTTTTTCTCGGCAGTGTGGGGTCGGCACCGTTGAACCCTCACGGGTTCTCCCCATCACGGCTCAGACTCCGGGTGCGGGTTTACCTACACCCATCAACGTCCTAACCGCTTGGAAGGGAATGCCACTTACCCTCGGCGCCTACCCTCCTGCGTCACCCCTTGCACCTCGATTGCAGATGGCGCTGGAATATTAACCAGCTTCCCTTCGGCTACCCCTTTCGGGTTCACCTTAGGGTACCGGCTAACCCTGGGAGGACGACCCTTCCCCAGGTACCCTTGGGCTTACGGGGGGAGAGATTCTCACTCTCCTCTCGCATACTCATGTCCGCATTCTCACTTCCGCCTCGTCCAGCAGCCCTCGCGGGTCTGCCTTCACCCTACAGCGGAAAGCTCCCCTACCGCCTGCACCTTGTGGTGCAGACCCGCGGCTTCGGGGGGTGGCTTGAGCCCCGTTACATCTTCGGCGCAGCGCACCTCGACTGGTGAGCTGTTACGCACTCTTTAAAGGATGGCTGCTTCTAAGCCAACCTCCCAGTTGTCTTAGGTGCGCCACATCCTTTACCACTTAGCCACCTCTCCGGGCCCTTAGCCGGCGGTCTGGGCTGTTCCCCTCTCGACCATGGAGCTTATCCCCCACAGTCTTCCTCCCGGGCTTTATGTGCAGGGATTCGGAGTTTGACAGGGTTCGGAGGTTACCCCCCTAGCCCTATCAGTGCTCTACCCCCTGCACAGACCACCCGAGGCCGCACCTCAATGCGTTTCGGGGAGAACCAGCTATCACCGGGTTCGGTTAGCTTTTCACTCCTACCCCCAGGTCATCCGAGGACTTTTCACTGTCCACCGGTTCGGACCTCCAGTGGGGTTTAGCCCACCTTCATCCTGCCCAGGGGTAGCTCACCCGGCTTCGGGTCTGCCGCCAGTGACTAACGCCCTATTCGGACTCGCTTTCGCTACGGCTACGCCTCAATCGGCTTAACCTTGCCACTGACGGCAACTCGCGGACTCATTAAGCAAAAGGCACGCCGTCACCCTTTCGGGCTCCGACTTAGTGTAGGCATGCGGTTTCAGGTTCTGTTTCACTCCCCTTCCGGGGTTCTTTTCACCTTTCCCTCACGGTACTAGTGCGCTATCGGACGGCGGGTAGTATTTAGCCTTGGAGGGTGGTCCCCCCAGATTCCCGCAGGATTCCACGGGTCCCGCGGTACTCGGGGTCGCAACCCAGGAAGTCCTCTGCTTTTTGTCTACGGGGCTGTCACCCTCTTCGGCGTGCCATCCCAGGCACTTCGACTAAGCAGAGGATTTGTAACTTCCCGGCGAGTCCGTGGCCTCGCCCAGTTGCGCCCCACTACCCCAGTGCAACAACGCCCACGGGCTTGAGCATTGCACTGGTTTAGGCTCTTCCCCTTTCGCTCGCCGCTACTCAGGGAATCTCGTTTGATTTCTTTTCCTCGGGGTACTGAGATGTTTCACTTCCCCCGGTGTCACTCAGCCTTTCGGCTGTGACCGATCTTACGATCGGCCAGGTTTCCCCATTCGGGAATCCCCGGATCAACGCCTGTTTGCGGCTCCCCGGGGCTTATCGCAGCTTACCACGCCCTTCATCGCCTCCCGCCGCCAAGGCATCCACCGCATGCCCTTAGTACCTTGACCTCTTCGCTTCCTATGCAGTTTTCAAAGACCCTTCCCTTGGTGGAGACGAGGGGATTCGAACCCCTGACTTCCTGCTTGCAAAGCAGGCGCTCTCCCAGCTGAGCTACGTCCCCGCCATGGTGGGCTCGGGAGGACTCGAACCTCCGTCCTCACGCTTATCAGGCGTGCGCTCTGACCACCTGAGCTACGAGCCCTCTCGAGTCACTCAAAGATGGATAGCAGTCCCGCTCTTTCTCCCTAGAAAGGAGGTGATCCAGCCGCACCTTCCAGTACGGCTACCTTGTTACGACTTAGCCCCCCTCACCAGGTTCACCCTCAACGCCCTCCCTCCCTTTCGGGTTAGGATGAGCGTCTTCGGGTGCCCCCGACTCGGGTGGCTTGACGGGCGGTGTGTGCAAACCCCGGGAACGTATTCACCGCGGCGTGGCTGATCCGCGATTACTAGCGATTCCGGCTTCACGCAGGCGGGTTGCAGCCTGCGATCCGAACTGGGGGTGGTTTTAGGGATTGGCTTCCCCTCGCGGGGTTGCAACCCTCTGTACCACCCATTGTAGCGCGTGTGTCGCCCAGGGCATAAAGGGCACGAGTACCTGACGTCGTCCCCTCCTTCCTCCGGCTCGTCGCCGGCAGTCCCCTTAGAGTGCCCGGCCGAACCGATGGCAACTAAGGGCAGGGGTTGCGCTCGTTGCGGGACTTAACCCAACACCTCACGGCACGAGCTGACGACGGCCGTGCACCACCTGTGCAGGCTCCCCACCCAAAAGGATGGGGTCCCTTCCCTTTCGGGTCGGTACCACCTGCATGTCAAGCCCTGGTAAGGTTCTTGGCTCAGCATCCAATTAAACCACGCGCTCCACCGCTTGTGCGGGGTCCCGCCAATTCCTTTGAGTTTCACCCTTGCGGGCGTACTCCCCAGGCGGCCCACTTAACGCGTTAGCTCCAGCACGGAGGAATTACTCCCCCACACCTAGTGGGCATCGTTTACGGCTAGGACTACCCGGGTATCTAATCCGGTTTGCTCCCCTAGCTTTCGGGCCTCAGCGTCGGGCGCGGCCCAGGAGACCGGCTTCCCCACCGGCGTTCCTGCCGATATCTACGGATTTCACCCCTACACCGGCAGTTCCGTCTCCCTCTACCGGCCCCAAGCTCGGCAGTTTCGGGCGCAATTCCACAGTTGAGCTGTGGGATTTCACACCCGACTTACCGAGCCGCCTACACCCCCTTTACGCCCAGTGAATCCGGGTAACGCTCGCCCCCTACGTATTACCGCGGCTGCTGGCACGTAGTTAGCCGGGGCTTTCTCGCGAGGTACAGTCATCGACTTGGCATTTCCTCCAAGTCTTATTCCTCCCTCGCAACAGGGGTTTACACCCCGAAGGGCTTCTTCCCCCACGCGGCGTCGCTGGATCAGGCTTTCGCCCATTGTCCAAGATTCCCCACTGCTGCCTCCCGTAGGAGTAGGGCCCGTGTCTCAGTGCCCTTGTGGCCGACCACCCTCTCAGGCCGGCTACCCGTCGTAGGCTTGGTGGGCCATTACCCCACCAACTACCTGATGGGACGCGGGCTCATCCCTCGGCGGAGCAAACGCCCCTTTCATCCGATAACCACCGTTACCGGATCGTATGGGGTATTAGCTGAGGTTTCCCCCAGTTATCCCCCTCCGAGGGGTAGATTACCCACGCGTTACTCACCCGTTCGCCGCTGGTATCCTTGCGGATACCCGCTCGACTTGCATGTGTTAGGCACGCCGCCAGCGTTCACCCTGAGCCAGGATCAAACCCTCCACAAAATCTAAACAGAAGGTTTTAGATCCTTAGCTCTTTGATTTGGCGGGACTGCTATCCATTTTTCAATGACCCGAGGACAAAGAAACTCGAGCCTTTTATTAGACTCTCTTTGGATTTATTCAGTTCTCACCGAAGACCTCTTTTGTCCTTACGACTGCCGATACACATATTAGCATCGACACCAAGCCATGTCAAGTTACAAGAAGGTAAACCACTTTGAGACTACCTCACCAGCGAGCTCGATGTTCTTCCGACCAGCCAAGCGCGTCCTCAACGATGTATAGACTGCCGTTCTCAACCCTAACGAAACCTTTGAATTTACCTATCATTTGATGTGTCTCTGAAGACACAAGTATTAGATTATTCTTTGATCTTCTCTCAAATATCGGGTAAAATTCTAACTCGACTTCGTCGCTCGATTTCGTGTATATATGCCAGGGCTTGAACAAATCTTCGACGTCATAATCAAACGCAACATCACTCTTTATTTTAAAGACTCTTCCGTTCACAAAAATTGCGTTCTCGTTTGTTCCTGTTCCGTCCGTCCATCCTGCACCCAAGTTGATTCCTACAACGTTTTTATTGACAATTGTTGCAAAGCTCGCCCAATTCCAGAAAGTTCTATACTTCCACACACCCCTTCCGAAATCAAGTGTGGCGAACGACCTGCTCACATCGAACTCATAGATTCTGTTTCCAACAATCACTGTACCTTCTACAGGTAACCCAACACATTTAGTTGTTAACTGAAATTTCCTCCAGGACCACGGTACAACTACTGTTAAAGACTCGTACGATGACCAGTAAACCTTAAGTTGTGCATCAACTCGTCCAAGATTGGTATTTGCGACCGAAACATTCATCGAAACACTTTCCTGGTCTGATTGAAGTTCGAGTATTAACCTTCTTGAACGGAACGATACACTTTCATAGATGGTCTCAGGTAAATCACAACCAATTCCAAACGGTGTGATAACCTTCTCTTCGAAAAAAGCCTTACTCTCTAAATCGAGAAAGAAAACAGAAGCTAGCCCAAGATAATCTATGTTAGAAATTGTCACTGAGAAGAAGCACACGTCGTTCATCACAGCCCAGTAGTTCCATTTTTTCTTTCTCAGAAAATGACCACTGACATTTGGACGAATCAAAGGTCTTCTACTCCAACCTAAAGCGGTGGGATTCAGTTTTCCACCAACACATAGATCTACATGATGGGTTATTTCATTGTTAGTTTTGCTAGTTTTCTTCAACCACACCACTCCTGAAAGATTGAAGTATTGAACATGCCGTTTTGGTACCAGCTATGCCACCGCGGCCTGTTTCTCTCAGTTCTTCAGGCAAACTTTTTCCCACTTTTGCCATGGCTTCTACAACTTCATCAAAGGGTATCACACTTTTGATGCCAGAAAGTGCCATCTCTGCTGAGGCTATTGCGACAGCGACAGCTACTGCATTTCTCTTGACACACGGTACTTCTACATAACCACCAATAGGATCACACACTAATCCCATGAGCGATTTCAAACACAAAGCTGCAGCATGAGAAGATTTTTCAGCATCCTGAGTCAACACATAAACGATCATCGCACTCGCCATCGCAGCGGCTGTACCTATCTCAGCTTGGCATCCCGCTACAGAACCAGATATCGAAACAGTTTTAGCAATGATATCTCCAAAGATCCCGGCCACTATTAAACCGTTCACTAGTCGATCTTCATCTATTTGCGTGACTTTAGCAAGCGCATAGATCATCCCGTGCATAACACCACACGATCCAGCAGTTGGACACGCAACAATTTTTTTCATCGAAGCGTTTGCCTCTGCGACTGATAGAGCTGCTACCATAGCTGTGTGCATGAACTCACTCATGACCTTAGGTTCATAAAGTGAGAGAAGATACGCGTTGTTGCCACACAATCCAACCAAAGTCTTTTGAATCTTACCGTAATTATATTCGGCAACTTCTAACATGGTATGTAAAAGCGAACGCACTTTTGATTTCATTTCGAGCGGATCTGAGCCATCTTCTAACATTTGTTCAACCAACACTACCTCATGAAAAGGTTGATTTGCTTTTTGAGCCACGTTCAACAACTGTAAGAATTTCATCTTCTCAATCAACTCCCCATAAGATGATCTTTAGGAACAAAATAGTATTCAAAAACCACATCTAAATTGCGGATTTTCTCGACATTGAATTTGGATTCGTCGAGTTCTATGATGGTCACAGCTCTTTGCTGCAGCATGTTGATTCGCCTTAAATACAGGTTAGCTATGTTCGCATCCACGCAGCTGAGAATCCTCATCAACGCTTTTGGTTCATCTTTATTTATGATGATCAAAGTATCGTAGTTCCAATTCAGATCACAATCAACATCATCTATTTTTTTGATTCTTATTGCACCCCCACCTATGGAACAACCTTCTATTTCATGATAAAGTCCATTGTGATGGAATTTCACACGCACAGTATTCGGATGGACATCCCCAAGGTCAGCCACTTCAAAACTGAATTTCAAACCGATTTGTTTTGCCAACGTGTAAGACTGAGCAATTCTTTCATCATCATAATCTAGATCCAGAATACCCGCCAGCAAAGCCTTCTTCGTTCCATGTCCTTCAGCAGTCATCGCGAACGATCCGTGAAGGACGAAATGAACCTCATCCGGTAGATTTGATATGAACTTTCGTACGAACTTTGCTATTCTCATCGCCCCAAGTGTATGCGAGCTTGAAGGACCAACCATCACAGGTCCAAGTATTTGAAGCAACCCCAAAGGAACCACCTCAGTAAAAGAGTTTGACAAGTACTTTCAGGTAGTCTTCAACAGCTCTGATATTCAACATAGTTTCAGAATACGGTGCTTCCGTCACAGTCAGACCTTTCATACCTACTGCATGGTACACTTTAGCCACTTTAATCATCTCCACAGCTCTGGTAGCCATTAACGTGGCTATCAAGCGATCCATTGCCACTGGGCTACCACCACGTTGCAAGTATCCAAGGTTGGTGTATCTCCACTCCACCCCAAGTTCTTTGAAATTTTTCTCCACAAATGTACCTATAGCTTGCGATGCTGGTGTATCCTTCGAGAGGTTTAAGTTTTCATAAAAATCCTCGGGTAATTTGACACCACTCTCAACAACGATGATGGAAAATTTCTTATGACCTTCGTAACGTACTTTTATTCTTTTGAGAAGATCCATCGGTTCAAAGGGTTCCGCGCTGGACACAACGTAATCTGCTCCGCCTGTTAATCCTCCAACGGTGGCTATCCAACCTCCCGGCCTACCCATGGTTTCAACTATCATCACTCTATGGTGAGATTCCGCAGTAGAATGAAGTACATCCAAAGCATTCTTAACATTTTCAACTGCCGTGAAGAAGCCTATCGAAAAATCACTGAAGGCAAGATCATTGTCTATAGTCGCCGGAATGAGCACAGAAGGCACTCCATACTTTGCAAGGTTCAATGCAGACCTTGCCCCAAGTCTGCCCCCAAGAATCAACAATGAAGTGATCGCATACTGCTCTACTTTCCTCTGAATGGATTTGATCTGTTCTTCAGTTTCTGGTATCAGTAACGATGTACCTAAAATGGTGCCTCCTCTGTGTAAGATTCCAGACACGTTCATCTTAGTCAATACATCAAGATTGTCTTTCAAGAGTCCCTCAAAACCATCTCTGACACCGAGAACTTCAATCCCAAGCTCTGTACTCTTAACTACTATAGCTCTGATGGCTGCATTCAAACCGGGACAGTCATTACCCACGCAGAGAACGGCCGCTCTTTTCATACATCCTTACCTCCCCATCATTGTAGCTATCACTACTGATGTGATTGCCATGAGCTTAATTAGAATGTTTATTGATGGACCAGCGGTGTCTTTGAATGGATCTCCCACAGTATCACCGATGACTGTGGCTTTGTGCGTTATAGAACCTTTACCACCAAAGTGTCCATCTTCAACGTATTTCTTCGCATTATCCCATGCTCCACCCGAATTAGCCATAAAAATCGCAACCATCACACCACACACCGTGGCACCAATTAATAGTCCTGCGGTCCCAATGACACCGATTGTTAAATAAGCCAGGGTGGGTGAACCAATTGCCAGCAGGGTGGGAACCACCATTCTCTTGAGAGCGCCTCTGGTCGCTATTTGAATACATTTAGCGTAATTTGGAAGAGTTTCACCAGATATGATGCCTGGTATTTCCCTTATCTGTCTTCTGATTTCCTCAACCATTTCGTCTGCTGCGCAACCTACAGCTTTCATTGCCAGGGCGCTGAAAAGGAAAGGTAACATTGCCCCGATCAAAGCGCCAACAAAAAGGGTGGGTTGCCTTATATCCAAATTTCCCATGTGAGATACACTGGCAAAATTAGCAAAAAGTGCCAAACTCGTCATGGCAGCGGAAGCTATGGCAAACCCCTTGCCCATCGCTGCAGTGGTGTTACCCACAGCATCAAGCTGATCTGTCACTTTCCTGACTTCTTCTCCCAAACTCGCCATCTGAGCTATACCACCGGCGTTGTCCGCTATGGGACCATAAGCATCTATTGAGAGACTCATTCCTAAGGTGGCAAGCATTCCAACTGCAGCAAGAGCCACTCCAAACAAACCAAGTAACCAATGACAAAAAATCACACCAGCAGCTATCATGATAGTCACAATGAGCGTTGACTCCATACCAAGAGCTAGGCCATTGATCAAAAGATTTGCAGGACCCATTAAAGCGGATCTTGCAAGTTTTTCTATTCTAGCACCAGAAGTGTAATACTCCGTGAGTAAGCCGATCGTGATACCAATGATGATACCAACTAGCACAACAAAAAATTCTTTGAAGCTCTCCTGAATGATCGAGTAAAACATGAGACATACAGCTAGAACTATATTTGCCATGAGTGTACCAATCCTTAGAGTCGAAGCAACATTCTTTGTTTTATCACTGAGAAACCTTGTCAACCACACTGAAAACATGGATGACAACAAACCCATGGAAACTGTGAACATGACGAAGTTAAGCTTACGTTCATCACCTAAAGCGGAAGCCAGAGCGAGGGCGGAGAACATTGAACCAACATACGATTCAAACAAATCTGCTCCCATACCGGCCACGTCACCCACATTGTCACCAACGTTATCTGCAATTACAGCAGGATTCCTCGGATCGTCTTCGGGAAGATTGGCCTCAGTTTTTCCAACAATATCGGCACCCACGTCGGCTGCCTTTGTGAATATACCCCCTCCAACCCTTGCAAAAAGGGCAACGAAAGAAGCTCCCAACGAATAATAACTAGCTTTTGAAACGTCCTTGGCCAATATGTACACTAATACCAATCCCAGCAAACCAAGCGATGAAACTGTTAAACCCATGACGGCTCCACCACTGAAAGAAATTTTCAAAGCTTTTCCAAGACTGGATCTCGCTGCCCAACTCGTTCGAGCATTCGCTTTCGTGGCCACCGCCATACCGAAGAAACCGCTGAGCGTTGAGAGAATTGCACCAACGGTAAAAACTGCCGAAATATACCAATCCAATGAGATACCAAGTAAAATGGATAGAGCAAGAACGAACGGTAAAAAGACCTTGTACTCTTGAAACAAAAAAGATCTAGCGCCTTTTTGAATGATCTCTGAAAGTTGCATCGTTTTTTCATTGCCAGGGCTACTGTCCAAAATCTTCATGGAAAGGAGCAGCACGTAAGCTAATCCCAAAAGTGAAGCAATGAATGCCAAAAACAAAGGGGTGCACCTCCTCTTGTCGAATGTTTCCTGATAGTTATATCATAGCTGATCTTTGCACAATGAATCAAGAATGCCTGTCAAAAAGTCTCCTGCTAGAGGTATCAATTCATCGCTTGGTAAAAACTTTGCGGAGTGCAACCCCTCAATGTGAGAACTTTCTCTGACGCCAAACCAAAACATCAAAGTCGGGAAATGTCTGGAGAAATAACCAAAATCCTCTGCGGTGAGTTTCACTTCACACTGTAGACATTCGATCTCATACTGCTTTGAAATGTTCTTTAGAATTACAAACAAATCTTCGTTAACGTTGACTTCGGGACATTTGGCTCCAAGATCCACATAAACTTTTAATCCTGTTTCTTGTTCGACCATTCTTCCAAGTTCACGTATCCCTTTTACGATTTCTTCTACCTTTTCAAGACTGCGGGCTCTGATAGTTCCCTCAAGGAGTGCTTCGCCAGCCACCACATTCCTTGCTTGTCCTGCGGAAAGTTTTCCAAAGTAAACGAGCGAGTCCTCCCAATCAGAGTTGTAAATACCTTTCAGAAATTCAATGGCTCCACGCAGTGCATCTTTACCAAGTTTGTGCATCGCCACATGAACGGGTTGACCTTCCACTCGAACATTTGCCTCACAAGAAGCACTGAAAAGAACCCCCGGCTTACTCGCAATGACTCCCACTGGATATTCATCCGTAACATGCATTGCCAGTGCAGCCTTTACCTTGAAATCCCACTGAAGTATGTGTTCAACGATGATCTTGGCACCAGCGCCGCTTTCCTCGGCTGGTTGAAAAACAAACAAAAAGTTTCCTCGAAGTTTTTCTTGTATGACACGTCTAACGACACGGCAAACTGCTGCAATATGAAAATCATGACCACACGCATGCATCTTTCCATTTTTTGAGCGGAAAGCATAATCTGTTTTTTCTTCGATAGGTAGGGCGTCCATTTCTGCCCTCACGATGATGAAAGCCTCATCCTTAGCCCTAACAACGGGAGCTAAAACACCCGTACCGATCTTCACAAAATTGTTCATACCCAATTCACGCAAAAATTCAACGATCAATCTCTGAGTGTTGTGTTCTTCGAACGCTAGTTCAGGATTTTGATGAATCAACCTTCTCAGCGTGATCTCGTCCATAGTTCACCTCATCCAAACTCCTTTCGAGCAGATCTACCATCTCTTTAATCTCCTCTAAGGTGATATTGAGAGCTGGAAGGAGCCTCACGATGTTGTTGGAAACAATATTCAGCAAAAGCCCATTTTTCATGGCAGTTTGCCTCAGAAAATTGGTATCCACTCCAACTTCAACGCCCAGCATTAGGCCGAGACCTTTGATCTTTTGAATCAATCTCGGGGTCATTTTTAAAAGTTCTTTCTTGAGGAAATCACCTTTTTTCGCAACTGATTCTATGAAATCATCGCTCAATTTTGACAAGACCACCTTTGCACCTGCAAGTGCAATGGGGTTTGGAGCAAAGGTGGATCCATGATCTGAATAACCAAATACATCTTTCACTTCATCGAGAAACAATGCAGCACTGAGAGGTAAACCTCCTCCCAGTGCTTTTGCAACAGTAACAATATCAGGCTGTAAATCAAAATGCTGATAGGCAAAGAATTTGCCCGTCCTACCAAGGCCGGATTGAACCTCATCTGCGACCAGCAGATACCCAAAATCGATTTTCGCCTGCATGATGAGCCTGGCAATATCCTTACTCAGGACATTCAAACCACCACTGCCCTGGATACACTCAACAAATACAGCTGCAATTTCTGTTCCTCTCTTTTCAAGGAAAAATTCAAAGGATCTCACATCGTTGTAAGGTAAAATAATCACTTCTGGAACGAGGGGTTCAAATGGCTTCCTCAAATTTTCGAATCCTGTGAGCGAAAGTGTGGCAATAGTCCTACCATGAAAATTCTTTTCGAAGGATACTATCAAACCCTTCCGCAATTTTTTAACAGCCTTCAATGCCGCTTCATTAGCTTCAGCACCGGAATTTGCAAAAAATACTCTGCCAGTTCTACCTGTCTTTTTAACTAACTTTTCTGCTACTTCTTCGGCGTCTTCATCGAAGAAAAAATTCGATGTGTGTATATAACGTTCCATTTTCTCGATCATGACTTTCTTGATGTCTTCATCACCATGTCCGAAGGCTAAAACACCTATGCCTGAAAAGGAATCAAAATAACGTTTACCGTCCTTAGAGTATATGTAAACCCCCCTCGCACGGTCTATCTGTATAGGGAAAGGCTTGTAAACCTGACAGATGTGCTCCATACACGATCACCTAATAGTTGTATTCAAATGCCTGAGTGCTTCAACTATTTTAGTCTTTTCTCTTGTTCTCTCGTCGACCCTTTTAACGAATCGCGCAGGTACACCAGCAACAACCGTGTACGGCTCCACATCATTGATGACAACTGCCCCTGCAGCTACCACGGCTCCTCTACCAACTCTTACACCTTCAAGAACTACAGCGTTCGCACCAATCATTACATCGTCCTCCACCACTACTGGTACTGCAGAAGGCGGTTCTAAAACACCCGCAATGACAGCTCCTGCACCAACGTGACAATTCTTCCCAATCACAGCCCTCGCCCCCACAACGGCGTTCATGTCAATCATGGTTCTTTCACCGATCGTGGCTCCAACGTTGATGACAGCACCCATCATGATCACAGCTCCATCCCCAATCTTTACCATGTCCCTTATAATCGCACCGGGTTCTATTCTCGCATTGTACTTCGTTAGATCAGCTAGAGGGAGCGCTGAATTTCTTGCTGTAACCTGCAGATGAAAATCTTCGATGAATTGACGGTGGTTTTCGATCAAATTTTTGAAATCTTCGTAATCTGCTACGACAATACCGAATTCATGGGTGCCAAAAAAGCGTACCGATGAGAAATCAACTCGATCTAGTCTTCCCTTCACATAAGCGATGATCGGTGTTTTTTTCTTTGACTTGCTGATCATTTCGATGATCTGTTCCGTACTTTGAAACTCCACACTCTCGGTACTAGTAATTTCTGCAGGTTCACCCACCATGCTTTCACCCCTCCTATAAAAAAACCGGGCTACCTTTTTCGGTAGCCCGGTGATCTTTCTCCTCCGACTGGTGTGCTACAATGAGCACACACCGCCACAGATCACCGGGCGGTTGCACTTCTTCTCCATCTTCATTTGGACCTTCAAAAACGTTCCAATAAGACCTTCGTTCAACATGTCACAAACACTACCTCTCTTTAGTTTGAATTCTAACCTCATCTAGAACACCAATTGCTGAACAAATAAATAAAACTCTCTGACGAAATTGTTAACCACACGGTCGATACCGAGCACATTTATAATTTTGAAGAGGAGGTGTAGTGAGAATGCCAGAACGTGTTGCAATCTTGGTCGGAGGAGGACCTGCTCCTGGTATAAACAGCGTCATAAACGCCGTAACTATTGAAGCTACAAACAATGGGCTTGAGGTGATAGGAATATACGATGGATTTGAGCATCTCATGAAGGGCAGAACGGATATGATAAGATCGCTCAGCATCTCGGATGTGTCACGAATTCACACTGAAGGTGGCTCGATCCTCAGAACTTCGAGGGCGAATCCAACTAAGAATCAAAAAGATCTTGAGAGCGTTGTCGAAACTTTGAAAAAACTCAACGTGAAGTATCTTGTGACCATCGGTGGCGACGATACCGCCTTCTCTGCATCGGCGGTTTCAAAATTATCTGGGGGTTCAATCCGCGTGGCTCATGTTCCTAAGACCATTGATAACGATCTGCCCTTGCCCGGTGGTATGCCGACCTTTGGGTACGAAACCGCTCGCCACGTGGGTACAGAGCTTGTCTATAATCTGCTTCAAGATTCAAGAACTACCAACAGATGGTACTTCGTAGTGGTCATGGGTAGGAAGGCCGGACACCTTGCGCTCGGAATAGGAAAAGCTGCCAGCGCAACTGTAACGGTCATCGCAGAAGAATTCCGAAAGGAGAAAGTGAGCTTGTCTGAAGTTTGCGATGTACTCGAAGCAGCGATAATAAAACGAAGGGCGCTTGGAAGAAATGATGGTCTTGCTGTGATAGCTGAAGGAATAGGTGAGATACTCGACAAGCAGGAACTTGCGAGGATACCCGGTGTGATTGTTAAAGAAGATCCACATGGTCATATCAGATTGAGTGAAATACCACTCGCTACAATATTGAAAAGAGAAATCCAGAAAAGATTCGCTGAAAGAGGCGAAGAAATGCCAATCGTTGATGTCACACTAGGCTATGAACTGAGATGCGCTAGACCCATTCCGTTCGATATTGATTACACAAGAACACTGGGATACGGTGCGGTTCAATTCCTGCTTGGAAAAATAGAGCCAAAATTGAGTAACGGTATGGTTTGTGTGGACCAAGGCAGAATAACTGTTTTACCCTTTGAAGAACTGATAGATCCTAAAACTGGAAGAACCAAGGTACGCTTAGTAGATCTAAATTCTGAACATTACAAGGTTGCGAAGAGTTACATGATAAAACTTACAAAGAGAGATCTGGAAGATCCCACTATGCTCTCTAAACTGGCTTCAATAGCCAAAATGACTCCGGAACAATTCGCACAAAAATTTGCAAACATAGCGGATTGAACCCCGGCTTCAAGCCGGGGTTTGTTCATTTCTTGCCCTTCTTTTCTTCTTTCTTTGGAGCTTCTTGTTTCTTTTCTTCCTTCTTCTGACCGCAAGCCATCTTTTTTCCCCCCTTTCCCGTTCTAAGCAGTCAGGCGTGAAGAAGTTTTATTGTGAATGCTCGATATCAATCAAAAAACCACTCACGTGGATCTTTTTTACCATCTTGAGAGAAGAGCTCAACTGGTTTATATTTCATGCCAATGCTAACACAAGATCCATCGAGAAAATCGTCGTTGCCAACCATCAAACAATCCTTCGGCTCTATAGATAAGACCTTGCAAATCTCTAAGTAATACCTCGGATCGGGTTTGCAATAGTGCGAGTTCTCCATGAAACTGATGTGATCAAAATTTGTGGCATCCAAGCCAATCCAGTTCAACTGCTTTTCTACAGCTATTTTCGGAAAGATAGGATTCATTGCTAACACTGTATATAAACCAAATCTCCTGGCTTTTTTGGCAGACTCTACGACCTTTTGATTCGGCTTAACCAAACTTGCGAGCTCATCGAATTCACCGCCGGCATAGAAATCTTCAAAAGCTTCTCTCCAATCCACCTTCTCAACCTTGCTCGATAAACACTTGAGAAGCCTTTCATAATTATTTGTGAACCCATCGGCACACTTCGTTATATGTACTATGCAATCTAAAAGATCAGCTTGGTCTAAAGCCACTTTGTACCTCTCAACGAGAAAAACGTTCAGCATGAAAAAATAATTCTCCATGAATCGATCTTCATCAATGAGTGCAAGCGTTCCACCATAATCTAGCAGCAGAGCTTTCATTCGTATCACCTCACTTTTCCCTCTCTCGCCCCCTCTTGAACAAGTTTTTTGAACGATCAACGGTGTCTGTAGATCGGATTTTTAGTTGCCCCGGTATCGTCCAATCTCTTTACAGGAGTATTGTGTGGAGCATTCCTAACAAGATCAGGAGTTCTAATCGCTTCATCAACAATTTTACCCATAATTTCTGCAAATTGATCAAGAGTTTGTTTGCTCTCTGTTTCGGTAGGTTCAATCATCATGGCTTCGTGAACTATCAGTGGAAAATAAACCGTTGGTGCATGAACGCCGTAGTCCAACAGTCGCTTAGCTATGTCTGAAACACGCACACCAGTTTTTTTCACAAACTCACTCCCGTCAACCACGAACTCATGCATACAAACTCTTTCTGAAGCCATTTTGAAGTATTTGGAAAGTAACTTTCGTAAATAATTAGCATTCAACACTGCCATTTCACTAGCATGCTTTAACCCATCTCTTCCCATCATCAATATGTATGAATAAGCTTTCACTAAAACTGTGAAATTACCATAGAAACTCCTCATTCTTCCGATACTATCTGGTAAATTGTAGTCGAGGTAGTATGATCCATCCTCAGATTTTCTGATCACCGGAATCGGTAAAAATCTCGCCAGAAATTCCTTAACACCTACAGGTCCACTGCCAGGCCCCCCCATTCCGTGAGGAGCAGAAAAGGTCTTATGGAGATTCAGATGTACCACATCGAAACCCATATCGCCTGGCCTGAACCTTCCCATAATGGCGTTCAAATTTGCTCCGTCGTAATAAAGTAAAGCGCCAGCTTCGTGAACGAGTTGTTCAATCTTGAAAATATCTTTTTCAAACAAACCAAGTGTGTTTGGATTAGTGAGCATGAGAACGGCCACTCTTTCATTCAAGTATCTTCTGAGTTCCTCGATGTCCAAGAGACCTTCTTTAGTAGATTTCAACTCTAAAACTTCGAATCCAGCCATAGCTGCAGAAGCTGGGTTTGTTCCGTGGGCCGAATCCGGTATCAAGGCAACCGTTCGTTTAGTATCTCCTTTTGAAAGATGATAAGCTTTCACTATGAGCAAACCAGTCAATTCACCGTGAGCACCAGCAGCTGGTTGAAGCGTCATGTCATCCATGCCAGTTATTTCACACAGAGCTTTCTTGAGCTCATACATCAGTTCTAGAGCGCCTTGCACTGTTTCGAGTGGTTGGTATGGATGTAACTCAGTGAAACCCTCCAATGAGGCGAGAAACTCGTTCAATTTTGGATTGTATTTCATTGTACACGATCCTAGTGGGTAAAATCCTTTATCGACAGAGTAGTTCTTTGAAGCAAGTTCGGTATAATGCCTCACCACATCAACCTCATTGAGTTGCGGCAAACCTAAATTTCGAGTTCTAACTAAATTCCCTGGCAAATCCATACTTTGAAGGTTCACGTCAGATTCGGGAAATTTGAAACCAATTCTTCCATTCACAGATTTCTCGAACACCGTCATTTCAAACCACGCTCCAGCATATTCACCATCGAATCTATACTCTCCTTCGTATTCACTTCAGTTGCGCAAGCGAGCGCGAGACTTTTGTATCGCTCATCGAACCACCCGAGAGGTAGAGGTCCCAAAAATCCTTCCTTGAAGATCTCTTTCCAAACTTTCTCATAATTTTCGCCGACTACAACTACAAATTCGTTGAAAAAAGACCCTCCGAACTTTAACTTGAACCCTCTTTCTTGAAGTTTCATTGCAAAATAATGCGCGTTTGCATGGCTTCTCCTTGCTACTTCACGCAAACCTTCTGGTCCCATGAGACTCATGTAAACCGCATTCGTTAAGGCCATCAAAGCGTGGTTGGTGCATATGTTAGACGTAGCTTTCTCACGCCTGATATGTTGTTCTCTGGTTTGAAGTATCATCACATAACCTGTCTTACCTTCCACGTCTTTGGTCCTGCCTATGATCCTACCAGGCATTTTCCTCACGTGTTTTTCCAGCGTCGCGAAAAAGCCAACTGTTGGACCTCCAAAATTTGGCGGTATCCCCAACGGTTGACCATCCCCCACTACGATGTCCGCACCAAAACTCCCTGGTGGTTCGAGCAGCGCAAGTGAGATGGGTTCTGCAATCACTATGAAAACGATATCTTTTGCAATTTCTCGAATAGCTTTTAAATCCTCGATGATGCCGAAAAAGTTTGGATACTGTACTGCTACTGCGGCAGTATCCGCATCAAGAAGCTTCGAGATAATGTTCAGATCTGTTGTACCTCTCTCATCAACTGGAACAAGCTCAAGTTTCAATCCAACACCCTTGGAGTACGTTCTACACGTTTGAATGTACTCCGGATGGATGCCTTCACTCAACAGTATCTTAGTTTTACCGTTTATTCTGTAAGCCATCAATACTGCTTCAGCGAAAGCACTGGCACCATCGTACATAGAAGAATTTGCAACTTCCATTCCAGTAAGCTCACAAATCATCGTTTGATATTCAAACAAAGCCTGCAGAGTACCTTGAGAAACTTCAGCTTGGTAGGGAGTGTAGGCTGTTACAAATTCTGGCTTTGAAACAATGGCTTTCACAGCATAAGGGATATAATGTACATATACACCAGCCCCGGCGAATATTTTTTCTTTCTCCAATATCACATTCCTGTCAGCCAATTCTTTCAATCTCTTGGCTACAGTGAATTCATCTTGACTTTTTGGAAGGTTCAGTTGATGCACTGTAACTGGCACATCTTTGTAGAGTTCCTCTAAAGAATCAACACCTATGGTTCTTAGCATTTGTTCTATCTCTTCTTTCGTGTGAGGAATGTATGGAAACATAATCAACCTTCCTCCTCGCAGAACCTCCTGTATGCTTCATCATCAAGGAGATCCGATAATTCTTTTAGATCAACAATCTCGATCTTCACCAACCATCCTTCTCCTTCTGCATCTTTGTTGATCAACTCAGGTTGATTGGAAAGCTTTTGATTCACTTCGACGATTTTTCCACTGACGGGCGCATAGACATCGCTTGCCGCTTTAACTGATTCGATACTCATGAAAGCTTCACCTTTTTTCACGATTTTACCAACCTGTGGTAGCTCAACATAGACCACATCACCCAGTTTTTCTTGTGCATGGTTGCTTATGCCCACAATCGCTATCTTGCCTTCAACTTTAACCCATTCGTGCGTCTTTGTGAACCTCATCATCTGCGCCACCTCCTCAAATTGATGTGCTCTTTACGGACCCCCTGTAAAAAGGAAGTTTCACAATTTCCGCCTCAACCTCTGTTCCTCTAAGATCAACTGTCACTCTTTCTCCCAGTTTTAGGGAAGCATCTAGCATAGCCAGCGCGATAGAAGCTTGCAGTGTGGGAGAGAAAGTACCACTTGTGATCATCCCAACTTGATTACCGTTTTTTAAAACACGCATACCATGCCTTGCGATCCGTTTACCTTCAAGTTTTAAGCCCCTGATACGTCTCGTTACACCATGTTCCTTTTGCGCAAGTAATGCTTCTCTCCCCACGAAATCTTTGTCAAACTTCACCACCCATCCGAGTCCAACTTCGAGTGGGGTTGTATTTTCGTCCATATCACTGCCATACAACATGTAAGAAGCCTCTAATCTGCAGATGTCCCTCGCACCAAGTCCAGCGGGTTTCAATTCGAATTTTTCACCTATCCGAAAAAGATTCTGCCAAATATGTGGGGTGTCTTGCCAAGAGCAACAAACCTCAAAACCATCTTCTGCTGTGTAACCCGTCCTGCTGACCATGCATTCTTTCCCAAAAATTACAGACTTAGTGAAGTGGTAGTATCTCAAAGAGGTTACCTCCGAAGACACGCAAGAAAAGAGTGCTTCGCTCTTCGGCCCCTGAACTGCGATGAGACCGTAGCGATCGGAAACATTCTCGACTTTGACATTGAACCTCTTTGCACATGAACTGATCCAATTGAAATCTTTCTCAACGTTTGCAGCGTTTACGATCAACAATGCTTCGTCTTCGGCTATTTTGTAAGCAATTAAATCATCGATTATACCTCCATTTTTGTTGCAAATGACTGAATACATGGCTTGTCCGACAGTCAAAGTACTGAACGCGTTCGTCAACAACCAATCTAAAAACTTTACCGTGTCTGGTCCCACTATCGATATCTCACCCATGTGAGAAACATCGAAAATTGCTACGTTCTTCCTCACAGCTTCAACTTCTGATACAATATTTTCATACTGAAGAGGCATCATCCAACCTGAAAATTCAATCATCCTTGCTCCAAGTTTTATGTGTTCATCATACAACGGTGTCCTCTTCGCCACTTTTCTGCGCCTCCTCGATCAAAGAACGTGCTTCTTCAAATTTGTCTTCCAGCACGAGTAAATCCACAGTACCACCTTGACCGAATATAACTGGATCGAACAGTTTTGAAGGTCTCGTCAGAACTTGAATACCATTTTGTTCAAGGATGGATTTCATCATACTCGCAAGAGGGATATTCACACCTTCAACAAGTACCTTCCACAACTTCATCACCTTCGACTTGGTATAATTCTTCCAGTGATAATTCTAACACCTGGGGGTATCAGCATGAAAACAATAGGCGTTTTGACAAGTGGAGGAGATTCACCAGGCATGAACGCAGCAATTAGAGCTGTTGTACGCTATGGGGTCAGAAATGGACTGAAAGTTTTTGGAATTGAACGAGGTTACTGTGGTTTGATCGATGGAGCCATCAAAGAATTGAACTTTGCGTCCGTCGCTGGTATCATGGAGAAAGGCGGGACAATTTTGAGGACGAGTCGCTGTGGAGAATTCTTTACAAGAGAAGGTCGAGAGAAAGCGGCCAACCAACTTGCGAAATTCGGTATAGAAGGCTTGGTCGTAATAGGGGGCGAGGGAAGTCTGACAGGTTCCGTAACGTTCCACAAAGAATTCGGTGTGCCAGTGATAGGTGTACCAGGTACGATAGACAACGATATCGCACACACCGACATGTGTATTGGTGTTGATACTTGTCTCAACACAGTCGTCGATGCAATACAGAAGCTTAAAGACACGGCCACCTCACATGAGCGCGCGTTCATAGTGGAAGTCATGGGAAGAGAATCTGGGTACATCGCACTCATGTCGGCCATCGCCACAGGTGCAGAAGCAGCGATAATCCCAGAAGTGCCCATAGATTTTGACCAACTCGCAGAGAGATTACTTGAAGAACGAAAGAGAGGAAAATTAAACTGCATAGTCGTCGTCGCAGAAGGTGCTGGAAAAGCAGAAGAAGTGGCACGCAAGATTTCGAACAAAATCGGTTATGAAACGAGAATATCTATATTAGGACACATCCAAAGGGGTGGAAGTCCAACGGCTTTTGACAGATTGCTTGCCACGCGCATGGGTGTACGAGCTGTACAAGCTCTGCTTGACGGAGAAAAATGTGCGACAACTGTCCTCAAATCTGGGCAAATAACATTGATTGATACTGAAGAAGTAATTTCGACCAAGAAAAAATTGGACCTATCACTTTATGAGATGTGCATGACGCTATCCTGAGGGATCAACATGACGAAGACAAAGATCTTGTGCAGTTTGGGTCCAAAGAGTGAAAACGTTACTACCATAAGGGAACTGCTGAAGGCTGGCGTGAGTGGTTTCAGATTGAGTGCAACACATTATGAACTGGATAGGCTGATCCAGTTGGTGAATTTGCTCGATGAAGTCAGGATGGATTCTTCTAAACCTTTCTCAATCATTGTAGACCTACCTGGTTCCAAACTGAGAATTAAGCTCCCTGCAAGCTTGGAATTTTTGGAAGTCCGGGACGGAGAAAATGTTTTAGTGAGTGAAGCCGAGTTACAAACCAGCAAAAAATATGTCATTCTAAGCGAATCGAGGGTGATTCAGCAGATCAATGAAGGTGATGTTGTACTTTTAGATGATGGCAGATTGCAGTTAAGAGTCGTTAAGAAGTACGGGAAATATGTTGATTGCTTCGTTGAAAGAGGAGGAAAGATCAAGAAAAACAGCGGTGTGAACTTACCGACAGTGAAGCTATCGATTCCTTCTATCACTGAAAAAGACAGATACGTTATAAAGTCCACTTCGAATCTTAGAATAGATTATTATTGTCTCTCCTTCGTTAGATCTTCCAAAGATGTGTATGAACTCAAGAATTTACTCGAAACGTTAGATTCTCCTTCTGCCGTTCTGGCGAAAATTGAAACCAAAGAAGCTTTAGAAAATTTTGAGGAGATATGTAAAGCAAGCGACGGCATCATCATCGCGAGAGGCGATCTAGCTGTCGAAACCTCGTTGGAGAATTTACCGATTTTACAAAAAATGCTGATCTCGAGGGCTTCAAGATTCAGAATACCCATTATAGTTGCCACGCAGCTGCTCGAGTCGATGGTCGAGAACACTCAACCAACTCGTACTGAAGTTACCGATATAGCCAATGCCATTCTAGATGGAGCCGATGGTTTGCTGTTGACCATAGAGACTGCTATCGGTGAAAGACCAGTTCTAGTAGTAGAAACGATGAAAAAAATATTGAAAAGTGTGGAAGAACACTTGGACGAACTTGGAATTTGGTTTGAAGCTAGGCGACGTGAGCAATCAACTGATACTTCAGACGCCATCGCAAAGAGTTCGTACGAAATCGCTAGGGAAACTCACGCAAAACTAATCATCGCGTCCACCGCTTCTGGAAGCACCGCACGACGAGTTTCTTACTTCAGACCAAATTGTCCCATTTTAGCTACTACACCAAAAGAGTCAACGTATTTTCAACTCCCCATCGTGTGGGGTGTGGTGCCTGTGCTTGTCCCAGAGGCTTATTCGGTGGACATCGTGTTACACGTTGCTGTTGAAAAAGCGAAAACTTTAGGTTATGTGGAACCATCCGATGTTGTCATCATAACACTTGGAACCCCATGTGGAGTGGTGGGCACAACGAATATGCTCAAAGTTCACATCGTTGAATGACTGCTTCTTGAAGTTCGAAAACAATGCGGTTGAATTTTCGTAAAAAAATTTAGACGGTGCTTTTTCTAAAACTGACTAACATTTGCTTCTACTTTCACGTTGCGAAAGTTCACTGACGATCTCACAAGCTAGCGAGACGTTGTTTTTCAAAAGCTCGATGTTGCTTCTCACCGTTTTCCCATTAGAAACTTCGGCGAGCTTTGATAACAAAAATGGGGTTACCATTTTACCCTCGATTCTTGCTCTCTTAAGTTCTTCCTTGGCAACTTTCTCCCACTCAGCGAATTCCCTATCACTTATTTCATGATCCAAAGGGATGGGATTGAGGACCAAAACAGAACCAGATAAGTTCAGCCTACATTTGGTAAGGTAAATCTCGGCTATTTCCGAAACACTATCCACCCTTTGAACGGGTATATCAGTTTGGCGAACGAAGAAGGCTGGTAATTTGTCAGTTTTGTAACCCAGAATCGTGACTTGCAGAGTTTCGAGCATTTCAACGGTTGCTCTAAGATTGAGCACTGACTTTGGACCAGCACAGACAACGATCATACGGGTTCTTGCAAGCTCTATCAAATCCTGGGAAACATCCCACTCTTTCGTATCATGCACACCACCGATCCCACCAGTAGCAAAGATCTCTATACCGTGCATCGAGGCAATGCGCATCGTGGCACTAACCGTAGTGGCTGCCCACGCCTTCTTTACTACAGCTATTGGGATCTCTGCAACACCAACTTTCATGACGTCATCTCTAAGGCCCAGTTGAACTATTTCTTCCTTGGTCAACCCTACTTTCACATTGCCAGCTATTATTGCAACAGTCTTCGCTTCACACCCCTTTTCTTTTGCTATTTCCTCCAGTAATTGTGCTATCTGAACGTTCAAAGGCTTGGGAAGGCCATGTGCTATGACCGTCGATTCGAGTGCAAGAACCTTCTCGCTCATTTTCTCACCACGTTTCGAAATGAATTCTCTCTGGCTTGAAACGATCAACCGGTTTTGGCACCTCCGCGGGGTAACCTACAGGAACGAGAGAGAAAGGTATAACGTTCTCAGGTAAACCGAAAAGTTCTTTGAAGGCTCTAACGCGCGCTTCATCCGGGTAGATACCACACCACACAGAACCCAATCCCAGCTCTGCCGCTCTGAGCAAAATATTGAGTGTAGCTGCTGAACAATCTTGAACCCAAAAACCTTTGTACTTCTCAAGGCTCAAATCACCACAGACTAGAATTGCCACAGATGCTTGCAAAACCATTCGGGCGTACGGGTGGATCTCAGCTATTTTTTGTCTTTTGTCCTGAGATTTGATCACAACAAAGTGCCATGGTTGCTCATTACCAGCAGAAGGTGCATGCATGGCTGCTTTCAAAAGCTCAATCACAAGTTCTTCACCCACATCTTTCGGTTGATATTTTCTAACGCTTCTTCTCAGATAAATAATGCTCACAAGATCACCTCCTTTTCATTTTCATATTTCCTAAAACAGATGCTACAACAAGAACGATCATGCCTAAAAACTGTGTCGTTGTGACCTTCTCTGAAATCAAAAAGAAGGCGAACAGAGAAGCAAATACCGGCTCGGCTGTGTAGATGAGCGCCGCAGAATTTGAACCAACGCAAGCTTGAAATTTCAGCTGAGCCCACAGTGCGATCACCGTTGCAACGATTGAGGTGAAGAGAAGAGCTATGACATAGCTTACTTTGAATCCAAACGAACCTCCAAGTGGAGATAACAACAAGTTAAAAAGAGCCGTCAATAACAGTTGTGGCAATAGCAGAGTGGATTCTTCATATTCCTTCCGATTCGTGTAGTGGGTAACGAGGACAATTTGAATCGCAAAAGCTATCGCGCAAAACAGAGTCAAAAGATCGCCTAAATTGAAGGGATCATTTGAAGGGCTGCTTAGAAGATAAAGTCCTATTATGGACAAGCAAAAAGAAATCATTTGAAGTCGCGAGGGTTTAACCCTCTCAATCAACAAGGAAAAAACCGGCACAAACGGTATGTACAAAGACGTAATGAATCCACTCTTAGTTGAACTAGTCAACTTCAACCCACTGGTTTGTGTGGCATAACCTATACCCAAAAAAAGTCCTAGGATTAACCCTTCTTTCCAACGTGGTTTTCCCCTGAGGATAAAAAAGGTGAGCGCACTTGCGAGAGCAAATCTCAAGAAGTTATAAAAAAAAGGATTCGATCCAATCAACGCTACTTTCTGAACTGGAAACGTCAAACCCCAGGCTACAGTGATAGAGAGTAGCACCAAGATGGCTTTAGCTCTTCCCATGATCTTCACAACTCACCTCCAAAGTCAATGCTACTAAAAATAAGAGCCACACCGAATGTGTGGCTCCGAAGAAGCTTTCTGGTTGATCAATCTCTTCTAGTGAAAGCGCCAGCGATGAGCAACATTCTCAAAAGTTGTAGAATCGCTGTTGCTGTAGCAGCAACATATGTCAAGGCAGCGGCGGAGAGAACTTTTCTTACCCCTTTCAATTCTTCCTCAGACATCAGTAAGTTCTCTCTCAACAGCTTGAGAGCTTTCCTACTGGCATCGTATTCGATAGGCAGCGTGATCAAACTGAAGAGCACAGCCAGTGAAAATAAGACTATTCCAAACTGCCACAGCCCAGGTAGCGCAAATATGATACCCATGATGAAGAGTATCCAGGCCAATGAAGAACCAAGGCTTGCGACCGGTGCTAGAATCGTTCTGAAAACCAGCAAAGGATTTCTCTGTGCATCTTGTATAGCATGCCCTATTTCGTGTGCGACGACGCCGAGGGCCGCAACCGACTGGCTCGCATATGTTGAGGAGGATAACCTTACGACCTTTTTCCTTGGATCGTAATGGTCTGTCAGGTGACCGGGCATGGCCTCAATGTGAACATCGTAAATTCCTGCTATTTCGAGCAACCTCATCGCAAGTTGACTTCCAGTCAAGCCTACAGAGGCTTTGACTCTTGAATATTGTGAAAAAGCCGAACTCACTTTGATCTGAGCCCACAACGCGAGTATCAACGCAGGTATGAGTAACAAGAACGTTGGATCATAGAAGAACACGACACACCACCTCCTTCATACCAAATTCTAAGACGGCCTTGTAAAGCTTACTGTTCAAATCAAATGAACAAAAAGACCACATTTCAGTTTCGGTTCGAACCAAGTCGATTTCGGCGGCATTATAAAACCAGCATCGGAAACCATCATCATTTCGTCCACCGAGGTTGGATAAAGGGCGAATGCAACGGCCCAACCTTTGTTTTTAACATAATCTTCGAGCACTTTTAGCCCATGAACTCCTCCTATGAAATCTATCCTCTTATCTGTTCTTGGATCTTTTATTCCCAAGATCTTATCCAAAATCTCATTCTGCAGTATCGAAACATCTAAGCTCGCAATCGGATCTGAACCAACTTTGCTCAGTACGGAGTTTTTAACCTTCAACCTGTACCAACCATTTGAAAAGAACATACCGAATTCATGCTTCTCCCTAGGTTTATACGGTTGAATCGAAGCTTTCTCAACAATGAAGGAATTTTGAATGGCCTCAAGGAATTGCTCTTCAGTGAGACCGTTGAGATCTTTTATTATCCTGTTGTAATCGTATATTTTGACCTGATCGTGTGGAAATGCAGCTGCGGCAAAGTAGTTATATTCCTCGAAACCTGTGTGGTTTGGGTTCTGACGCGACATTTTTTCTGCAACTTTGACAGCGGCAGCTGCTCTATGATGGCCATCCGCGATGTAGAGAGCTGTCAATTTTTCAAACTCTTGTTTGATTTGCTTTATGAGTGATGGTTCACTCACAACGTAGATGATTTGCCTCACTCCATCTTCATCAACAAAATCGTATTCGGGTTGAACTTGCATCGCCAAGTCAAGCAAATTGTGTAACTGCTCGTTAGATCGATACACCAAAAAGACCAGCCCTGTTTGGGCTCTCAGATACTCGATGTGCTTAATTCGTTCTTCCTCTTTATCTTTTCTTGTTAATTCATGCCTCTTTATTTTAGATTCAAGATATTCTTTCACCGAAAAAGTTGCCACTAAACCAGTTTGCACATGATCGTGTGCTATTTGCTTATAAACATAGAAGCATTCTCTATCCTCTAGGAAAAAAATTCCCTTTTCTATATATTCTTGCAGATTGTTCTTGGCTGTTTCCAAGGCCTCGGGAGAATCTGAATCAACAAGTTTCTCAAAGTTTACTTCTGGTTTGGTAACTTTGTAAAAGGCCAAAGGATTCGCAAGTACAACTCGCCTTGCTTCCTCAGAACTTATTACATCGTATGGTTTCACAGCCACTTTACTTGCAAATTCTTTTCTCGGCCTTAAAGCCCTGAAAGGTCTAACGATCATGTCTCTCTACCTCCCTGAGATATTCTTCTTGCTTTCGAAACATCTCTTCTGATCCTTTCTCATCTAACTCATGATCAAAACCTGCTAAGTGCAAAGCGGCGTGAACCACGGTTCTGAGTAGTTCCTCCTCAAAGCTACAGCCAAATCTTGTTGCGTTCTTTTCGACAATCGTTGGGCAAATGAATATTTCCCCGTAAAGTTCTTCCTTATAAACGAAAGTGAGCACATCGGTTGGTCCCTTAATTTTTCTGAAGGTTTGATTCAACTTGGCCATAGTTTTCTCACCAATGAAGAAGATATCAACTGTCACGTTACCTATCTCTTTTTTTATGATCTCTCTAAGGATTGCTCGAATTCTCTTGATCGATAGCTTTCTTCTTGTCCTGTTTTGAATTCGAATTTTCAGCAAGTACGATCACCCGTTTTATCTCTTCTTTTGGATACTCTATGCGAGATCTGAACATGTTGAACAAGACTCTGGTGAATTCCTCGGCTATTGCTTCCAAATCTTGGAGCGTTAAACCTGATTCATCGAGCTCACGTTCATTATAAATACCTGAAACGATTTCTTCAACAACCGATTTTATACGACTTGCACTGGGATTCTTCAAACTCCTAAAAGCTGCTTCAACAGCATCTGCAAGCATTATTATGCCTGCTTCCTTGAATTGAGGTTTGGGACCAAGATATCTGAACTCATCAGCACTGAGGCTTTCTCCCATTTCCTTCGCTTTGTGATAGAAATACTTTTGGACACGCGTACCATGATGCTGCGGTATAGCATCTTGTACCAACAAAGGTAGCCTGTAACGACGAGCCAATTCAAGTCCGTGTTTGACATGATCCAAAACTATCAAGCGACTCAGTTTGGGACTGAGTTCATCGTGAGGATTTTTGTCCTCTATGTTCTCAGTATAAAAATAAGGCCTTTTCACTTTTCCCACATCATGAAAATAAGCAGCTGTTCTCGCGAGGATAGGATTCGCACCGATCCTTTCTGCGGCTGCCTCCGCCAAATTGGCGACTACTGTTGAGTGATAGTATGTACCTGGAGCGCGAAGCGAGAGGAGTTTGATCAATGGATGATTCATGTTTCCAAGCTCCACCAAATCCATATTTGAGTATATTAAACTTGCATATTCAATGAACGGTAGTAACCCTAGATCCACTATGGAGAATAAAAAGGGTGTGAAAACCGCCAAAGCAAGATTGCGATTCGTAGATGCTCCTCCATCCATGAGCAGGTTGATAAGAAGAAAAACAGCATTGCTTGCAGTCGCAAAAAACGCAGGTCTAATCACTTGAAGCCTTTTACTCAAACCATAACTAGAAACAGCTGTCAACAAATTGGTCACCAGCACCGAAGCCATGGCAAGGGGTGTGAATTCAGAGCTTATGAACGTCAGAATCGAAAAGAATATAGCCACATTAACAGTCATTCTCCTGTCTGTGAGCAAGCCCAACAAGAGAAGCGGTGCAAAAAACGGTGAGGAAAACGGCCCGAATCGACTGAGAAGCAATTTAGAAAGAAATGAACCAGCAACTACGGTGCCCAAAACAAGTACAGAATAAGCTTTATGTAGAGAAAAAGGTTTCCTCTCAAATTCTGGTGAGATGAGAGTCAACCAAAGTACAACCAGCGCTACATACTCTATCAAGAATTCTGCTGGCTTACGAAAGTTTGGGATATGCATGAACAGCAGAGTAACCAATACGACTACGGTTTGATACCATTTATCTGATCTTCTAGCTGTTAAAGCCATTTTTCTTCCTCTCGTATTCTTCGTAAGCCTTTATTATGTTCTTGACGACTGGATGCCTAACCACATCAGCGTCGCTGAGATAAACGAAACCTATACCTTCTATACCCTTCAGTATTTTCTCACATTCGATTAATCCAGACTGCTGTCTATCTATGTCCACCTGCGTCACATCGCCTGTTATAACTGCTTTGGAATTGAATCCGATTCGAGTCAAGAACATTTTCATTTGCTGATGTGTAGCATTTTGAGCTTCATCTAGAATTATGAAACAATTATTGAGCGTTCTGCCCCTCATGAATGCCAATGGAGCAATTTCGACTATACCTCTCTGTCTGTAAGTGTAGAATTTGTCAGCAGGTATCATGTCTAAAATAGCATCGTAAATTGGCCTTAAGTAGGGGTCAACCTTTTCGACAAGATCGCCGGGGAGGAATCCAAGTTTTTCTCCCGCTTCAACTGCTGGTCTTGTGAGAACGATCCTTTGCACCAACCCATTTTTTAAATACTCGAGTGCCATGGCGACAGCTAAATAGGTCTTACCAGTTCCGGCAGGTCCTATGACGAAAACAACGTCGTATTTCTTCATAGCTTCGATGTAATCAGTTTGTCCCTTGGTTTTAGGGCGGATTCTCCCAACGAGTGGAGGTGAATGTGAAAGCTCCATTCCTCTCGCAGCATCTGTGTACAAATTCACGAGTGCTTCAAACTCCTGCCAATCAAGAGCATAACCTCTTCTTGCAGCCGCAATCACTTGAGATATAATGTTCTCGACAATTTCAACTGTTGATTCATCGTTTCCAGCCACAACAATTCTCTTGTCTGAGACGTCAATACTCACAGGAAAACGCTTTTTCAAAAATCTCAACCTGTTATCATATTGGCCAAGCACGATGACCATATCAACGTTATCAGGAATCTCAACGGTTCTAGTTGCCAGCTTAGCACCACCTCCGAAAATTATAGTTAACACCACTATTTTTCATGATCATCGAGTAGTGTTATCAGAGATTTTAGATACTTGCTCCGCGATGGATGCCTCAACTTTCTGAGAGCCTTCACTTCGATTTGTCTGATCCTCTCCCTCGTTACATTGAAGTATTGGCCAACTTCCTCAAGTGTCTTAGCTTTGCCATCCAACAATCCATATCTCATCTTCAGAACCATGGCTTCTCTTGGGTTAAGCGTCTTCAAAACTTTTTCCAGCTCTTCCCTTATAAGCATTCTCATAGCCTCTTTCTTAGGAGACGCTATGCTCTCGTCAGCTATGAAATCTCCCATAACCGAGTCTTCATCTTCTCCAACAGGAGATTCCAATGACACCGTTTCACGAGATGCTTGAAGTACTTCTTCTATCTTTTCAACAGGTTTGTTCATCATCTTGGCTAGTTCCTCTACCGTGGGTTGCTCACCGTACTTTTGGTAATACTCTCTGCTGACTCTGTTCAGTTTATTGATCGTTTCCACCATGTGTACTGGTATCCTGATAGTTCTTGCTTGATCAGCTATGGCACGCGTGATGGCTTGCCTTATCCACCACGTTGCGTAAGTGCTGAATTTGTATCCCTTCCTCCAATCGAATTTTTCCACGGCTTTCAAGAGACCTATGTTACCTTCCTGAATGAGGTCAAGGAACGACAAGCCTCGGCCTATGTACCTTTTGGCAATACTAACAACGAGCCTCAAGTTGGATTCGATCAACTTCTTTTTTGCTCTTTCGCTACCCATTTGTGCTCTCCTTGCTAGTTCCCTCTCTTGAGAAGGAGTTAGCAAAGGTATCTTACCGATCTCCCTTAAATACATTTTGATCGGGTCTTTCAATGAGACATTATCGTATACCTCGGGACCTTCTTCTTCGGCACCAGGAATTTCTTCTACTTCGGTCTCGATTTCCTCAAGGGTCTCAGGTTCAGTGTCCTGTATGGTTATTTTGTTCTTCTCAAGTTCTTCGTAGATTCTCTCTATGAGCGACGAATCGAAGCCATCGTAATCTGGTGGAAATGCCCTGTCTATGTCATCATAAGTGATGAAACCCTTTCTTTTTCCAAGCTTGATGAGATTTTTAATTTTCTTTTCGATTTCCTCGTGTGAGAGCGTTTTCACAGATTTTTCTTCTTCTACATCTAAAACTTTTTCTTCCTGCTCGATCGTTTTTTCCTTTTCAAGTTCCATTCCGCTCACCTCCCAGTGATCTGATCTGGGAAACCAGTTCAAGCCTTCGTTTCAAAAGATAAGCGCGTTCTTCATGACTCTGACAAAAGGTCAGTTTACTGTCAATCTGTAACAATTCTTTTTCAATCACCTTTCTTAAGTATCTCCTCTTCACATCGTTGAACATCTTCTCCGGATCTCCTTCCGGGATCCTCGCCAAGACCGAGAAAGCATATTCCCTCAAATCTGAACTCAGCTCAGACACATCTTTCCCTTGACGCAGAAATTCCAACAATCTTCTCGCGTTTTCGGAAATCAAACTGAAATCTATCTTATCGATTTCTTCCCTAAATTTTTCAGCGGTTATGTACAAATAGATTATGTAGTCATCTTCACTTGGAAGGGATGACCTCAAAGTTTTGACTGCCACGGGATTTTGGAGCCTGAACATCTCGTTCAACTGTGCTACAGACAATCTAGTCTTCCTCGAAGTGGCTTCTACGAGACTTTCATATCTATCCATCCTTCTGTCCCTCAAAAGGATCTGTGCCCAATTCCTCAAGGCATTAATATACTTCTCTAGACCGGCACTCGTAGTAATGTTGAAGAACTTCTCGTACACTTCGGCTAAATACTCTTCGAACGGTATCGCTTCTGAAAGAGCTTTCCTCAAACCTTCGGAACCGTACTTTTTGTGAACCTCATCTGGGTCTTTCTCAGAAAGTTTCACTACTGCCACGTCGAAAGAAGATTCGATCAAGGTTTTGAGTGATCTCAATGTGGCTTTGATTCCAGCCTCATCGTTGTCAAAACATAAGATTACGTTCTTACTCAGGGGTACGAGCTTTGATACGTGCTCCTTCGTCAAGTTCGTACCCAAAACGGCAACAGAGTTGGTGATGCCTGATCTATGAAACGCTAGGGCATCAAAGTAACCTTCACAGACAACAACAAAATCTAGTGCTTTGATCGCCTTCTTAGCTGAGTCAAACATGAACAGCACAGACTTTTTTGAAAAAAACTTAGTTTCTGGAGAGTTCAAATACTTAGGCTCTCGATCGTCCAAACTCCTACCCGCGAAGGCGATTATCTTCCCAACCTCGTCTTTTATAGGGATTATCAATCGGCCTTCAAAAAGATCGACACCATTGCTAGGTTTGTAAAGCCCATACTGGAGTGATTTCTCCATTGGTATTGATAAAATCTGTGCGATTTTTTGAGCAATGCGGGAATCATTAGGACAATAGCCAAATTCATAAGTTTTTACTTCACTCTCAGAGAAACCTCTCTTATTGAGATATTCAAGCGCTTGCTTGCTTTTTTCAAGTTGTTTCTTGTATTCCAGAAACACTTTAGTTAAATATTCAGTATAAAGATCCTTTTCAGATTGAGTCGCTGATAACTTCAATTCAATACCCACCATCTTTGCGAGTCTTTCGAGTGCCTCTTGAAACGAAATGTGCTCTATCTCTTGTAGAAATTTGATTACATCACCCGCTGCACCACAACCAAAGCAGTGGTAGAGTTTGAGTGTTGGGTTCACGAAAAAAGATGGGGTCTTCTCAGCGTGAAACGGACATAACCCCCTGTAGCTGGAACCAACTTTTTGTAGAGATACATACTGAGAAACGAGTTCGACGATGTCAATGGACTGTTTGATCCTTTCTACCAGATCCCTACTCACCATTGTGTGGATACCTGTAGAAGTACCACTGCCTTGGTTTGACTGCTCCACATTGAGATGAGTTCAAAGGGGGCATGTGCCCCCAGTTGTTTCATCGCTTCGAGTACTGCGGAGCCCTACGAGATTTCTTGAGACCGTACTTCTTCCTCTCAACCATCCTTGGATCTCTTGTTAGCATACCTTTCTCCCTGAGTACTGGCCTCAAATTCTCGTCGAACTGAACAAGCGCTCTTGCAATACCAAGTCGAACTGCACCGGCTTGTCCTGACAGCCCACCACCTTCTACGTTAATGAAAACGTCGAACTTACCAACGTTGTTGGTCACAACGAGTGGTTCCATCGCATGTTTGGCTCTGACTGAATCTTTAAAATATTCTTCAGCACTGTTGTATTCCTCGTCGTTTATGACCAGTTTACCATTACCAAGTTTCAAATGAACACGAGCAACAGAAGTCTTTCTTCTCCCAACACCATGGTATATAACTTGCTGAGTGGTCGTCGCCATCGCTCACCCTCCCATCATACTTCAATTGGAACAGGATTCTGAGCTTCGTGCGGATGCTTGTCAGAAGCGTACACCTTGAGCCGTTTTAGATATTTTTCACCAAGCGCTCTTTTTGGAAGCATCCTCTTGACAGCCAAATATATCAAACGCTCTGGATACGTTTGGAGTATCTGCTTTGCTGTCTGCATTTTTATTCCACCGGGATACCCACTGTGTCTGTAGTAAATCTTCTGGTCGAGCTTTTTCCCTGTCAATACGACTTTGTGAGCATTGATGACTACCACATAGTTACCGTTGTCAACTCCTGGAAAGAAAGTTGGCTCGTTTTTCCCCATTAGATACTTCGCTATCTGACTCGCCAAACGTCCCAATACTTTACCAGAAGCGTCCACCAGATACCACTTTCCTCCGCGATTTCTCACAATCGTAGTTTTCTGTATAGGCATAGGACGTGCCATAAGCTGACCCTCCTCATTGCTTTTGTGGAATCACTTTGACAAACTTTCTGTTTCTACTAACGTAGAATTTGACCGTTCCGTCAGTGAGAGCAAAAAGCGTGAAATCTCTACCACAGCCAACATTTTCACCAGGGTGTATCTTCGTCCCTCTTTGCCTCACTATTATGCTTCCTGCACTCACCAACTGGCCATCTCCAACCTTCACACCTAAGTACTTTGGATTGCTGTCTCTGTTACCTATCGATCCACTCTTCCTACGACCGAACAACTGTATGTCGATCCTCATTGATCACCACCTCCACAGACAAATTTTGTGGATACTGTGAACGGATATCTTCGATGCTTTCGTGAAGCTCTCTCACAAAGATGTCAGAAAATTCACTTGGTCGAGGGAGCATCACGTTAAGTTTCGCTTGTTTTTTCTCAACGATAGCACCACAATACTTGGTAAGAGAACGTGCCGTGTGTTGCGCAAGAGCACTCACAGCAGCACAAACTATGTCTTTGCCTTTGATGTCATAGCCACTGTGGCCTTCAATACAAAAAGAAACGTAATGGCCATTTGACGAGAAAAATCTCGCTCTTATCACGAACTTTCACCAAGCTCGATTTTTTCGATCTTAACTAGTGTATACCATTGTCTGTGACCACGTCTCCTTCGAACGTTGTCTTTAGGTCTATAACGTATCGACATGACCTTTCTAGCCTTCTCATGCTTCAACACGATGCCTTTCACATTGCAACCTTCCACATAGGGTTGTCCTATCTTGACTAGTTGATCGGCAGAAACATGAACAACTCGGTCGAAGATGACAGGCTCTCCCTCGGTTTGCGGTAATTTTTCCACCGCGACTATGTCGCCTTCACTGACACGGTACTGCTTTCCACCAGTTTCTATAATGGCGTACACGAACACACCTCCTTGGTAAACAAGCACTGAAAAACGTAGTTCCACTCACCGTGGAACCTTTTTCACGTTTTTCAAGTGCTATGAATTTTTTCAGCGGCATTATTGTATCATCCGTACCATTAAGATTAAGAAAATAAAACATTACACCACTGTCGATTCACTCCAACGTATCCTTATAACAACCCTTTCGTCGTTGGACCACTTTGGCAAAAAAATCTGAACTAGAACTTGATAAATTTGAAGATATGATTTACAATTTTTTGGGGTGGGAACGTGCTATTGGCCATCATACTGATACTTGCAGGGACAGCTTTGATAGTTTTCGGTGCTAGAGTATTCTTCGGTATCTTGTTCCTAGCTGCCGGAATTTATCTGATAGTTACCCTCTCAAAAATCGCACTTCGTGCTAGGAAAAGGCAAAAGAACGAACTATTTTTTCTTAAAGAACAACTGAAAGGTAAAATTGATGAAGAAGATCTTGAATGGCTTGAAAGCTTTTTTACAGCACCAGTTGGCAGAAAGATCATCGTCTGGATTAGAGGAGGAAAAAAAGAAGTTGACATCAAGATATCGATACCGATATCCCTAATTCTGCTGGTGAGGCCTTTTTTGAACTCCCTTTCTTCTTTGTTCATCAAGCATCTATGCAAAAAATCTGGTTCTTCATTGTCTGAAAACGAAGTAAGGTCGATCCTCACGCTGGTAAACTCTTGCCTTGATGAACTTTTCACATACAAGGGAGACTTCGTTCACATTGAAACCGAGGACACAACGGTGAAAATCGGTGTTGTATGAGAGGAGGAAGATCATGAGGGAGGAACTATTGAAGTTGTTCAAGCTCGTCAAGGAAGGCAAGATAAGTCCGGAGGAAGCTTTGGAGATAGCTGAAACAGTAGGAATTTTTTCACCGTCTCAGCAACATGCGAGAGAAAAAACTTCGGGAAAGAAAATGCTTTACATTCAAATCAGAAGCGCTCAAGGCGAAAAAGTTGATGTGAAAATACCTGTGAGCATGGCACAACTTTTGAAACTCTCGTTGCCAGCCTTGAAAGAGAAGTTACCAAACGTTGATCTACAAATGATCGCTCATCAGATCGATCAAGTTCTAAGCAGTTTAGAAGAGTTAGAAGGTGACATTGTGAATATATCGAGCAACGATGGCACAACGGTTCGCATTTTTGTGAGCTAACGCTGTGATAAAATTTGTTGAAAGGAAGCCACTGGAGGTGCTGAAAAGGATGGATCTTGGCACACGTTATGCTCCCGAGGCGATCGAAAGAAAATGGTATGAATTCTGGGTGAACAAAGGTTACTTCACCCCGAGTGGTGTTGGAGAAACATTCGTGATAGTCATACCACCTCCAAACATCACTGGGCGTATCCATATGGGACACGCTTTGAACATAACTCTGCAAGATATCCTCGTGCGTTATAAGAGGATGAAGGGATACGATACGTTGTGGGTTCCTGGAGAAGATCATGCAGGTATTGCAACTCAGAACGCGGTGGAGAAATATTTGGCGTCCCAAGGAAAAACGCGTGAACAACTCGGTAGACAAGAATTTCTCGAGGTAGTTTGGGAGTGGGCAAGAAAGTATAGAAAAGAAATCAGACAACAGATAGAAACTCTTGGCGCTTCCGTAGACTGGACGAGGGAAAGGTTCACGCTCGATGAAGGTTTGTCTCGCGCTGTTCGAAAGGTATTTGTGGAGCTCTACAAGAAAGGTCTCATTTACAAAGGAAAATACATGGTGAACTGGTGTCCAAGGTGTAAAACCGTACTAGCCGATGACGAAGTGGAACACGATGAAGTTCAAGGGAAACTGTATTATGTGAAGTACCCTCTGCTTGACTCACAGGATGAATACGTTGTCGTTGCCACAACGCGACCAGAAACAATGCTCGGTGACACTGCCGTTGCAGTCAATCCGAAAGATGAGAGATACACACACTTGATAGGAAAGAAAGTCGTCCTGCCTTTGATGAACAGAGCTTTGGAGATCGTAGCCGACGAATACGTTGATCCGGAATTTGGAACAGGTATTGTGAAGATCACGCCAGCACACGATCCCAACGATTTCGAAGTTGCCAAGCGCCACAATTTGCCTCTGATAGACATTTTCGACGACGACGCGGTTGTTAATGATAATGGAGGAAAATACAAGGGTTTGAATAGATATCGAGCCAGAGAAGCCGTTGTGGCTGACTTGGAATCCGGTGGTTATCTTTTGAAGATTGAAAGTATCTCCCACTCGATTGGTCATTGCTACAGGTGCGAGACAGTCGTGGAACCAAGGTTGATGGATCAATGGTTCGTTCGCATGAAACCTTTGGCAGAGAAGGCCATAGAAGCCGTTGAAACCGGACAGATCAAGTTTGTTCCAGAAAGATGGAAGAAAGTTTATCTACATTGGATGTACAATGTGAGGGACTGGTGCATCAGTAGACAACTTTGGTGGGGCCATAGGATACCAGTCTGGTATTGCGAAAATTGCGGCCAGATTATTGTAGAAGAGGAAGAACCGAAAATTTGTTCAAAGTGCGGCTCGAACTTGTTGCACCAAGATGAAGATGTTCTGGACACGTGGTTCTCCTCCGCACTTTGGCCTTTTTCAACGTTGGGTTGGCCAGAAGAAACAGATGATTTGAAGAGGTATTATCCCACCACCGTTCTTGTAACAGGATTTGACATCATCTTCTTCTGGGTAGCACGGATGATCATGATGGGGTATGAGTTCATGCACGAAAAGCCCTTCAGCTATGTTTATATACACCAGCTCATCCGAGATAAGTTCGGCAGAAAGATGAGCAAGTCATTGGGAAACGGTATTGATCCTATCGATATGTCTGAGAAGTATGGAACTGATCCGGTGAGGTTCACCCTTGCAATTCTCGCAGCACAGGGTGTAGATATAAAACTCGATGAGAAATACTTTGATACATACAGGAAATTTGCAAACAAAATTTGGAACGCAACGAGGTTCGTACTCATGAACCTTGAAGGTTTTGAGCCGTATGCTTTGGAAGACCTAGATGTGGCCGACAAATGGATCCTTTCAAGATTACAGAAAACCGTTCAAACCGTGACGAACGCTTTGGAAAACTTTGAATTCAACATCGCGGCAAGAGCTCTTTACGATTTCTTCTGGGATGAATTCTGCGATTGGTACATCGAGTGTGCAAAACCAAGGCTCTCGTCAAACGATAGGAAAACTGTCCAGAACGTACTTGTTAATGTTCTCAACATCAGTTTCAGATTGCTCCATCCGTTCATGCCGTTCTTGTCTGAGGAACTCTGGCAGAAATTGCCCATAGCTAAAGAATCCATAGTGATAGCTTCTTGGCCTGACGTAGAAAGACAATTCATCAACGAGGAAGCAGAGCGTTCATTTGTTAAAATTCAGCAGATTGTCAAAGGTATAAGAAACATCAAAGCAGAATTGAATATTCCTATCAAGCGAACGGTGGAACTATTCACAGTTGGTAAAGAACTATCTTCAGAGGAAGAACTTTATGTGAAACACCTCGCGTTCGTTGATAAAATAGTCCATTCGAATGCAAAGCCATCCAGATGTGCAACAGCCTATGTTTCAAACGAACTTCATGTGTACGTGAACGTGGAGGGTTTGAACGTTGAAGAAGAAATCAAAAGGCTTCAGAAAAACATTTCTAAACTCGAACAGGACAAAGAATGGCTCCAGAGAAAACTATCAGATGAAAACTTTTTAACGCGTGCGCCTGAAGACGCCGTGAACGAAACGAAGGAAAAATTAGTCCAAATTGAGGAGAGACTGGCTATCCTTAGACAAATTTTGGGGGATCTATCATGAATTATCTTGAGATGCTCGCGTACATCTATAGAGAAAGACCTTCAGGGAAAATCACACTGGGACTCGATAGGATCGCAAAGCTTTGTGACTTTTTGGGAAATCCTCAAGATAAATTTCGCAGTGTTCACGTCACTGGCACGAACGGTAAGGGATCCGTCACCAAACTTCTGAGTAATCTCATGATAGAACATGGCTTTAAAACCGGTGCTTATTATTCACCACACTTGTCAACCTTTAAGGAGAGAATCTTAGTCAATGAACAATTCGTGCCAGAGCAACTGTACTTAGAATGTTTCAAACAAGTTCAAAAGTTTGCCGAGATGATGGATCAACTTGGTGAAAGTAGTAAACCGAGTTTCTTCGAATTCACTACGGCGATGGCATTCTGTATTTTCGAACGCATGGGTGTTCAAACGGGTGCAATAGAAGTCGGGCTCGGTGGTAGGTATGATGCAACGAATATTCTAAAGAGCGATGTGGCTGTTATAGTCACAGTAGATTACGATCACATGCACATTCTCGGTGACACAGTTGAGAAGATTGCCTTTGAAAAAGCTGGCATAATAAAATTCTCAAATCCCACCGTGTGTGGAGAGACTAAATTGGGTCCCCTAGAAGTCATACAAAATGTTTGCAAAGAGAAAAAGAGCGAGCTCCACTTGATTGGCAGGGATTTCGAGTTTGACAAAGTGCAATTGAAACTCAATGAGAATAAGTTCAGTTTCAGAGGTTTGCGAAATTTCAAGGATCTTGAGTTAACGTTGAACGGTGAACATCAGTTCTTGAACGCTTCGGTGGCCCTCCAGGCGTTTCTGCTTTTTGCAGAGAAACTAGGTTTTGAGGTGAGAGAAGAAGCTGTACGAAAAGCTCTGAAGAAAACAATTAATCCAGGAAGGTTTGAAGTCATCGGTGATAACCCAAGATACATTTTTGATGGGGCACACAACACACCAGCCGCAGCCACTTTGAAGAAAACGATAATGACTTATTTGGCGAACGAGAAGCTCGCTGGGATAGTTGGTATACTCGATGACAAAGACAAAATCGGTGTTTTGTCACACATAGCACCACTTTTCGAAAGGCTGATCATCACACGACCAATTTCACACAGAGCCGTGAAACCGGAAGAAACGTATGAATTGGCGAAACAGTTCAACAAGAATGTTTCTTTTGAACCCGATCCGATCAAGGCTTTGGAGATCCTCAAGAAAGAAAGATGGCCGACGATAATAATAACAGGCTCACTGTACCTAGTCGGATACCTGAGAGACTACATCCTAGACGGTACACTCGAACCAGAATGGACAATATCGGGGTGAGCCATGTTAGCTGCCGTCTATGGGTGTGTGGAGACGATCAAGAACAATGTAGTTTTCCTTCGTGTACTGGATTTTGTATTGGAAGTTCACTGTGATAAAAAGACTTTAGAATCCCTGAAGATAGGTGAGAAGACCAAGCTTTACACACGGCTTGAATTCAATCAAGATGGATTCATCCTTTATGGTTTTCTGGAGGAAGAAAAAGTTGAAATCTTTGAAAGAATCACAAAAGTTTCGAAAGTTGGTCATAGGACAGCATTGAAGATACTTTCTTCCGTAGAACCTGACGAACTCATTTACATGATCAAAAGTGGTGATGTGGACAGGTTATCTCAAATCCCTGGTGTCGGTCGAAAAACAGCGGAACGGTTGATATCTGAGTTGAAAGATGAGGAATTTTCTGTGGCACTCGTCATGAACAGAGAATATCTTGACGCCATAGAAGCTTTGACAGTGCTTGGTTTTACGAAGTCCGACTCGCGCGAGGCAGTTAGAAAAGTTTTCAAACCGGGCATGAGTGCGGAACAAATCGTTAAAGAAGCTTTGAAAAAGCTTTCAAAGAGGGTGTGAAGCATGCCAGAGTCTGTGGCGAACCCAACCCTCGGTTACAAACTTGATCCCGGTGAACTTGGTTTGTGGAACTCGGCTCCAGCGAGTCGCAGCATTCTGCGTGTACTTTCTCAAGAGATCAGCAACTGGTTGTACTTCAAAAGGAAGGTTGAACGAGAAGGTGGCGTAATCATCCAGGGGGGTATAAGTCTCGATCTGAGAAAAAGGGGCTCTTTTCTTGCCGCTGTCGCCGGTCGAACCAGCGTATGGGTGTATTATCCTGGCGAAAGAGCTCAGTCGAACGAGTTTTCAGAACAAAGTTACAAGCAATACATTGAAGAGAAGATAAGACAACTTGAAAGCCAGCTGGCGTTCGCAACCCCTGAGGAAAAAGAAAAATTGGAGCAGCAGATTCAGCTTCTCGAAATAGCTATGAATTTGCCGCTCCAACTCATAAAGATGCTCTTTGAACCTTTGGGATTATTCCTCAACGCAGTCGTCTGAATCTTTGGATCTTTTCATCTGTAGGAAGATTTCCACCAATCTTGGGTCGAACATCTTTCCACTTTGAGCTTCGATCATGGTTAGTGCTTCAGATTCAGTTTTTGGTCCAGTACCCCATTCAGATGTGACAAAATGTGTTAGTTCATCGAAATAATCACAGATACCTATGATCCTTGCAAACAGAGGAATTTCTTCTCCTTTCAAACCGTCAGGATAACCTTTTCCATCCCATCGTTCGTGGTGTGACCTAACGGCAGGTACAATGTCCCACAGGTACTCAATTGACGACAAATAAACTGCGCCCATCACAGTGTGATCTTGAGGCATATTCTCGAATATTCTTATTCGCGTTGGTGTATACATCATGAGCTGTTCTATGCCAATTTTACCTACGTCATGAAGCATCGCACATTCTCTTAAAAGATTCAATTCATTGCTACTTAAACCCAATTTCTTACCCACTCTCACACATAAGCGGGCAACTCTCTGGGAATGACTGAAACCTTGTTTGTCTTCAACTTCCATCAAAACGACCATAGCTTGCAGAATCCCACTGACGATTTTCCTGGCGAATCTGTAACTCGTCAAAGCAGACTTCGCGTCTTCTTTGTCAACAAAAGATTTGACGAACGTCCAGATTGAATCGTAAACGCTTGGTTCATTCACAAACTGCGCGACCAGCTTCCCAGAATCGTACAATTCCACTGAATTTTTCTTCACTACTAGCAATGGTGAAAGATCTTCGCGAAAAGTATCAGTTATGAACAAATTTGTGGAAACTGGTTCCTCAGCCGAACAGAGTTTTTCAAAACGTTCAACCAAGGCATCTTTTTCCTTCATTACTTTACACACCATGCTCATCCCTCTAACAAGCTCTTCAACGAGCGCGTTTTTATTTCTTGAAGTATCACGTTCAGAATCTCATTCACATCCTTCGCACCAAGATCGGTTCCCTTTCTGGTCCTAACAGATGCTTTTTTCTCATTCATTTCTCTATCTCCGACGATCAACATGTATGGTATCTTCATAGTCTGAGCTTCTCTCACCCTGTAAGAAAGTGTTTCATGGCGCGCATCGAGTTTGACTCTTACACCGCTTTGAGAGAAATTTTCAACGAGTTGCTCGGCATAATGCCTGTGTCTATCTGAAATGGGTAAAATCACAACCTGAACTGGAGCAAGCCATGTTGGGAAAGCCCCAGCGAAATGTTCGATGAGTATGCCGAGAAACCTTTCCAAACTCCCGTACTTCGCCGTATGTATCATCACCGGTCGAACCTCAGAACCATCTGCATCTACATAGTATAGATCAAATCTCTGTGGCATAAGAAAATCGAGTTGAACCGTGGCGCATTGCCAAGTTCTGCCGATGGAATCTTTCACATGGAAATCTATCTTCGGCCCATAGAAGGCTCCTTCACCTTCTTTAATTATGTAGGGCAACTTGATCGAGTCTAAAGCGTTCTTGAGAGATTCGGTGGCCATGTTCCAAGTTTCCACATCACCCATATGGTTCTCCGGCATAGTGCTCAGCTCGACGGAATATTCAAAACCAAATTGGGCATATATGCGTTCTATCAATCTTATGATTCCCACAATCTCTTGTTCTATTTGGTCGGTTCTACAGAAAATATGGGCATCGTCTTGTGTGAAACTTCTAACTCGGAGCAATCCGTGAAGCACTCCACTTCTCTCGTACCTATGAACTCGTCCAAACTCGAAATACCTCATCGGCAAATCTCTGTACGATACTGTTCTGCTCTTGTAAATCAGTATGTGCCCTGGGCAATTCATCGGTTTTATTGCGAAATTCTGATCTTCTTTCGAAGTGAAATACATGTTTTCTTTGTAGTGATCCCAGTGCCCAGACATCCTCCAAAGTTTTTCGCTCATCACCAACGGGGTCATGACCTCTTGATATCCGCTGTTCAAGTGCAATTCTCTTGAGAAATTCATCAACTCGCGCAGAATAATCGTTCCTGCTGGAGTGAAGATAGGCATACCAGGTGCGTAGTCATAGTCAATGAAAAATATTCCCAGCGCTGGTCCCAGTTTTCTGTGATCCCTTCTCTTGGCTTCCTCAAGCATTTCCACATATCTGTTCAATTCTTCCTCACTTGCAAAGGCTGTGCCGTATATCCTTTGAAGCATAGGATTGTTCTCATTCCCTCTCCAATACGCACCGGAAATCGAGAGCAACTTGAAATGTTTCACAATTCCTGTAGATGGCAAATGTGGTCCTTTACACAAATCGATGAATTCACCCTGCTTGTAAAAGGTTACGACCTCTTCTTCCATCTCATGCAACAATTCAACCTTGTACTTCTGTCCTCTCTTCTTCATGAACTCTATGGCTTCATGCCTCCTCATGGTGATTCGTTCTATGGATAGATCTTCGTTGATAATTTTCCTCATCATTTCTTCGATCTTCGGTAAATCTTCTTCCACAATCCTTCCAGAGGCAATCTCAAAATCATAATAAAATCCGTTTTCGATCACCGGACCTATACCAAGCAGGACTTTATCCTCACCAAATATTCTCGTCACTGCGTGGGCCATGATGTGGGACATCGTATGACGATAAATTTGTGGCGCGAGGGGATGGTTGATCGTTATGAGCTCAATTCGCCCAGCGTTCAATGTGTCGCGAATGTCAAGCAACTTTCCATCTTGAATCGCAGCTATGACATCATTTCTACCCATCTTCTTCGCAACAGTCTGAATCGTTATAGGTCCATCCAAATCTATCTCGCCAACATCTTTGATGAAAAGCTTCATCTCGACACCTCCTTTTTTAAGTTAATATTACCACACAAGTGTTATCATAATCAAAGGAGAAGTACAAATTTTCTGGAGATTCAAGACCATACGGGAGTTGATAAATTTGAAACTTCGAGCCAAACGGTTGTTCACACCTCTCAGAGAATTTGAGGAGGTTTGTGTAACGATCAGAAACGATAGAATAGTCTCGATTGAGAAAGATAACCTTGTCGCACAACGAAGCTATCCAATTTTAGCTCCAGCGTTCATTGACAGCCACACACACGGTGCGATAGGTATCGATGTGATGAGGGCAAAGATTGAAGATCTCGCACGGCTTTCCTTATTTTACGCCGAACATGGAGTCGGTTGCTTCTTTCCAACGACCGTTTCAGACAGTTTCGAGAACATATCGAAGGTCGCCTCCACCGTTAGAGAAGCTATGGATAACCGTGAGCTCGCTTCCAAAATAGGTGGATTGTACGTTGAGGGACCTTACTTAAACCCAACAAAAAGCGGTGCGCATAAACGTGAAATGATCAAACACCCAGATCTCGACGAACTAGAACACTTCTTGACAGGATTCGGTGATGTTATAAAAATTTTTGCTATCGCCCCAGAGCTCAATGGCGCAAAAGAAGCTATCAATTTACTACGAAGACACAAGGTAATCGTCAGCATCGCACACACAAATGCTACGTATGACCAAACTATGGATGCCATCAGAGCTGGAGCTAGAAGAGCAACGCACGTCTTCAATGCTATGAAACAGTTCGACCATAGAGAACCAGGTGTACTGGGGGCTGTCTTGACGAACGAAAAGATTTATTGTGAATTGATATGCGACTTTGTTCATCTTCATCCCACGACAGTTAAGCTTGCTATGAAAATTAAAGGTGTTTTCAAATCTTTTTTGGTCAGCGATTCGATATCAGCCACAGGTTTGAACAACGGTGTGTACGAGCTCGGTCAAATGAACGTTGAAGTCCGAGATGGTGTTGCAAAACTTCTCGGTAAAAACACGCTCGCCGGTAGCACGCTCACGATCGATCAAGCTGTAAGAAATCTGGTCTTCAAGTTGGATGTACCGCTCAGATCCGCCTTGATAATGGCAAGCTTCACACCAGCTAAGGCGAGCGGTTTGAGTGATGGATTCATCGCGGAAGGGCAAGTCGCGAATCTCGTCGCTTTGGATGATGAGTTGAACGTCGTTGCCCTTTATGTGGAGGGACGCTTGGTTTATAGTGTTTGAATAGGGGGCAAAAAAGTGCGGCTCAAGAGCATGCTCCTACATGGTTTTAAATCCTTTGCAAAACCGACAAGGTTGAGCTTCGCAGAGGGAGTGACAGCAATAGTTGGACCCAACGGGGGAGGCAAGTCCAACATAGTGGATGCGATCAGATGGGTGTTTGGAGAACAATCAATGAGACAATTGCGTGCCGAAGAGAAGTTCGACGTAATATTTGCTGGTTCAAGCATGGCTCCCGCTGGCTCATTCGCCTATGTAGAATTGACCTTTGAACACGACGGCGACACCTTCACAGTGGCACGGATGCTTTCCAACGATGGCAAGAACATCTACATGCTCAATGGTGAGTCGGTTCGTTTGAAAGACATTCACGAAAGATTTGCAGGAACCGGTGCTGGGAAAGAATTGTATTCCATCGTCGGCCAAGGGCAAATAGAACGTATAACAAACGCAACGCCGGAGGAGATAAGGGTTCTGTTCGAGGAAGCCGCAGGCACATCGTTCTACAAGGAAAAGAAACGGGAGGCTCTGATGAAGCTTGAAAACGTTTCAAACAACCTCGTGCGAATACAGGATCTTTTGGTTGAGCTCGATAGGCAGAAAAAGTCACTATACCTCAAAGCTAAAAGAGCTGAGCGATACAAAGAGTACGTAGAAAGGTTAGATCAAGTTAAAAAGTTCTTCTTCGGTAATGTGTTGAAAAGAGATCTCAAAAGGCTTGAGAATCTTCAAGCTGAATTTGCGAACAATCAGGAGAAAATCAATCAAGTTCAGAAAAAACTCATAGAACTTGAGTCTCAATGGTCAACACTGAAGCAAGAATTCGCAAACGTTGACAAAGAGATAGAGGCCTTCACAACCTTCCTTGAAGACTACAAGAAACGACAAATTGCGCTCAGTGAGATGAGAGAAATTTACAACAGAAAACTCAGCGAACTCGAGAGCCATTACGTTGAACTGAATACGAAGATATACTTGATCGACGAGCAAAATTCACAACTTTTGAAAAGAAAAGACGAACTCAGTTTGATATTCAAAGCCCTCCTTGAGGAAGTGAATCAGAAGGAACAACAATTGAGACAAGCAGAGCAAGCTAGAGAAGAGATACTTTCAAGATATTCAGAAAAAGAGAAGAATGCACTTCTTTTGAGAGAGAAACTGTCTTCTCTTGAGAAAAAAAGAGTGTCTCTGGAGAATGAGTTGACCAAACTGGATGAAACTCTGGAAGACCTTAGAAGGAGAATCTCCATGCTTCAAACCCAACTTTCGGCAAAAATTGAGAGGTTGAATGCTCTCCAGTACGAACTTTCAACACTTTTTGAGAAATCAAGTAAAACGAGCCATCGAAAGAGCAAACTTTCCGAAGAATTGAAAGCTATCGAATCACAGATTGGCCATCTCAAAGGCGAGCGAGAACAACTCCTAGAAAAATTGGATGAAATTCGCAGAAATCTTAGATATCTGGACGATGAAGAAAAAAGATTGCGTCAACTCATCGCTAGCTATGAAGGATATTCACGAGCCGTGAGAACGATCTTTGCGAAGAAAGCTGAAGGAGAGTTCACAAACGTTCATGACGTCGTGGGAAACTTGCTGAACTTTCAACCAGAGCACGCCAAGGCGATCGAAGCGCTACTTGGAGGGGCAGTTCAACACGTGGTGGTTGACTCCGCCGAGGATGCGCGAAACATCATAGAATGGTTAAAAAAAGAAAAAATTGGTCGTGTTACTTTTCTTCCATTAGATCTCATAGAACCACAATTTGTCAGACTTCGTGAGATAGAAAACCATCCTGGTTTCGTAGGCTATGCCGCACAACTTGTGACCGTCTCTCAACAATTCTCGAACTTACCAGCTTATCTGTTTGGAAGCGATGTGATAGTAAGAAACCTAGAAGACGCAATCGATATGAAACGTAAATACCGTTTGAGATGTCGAATCGCAACCTTAGATGGTGAAATCATTGGACCTCACGGTTCTATTACGGGTGGCGAAACAACCCCAGATAGAGGTGATTCACTCATCATCAGAAAGACAAAACTCAACGAAATCAGCTTGCAAAGGATGCAATATACTTCGTTGGAGAAAAAACTTGATTCTAACTTAAAACAAATTGAAGAGGAACTCGATGGATTGAAGAGACAACGCGAACTCGTTGAGAAAGAGCTTTTGGAGATTGCAACACAAGATGGGATCACGAAAAGAATGATAGAAGAACTCGGAAAAACCTTCGAAGATGTAAAAAAAGAGGTAGATTCACTCCAGCAACTTGAAAGAGAGTACAAAAGTCGCTCAGAAGGACTGAAGCTGAGAAAACAAGAAATATTGAACCAACTCGATGCAGTGAGGGTAGAGGTCGAAGAATTTCAAAAAAACATCGAGATCTTTGACAAGGAATTGGTATCAGAAAAGCGTTTACTAGAAGAAGTTTCCACAAGGTACCTCGAATTGAAAGCCGATCTTACCAGCGCTGTAGAGAAAAAGATCCATTATGAATCAGAACTCGAAAGGATCAAAAGTCAAATGGAAAAATCTTCGGAGGAAAAGATCTATTTGCAACGGCAAGCAGTTGAGTTGGAGACACAAATAGAACGTACCAAACTGGAACTTTTAGAGAACGCAAGAGAATTGGAGTCAATACGCAAAGAAACCGAGGAATTGTTCGAGTCCATGAGAATGCAGAGGATGGATAAAGATCAGAAGTTGAATCAATTGAACGAACTGGAAACGCGAATGAATCAGCTCAAAGAAGAGAGGGAAAAACTGAGGGAGAACTCCCATCACCTCGAGTTGCTCATCCAAGAGGTCAAAAGTAGGATAGAACAGCATTTAAAGGAGATAGATATTGATTCAGCGCAACAAGTTGAAGAATTATCGGAAGAGGTATTGGAGGCTTTAAAAAACGAGATGGAGGATCTCCAGAACAAGATAAAATACCTTGGGCCTGTGGATTTAACAGCAATAGAAGAATACAACGAAGTGGAAAAAAGATATGAAGAGCTGGCAATGGAAAAGAAGGATCTAGAAGAATCGAAAAAGAAAATCGAGGAACTCATAGAAAAAACGGATGAGGAAGCAAGGAAACGCTTTTTAGATGTTTATGAACAGGTGAATGCCGCTTTCTCGCGTTATGTATCTCAACTCTTTCCGGGAGCCGAAGGCGAAATTCGCTTGGAAGCGGGAAAGGATCTGCTCGAATCTGGCCTGGAGATATCACTCAAGAAACCTGGAAAAAGGATGCAAAAACTTCAGTTGCTCTCTGGTGGAGAAAAATCACTCGTTGGCATAGCTCTTTTGTTTTCACTTATGGAAGTCAATCCAAGTCCATTCTATGTGCTGGACGAAATTGACGCGGCGCTGGACGAATTCAACGCGGAAAGATTCAAACGCTTATTGATAGCCAACAAAGATCGTACACAGTTCATAGTGATCACGCACAACAAAGCAGTCATGGAAGCCGCGAGTGTACTGCACGGTATAGCGATGGTGGATGGTATTTCGAATGTAGTACCAGTCGAACTGGAGAACCTAGCTATAGAGGGGTGAAAACACTTGAGGGAAAAAACACTCGTGAGCCGAACTGTTTTCGCTGGTAAAATCATCACTGTCAAGGTGGACCAGGTGGAGCTTGGGAACGGTAGAACTTCATCGAGAGAAGTCGTGCTGCATCCAGGAGCGGTCGCGGTTTTACCTTTATTCGAAAGCGGTGAAGTCGTTTTGGTCAAACAGTTCAGATACCCCATCGGTGAAGAGTTGCTCGAAGTACCGGCTGGAAAACTTGATCGGGATGAATCCACTGACGAATGTGCTTTGAGGGAACTCCGTGAAGAAACGGGACTTTTGAGCAGGAAACTCTCTTACCTTGGTTTCATATACACAAGTCCTGGTTTCTCAAGCGAGAAGATACATCTGTATTTGGCTGAGGATTTGATGCAACTGGAACAACAACTCGACCCCGATGAGATACTTGAAACAGTCAAGCTCCCTCTGAACGAAGCCGTGAGAATGTGCCAAGAAGGCAAAATAAATGATGCTAAAACAGTTGCTTTGATCTTTCTTGCTTCTATGAGAAGGAGTTGATACTGTGGTGAGGGTTCTATTGAATGGGAAAGAATCGGTATTTTCAGAGAGTCAGTTCAAGAATCTCGGTGAACTGTACGATCGTATAGCACCTAAGGGTATGGTACTCAAAAGGATCATCATAGACGATCAAGAAATTGAAACAAACAAACTTTCTGAAAGGTTGTCTGAACCTTTATATGATGGAGAAAGAATAGTCATGGATTTTGTCACACCGCAAAAGTATCTTGAAGATATGCTACCTAGCATTTTGAATTACATAGACACCGTCATCAACTTGCTACCAGGTGTGGCTGGGAGAGTCAGGGAGCTTGAACCTAAAGCCTTCAAAGACATCGAAGATCTATCCAATGCCATTTCTGCTTTGGAAGATCTCAGGCAGAGTGTACAAGTCATTGTGCCAGTGGAAACTGACGGCAGTACCATGGTTGTGGTGAAGTTGAAGAATTTTCTGCAAGCTTTAGAAAAACAAGATATGAGTTTGATAGCTGATTGTCTCGAAAAAGATATGCCTCAGGTCATGCGCTTCTATGCAACGCTTTTCGAGAAAGCTCTTTCAAAGTTGAGGGAGGCGAGAACTTGATGAAAGATTTTTATCTTGAAAACGCTATAATGACGGCCAGCCCGGCGAAGTTAATTGAGATGATGTACGAAAGGTCAATCGAACTTCTCAAAGAAGCGAAAGAACTCATTGAAAAAGAACTTTTTTTAGAGGCCAACGATAGAATCAAAAGGGTGCAAGACATATTGATGGAATTGAATGCCTCGTTGGATATGGAGAAGGGTGGACAGATCGCTCAATCTCTCAGATCTCTCTATCTCTACATGTACAAAACCCTGGTAGAAGGCAACGTTAAGAAAGATATCAAGAAGATCGAGGAAATCCTTGGTTACTTCGAAGAACTGCTAATGGCCTGGAGAACCGCGATGAAATCCTCAAGCGTTGAACGAAAACCTGAAGGGGGCTTCAACATATCGGTCTGATGGGGTGAACGCATGTACGAGATAGTTAAGGTGTCAGACTTTCCCTTGATACGATTTTTGAATTTGGTGAAGGAGATATTCCAAGATTATCCTTTGCCTATCCAGTGGGATTTGTTCTCATTCAACCTCGATGTGAGAGAAAATTCGCTTTCACTCTCCGATTCGTATATCTTTTTGAAAACTGGAAAACCCGTTGGCTTCGTTCTATGCTGCATCAGGAGAGATAGAGGAAGGATCGATTCTATGGGCGTGATCCACGAAGAAAGGGGAACGGGTTTAGCAAGGGAAATACTCTCATTCGGTCTTGAGGGACTCAAGAAGAGGGGAGTAAAGAGCGTTGTTCTTGAAGTTCTCACAACCCAGGAAAGGGCTTTCAATTTCTACTCAAAGTTTGGTTTTAGAGTCACAAGAAGACTGATCTCTATGATAAAGGAAATTCCAAATCCACGATTTTCAGCACATTTTCTCAGTACCGAAAGAAAATCCATCCACAAATCTGCTTTGGAAGCGATGGTGAGACTTTCTAGACATCCCAACTGGCAGAGGGAGCCAGTCACGCTTCTGCTTTCAGGTGATAGATACAAAATGGCCAGAATTGGACAGAATCTTTCAGGATATGTTGTGTGGGGCAAAGGTGAAGAGAACGCATTCATCGTGGATTGTGCTCCAATCAAAGTTGAGTACTCGTACTCAGAGCTGGTTGAACAATCTGCCAATTTCGTTTGCCAAGTTGAAAAGAGAAGAATCTGCTATTTAGGTAATGTTCCAGAGAACGACCCATTGTATCCTGCCGCAAAGCAAGCTGGGTTCCAACCTCTGTTTGAACAATATGAGATGTCGCTGCAACTTTGAGGTGATATTATGATCGTCCTTTTTATGAACAGATTGGATATCGAGTGGTTGAATAGGATAAATGAATTGAGAAAGAGATATCCACATGTAACGTTTGAAACCCGTTTTGAAAACCCGGCGGCAAATTCTTTATTGAAAGTAGCTGAGGTTGTTGTGGCAGGAAGATTGTCAAGAGAGGATATAAGCGAAGCAAAGAATCTGCGTTTGATAGTGGTTCCTATGGCGGGTGTAAACGCCCTCGATTGGCAAGCAATCAGAGAGAAGAAAATAAACGTGTGTAACTGCCATTCGAATGCCTTCGCCGTTGCAGAAAGAGCTCTCGCACTCGCTTTGTCTTTGCTTGGCCGTGTCGTGGAATATGATCGAGACCTTCGACATGGAATTTGGCATGGTTATTCTATTCGTGGAGGAGAAAAAGATCACTGGACCAGTCTGCGCAACAAGCGCGTTTGTATCGTTGGATTCGGACATATCGGTCAAGAGCTTGCAAAGTTACTGGAACCTTTCAAATGTCAAATCATCGCAGTGAGGAGAAACGCCCAGAAAGTAGAAGACAGTATAACTTCCGACCTAGATTGGGCAATAGAAAAGAGCGAAGTAGTCTTCATCACTCTTCCCCTCACGAGAGAAACGAGAGGTTTGTTCAACAAAGAGAGGTTATTCAAAATGAAAAACAAGTTTTTGATAAACGTTTCGCGTGGAGAAGTGGTGGATGAAGAAGCTCTCTTTGAGGCGTTGAAAGAAGGAATTCTTGCCGGTGCAGCGATCGATACCTGGTACGTCTATCCCAGCTCGGAAAGGGAATGTGTCCTGCCGAGCAAATATCCTTTCAATGTCATGAAAAACGTTGTCATGTCACCACATGTAGGAGGATATTGTCTAGAAGCATCTAAAGGCTTGATGAACGAAACTTTTGAGATCCTTGAAAGGTACATCTTGACTGGCGAATTGATGAACAAGGTGGATCCAGAGTGCGAATATTGAGTACTCGGTGGGTTCGAAGTCTGATATTGATCGCGGTTGGAACGATCTGTCTTATTCTAGATGGAGCGTTCCTCGATTTGTTTCCATCTTTGATTTTTTATCTTGCTTTAGAATATCTTTGGTTTGAGTCTGGATTGGACGCTCTCCGCGTGATGATCATTCTCACATTTCACTCAGTAGCGTGCTTCGGTAACATACGAATAGTGTATGTTGTACTGTTCGCTCTCCACGAGTCGTTTCTCCTTTGGAGAGAACTCTTCCTCAAACCTTTCGTCCCCTTCGTCATCTATTTGGTGACTATCTGTTTCATTTGCTCGATCATGGGAAGTTACTGGATCGGAGCTGTTGCCGTCACACTAGTGGCTTTATCACTCTGGAGGGGTAAGGTTGTTGAAAAGATCTGAGATTCTTCTCAGAGCATTACTCTTTGTTCCCTTTGCAGCGTTACTCATCAGAGCTTTCGTTCTACAAGTCGTTCAGTATAGATCTCACAGAGAATATGTTGAATCACTCAGAGTGCACGTTAGAAGTATCGAAGCTCCGAGGGGTCGTATACTGAGCAGAGACGGCGTGATACTCGCTTGGGATGAGGAAGAATTGGTAGCTCACGCAACGCTAGCAACCGATTTTCAAGAGGTTGGTAAGATAATCGGCTCAGAGAGAAAAATTGAACTCATCTTGAACGGACGTTTGAGAGTCACGGAAGCTGAGGCTATCAAGTTACAGCAAGCTGGTGTCTATATAGAAAAGAAGTACATACGAAAATATAGAGGCACAGCCGCACACGTTGTAGGTTATGTTGATGTCTCCCGCAGTGGTGTGACAGGTGTAGAGAAAAAGTACGACTCCTTGCTCAAGGGCAAACCTGGCTATGAACTGGTGAGTGTTTCACCTTCTGGGAAAGTTCTTGGTAGATTGCTCACATCAGCGCCACTTCCTGGAAAAGATCTCATTCTCACTATCGATTCCAGGCTTCAAGAGTACGCAGAAAACTTGCTGAAAAGATCGAACCGTAGGGGTGTGATTTTGGTCCAATCAGTGAACGGCGAGATCCTCGCACTGGCGTCTCATCCGAGTTTCGATCCGAACATTTTGACTCAAGGTGTTGAGCCGAGAGAGTGGAACTTGCTTGTAAGTGATCCTCAAGCTCCTCTTTTAAATCGAGCCATCAGTGCACTGTACCCAGTTGGTTCCGTCATAAAACCTTTATATGCAATTGCTTACTTGGAAAAATTCAATCAGAGCGATTTAATCGTGAACTGTCCGGGATACTATGAGTACAGAACATCGACTGGCGCGGTTGCTGGTGTTTACAAAGACTGGTACATAGCTGGGCACGGACTAACAAACCTTCGAAAAGCTCTGAGGGTTTCCTGTAACGTGTTTTTCTATCAACTCGCGTTGAAACTTGGCATTGAGGAAATGAAAACGTGGGCTGAGAAATTCAAAATATCTTACACCACGGGTATCGATCTACCGGGAGAAGTTGGAGGTCTTTTTCCAGACCCAAGTTGGAAACAAAGGAGATTCGGCGAACTTTGGTACCCCGGCGATACTATTCTGTGCGGTATAGGACAGGGATTCATCGTGATGACTCCCATACAGATTCTAAATTTCTTCAACACTCTGGCCAACAGAGGAATATGTTACACTCCACACGTTTTACTGCAGATTTTTGAACCAAGTACAAAATCAACTGAGCAAGTACAACCATCGATATCTTTGACTGTCCAAATAAGTCCAGAAACTTGGTCTTTCCTCACAAACGCTCTGGTTGAAGTCGTGGAATACACAGATGGTCCTCAGGACGAAGGCACAGCATATCAAGCTTTCAAAGGTGCCCGGTTCAAGGTAGCCGGTAAAACAGGAACGGCAGAAGTTGGTAAAGCGGGTCAAAGGCCTCATTCTTGGTTTGCGGGTTTCAGCCCCGTAGATAGGCCACAAGTTGTCGTCACTGTGCTCATCGAAAATGCTGGCTCTGGTGGTGAAGCTGCTGCACCGATGGCAAGAAGGATTCTTGAATACTATTGGGAGTTGAAAAGATGATTCTAAGAAAAATTCACGAGATTCTGAACGATGTTGAAAAACCTGCAAGATACATAGGAAATGAATACAACCAAATCCTTAAGGATCCATCAAAAATTCGGCTCAGAGTAGGTCTGCTTTTCCCAGACGTTTACGAAGTTGGTATGTCGAATCTAGGTTTGGCCATCATCTATGATGTTCTGAATGAAATGGAGTATGTGTGGGCTGAGAGGGTTTTCATGCCTTGGATCGATATGATGAATCTCATGAAGAAAAGAAGCATACCTCTTTTCACCCTCGAATCGAAAACACCTGTCAAAAATTTAGACGTGCTCGGCGTATCATTGCAACATGAATTGCTCTACACAAATGTGCTGAAAGCTCTTGAGCTCGCTGGTATACCTCTGCTGGCTGAAGAAAGGAGCAACGCTGATCCCATAATTTTGGCCGGTGGTCCTTGCACAGTGAATCCTGAGCCGATAGCTCCCGTTTTTGATGCAGTAGTGATTGGAGATGGGGAAAGTGTGGTTCAAGAAATCTCGAAATGCTTGATCGAAACGAAGGGTGCAAATAGAAAAGACAGACTCAAAGCTCTCTCACAAATTGAAGGTGTGTATATCCCAATGTTTTACGACAATTCGACTCCACCAAAGCCCATTTCTCATGATATTCCTGAAAGAGTGAGACGTAGGATCGAGCAGAACATCGAGAGACAGCTCACGAAAAGGATCATCCCCCACATTCAACTCGTGCACGATAGGATCTCTGTTGAGGTCATGAGAGGTTGTACGAGGGGATGCAGGTTTTGCCAAGCAGGTTTTGTGTACCGTCCCGTGAGAGAGAAAAAGTCGAGTTCTATCTTCTTTGAGATAACTAAAACTTTACTCTGCACTGGTTACGAAGAAATCGGCTTACTCTCGCTTTCTAGCGCAGATCACTCAAACATATCCATGATAATTGAAAGACTGAAAGATCTTTCAGAAACAAACCTCATATCTGTGTCCATTCCTTCAACGCGCCTTGACGCATTCGGCATAACCTTAGCAAATAACGTTGGAGGAGCTAGAAGAACTGGATTGACCTTCGCCCCAGAAGCTGGCACTCAAAGACTCAGAAATGTGATCAACAAGGATATTTCAGATGAAGATTTCATCAAATCCCTCGAAATTGCCAAAAAACACGGTTGGCGAAGAGTAAAACTGTATTTCATGATAGGCCTTCCCACCGAAACAGACGAAGACTTGGAAGGTATAGTGTCAATGGCAAAAACCGCGAAAAAAATTGGCTTTGAGCATGTGACATTGTCCATCGCAACCTTCATTCCAAAACCCCACACGCCGTTTCAATTCGCTGAACAAAAGAATTTGGATTACTTTAAACACGCTGAAAATATACTGCGTCAAGCAAAGAAATTTGCCAAAGTGAACTTTCACAATCCAAGCATGAGCCTCATTGAGGGTGTTCTATCACGAGGTGATAGGAAGGTATTTTCAGCATTGATAAAGGCACATCAAATGAACGCGTGCTTCGACAGCTGGGAGAACATTTTTGATCAAGAGAAATGGTTGAAATCGTTCGAATTGACGGGATTACAAGTTGAAAAATATTTGCGCAGTAGATCCCCGCACGAATCGTTACCCTGGGACCACATAGATACAGGGGTCGACAAAAAGTTCCTCATCAGCGAGTTCGAAAAAGCCATGAGGGCAGAAACAACTCCAGATTGCCGTTGGAATGGTTGCCAAGCTTGTGGGGTGTGCAACTCCATAGTGAAGAACACACTTGAAAAACATGCTGAAAGTCATTGAGGGTATAACACTATTATCAATTTTCCTAATCTTGCAAAATCTATGTAGGCTCGTAAAGTTTAATCTTCGACTTTTTTGTATTTCCACTGTGCAGTTGACCTATTCAACTTTGGTTTATCTTTTAAAATCTCAATTTGGCTTTTCCCCACACCTAAAAGGTTTCATACCGTTCGGTTTACTCTTCATCTTCACCTTGTTTGCAGGCAAATTTCTCGGGGCAAAATCGGCTCGTGTTGAATTCAAACCAACTTTCAACAATTTGATAACGATCGGTCTTTTGATACCAATTTCTGAAGAGCTTCTTTTCAGAGGAACTTTACTAAGTCTGTGTCCAAACGTTTTGACCAATGGAATAGTTTTTTCAATCGTTCACCTTCTAAACGTTGCCTCAAAGTTTGAAACGTTTTCGCTGTACAATTTGATCTACAGGTTTGTGGTGGGTTACATCTTCGCTGACTCGGTGCTTGCAACAGGAAGCCTCTTTTCTGCCACGATTTGTCACGTTTTAAACAACTTTCTTGGTATCTTACTTCCTTGGCTTGAGCATGAAACCAAAAAACGCCGACAGAACAGTCGCGGTGAAAAACACGAGTAATGAAACAGAAACGGCTTTCATTGTTAGAGTCTGAACCACAAACTGTAGAGTCTCCTTCATGTAGTAACTTATCGAAACATAGCTCAAAACTCCAGCAATTATGAAGGAAAGTGTCATAACAAATAGCGATTTAGAAAAAGGTCTCAAATCGTTACCAACCCTCAAGGACAACACGAGAGAAAGCACCCAAACCGCAGACGAAGGTAGCGGTGAAAAATCATTCAGAAGCAATTCGAACACCGCCGCGTGATAAACCAAAACCATCACACAAATGAAGAAAACCGTTCTCCTCATTCAATTTTCACTTCCAACGGAAGATAGAGATTCACTTTCAACCAAAGCCATTTGATCAACACGTTACTGTAACCCTGAGCCCTCCATTTCTCTTTACCGTAGCCTTCCCAAACACTGGTAGAAAATTGTGCCGTCTGATGGCCAAACATAGAGTTTGAAATGAGCTTCAGAACATTCCCTCGTTCATCTTGGAAATAAATCTGGTAATCCACCGGATAAATCTTTAATCCATCGAAACCTTCGATGAGTACAGTACCGTGAATTGTTCCACCGTCGAACCTGATCTTGCAGACCGCCTTAGCTTTGGACAATTTTTGAGCGTAACCGCGATAAACAAAAACCCCAGCAGTATAGTTCAAAGCCACCAGGACAAAAGCGGTCCAAAAGACAATTCTGAGAAAATCAATTCGCCTCGCCTGAGACGACATAGCACGCCACGAAATGATTCGGAGCAACTTCTTTCAGTGGGGGATGATCATTCTTCTCACAGAACTCGACTGCGTAAGGACATCTATCAAAAAACCTACAGCGTGGAGGTGGATCGATCGGCCTCGGAACGGTTCCTTTGATGTTTGGTTCCCCCCTCTTGATCTCAGGATCTGGTATCGGAACTGCTGCGAGCAGTGCCTGCGTGTACGGATGCAGTGGATTCTTCAGGACCTCCTCAGTTGGACCCTTTTCAACTATTTTGCCAAGGTACATTACAGCTATGTCGTTACTCATGTACCTTGCGACTGCTAAATCGTGAGTGATGTAAAGATAACTCATCTGATGTTCCTCAGCGAGCCTCATCATGAGCTTCATGACCCCTGTTCTTATAGATACATCGAGCATTGATGTTGGCTCATCCGCAACGACAAAAGAAGGATTCAATATCAACGCCCTAGCTATAGCCACACGCTGTCTTTGTCCACCAGAAAGTTCATGTGGGAAACGAAACATGAAAGTCTCTGGAGGAGTCAGACCAACATCGGCAAGCATTTTTGCTACCATCTCTTCTCTTTCCTTCAGGTTTCCAATTCCGTGTATGTTCAATGGTTCAGCAACGATGTCGAAGATCGTCATCCTTGGATTGAGAGATTCGTATGGATCTTGAAAGATCATTTGGATCCTTTTCCTTAACTGCCAAATTCTCTCGCGCCTGTTTTGAAGCAACTCATCAACAAACTTCGCTTCGTTCTTTCCCAAATCCAAAAATCTCTGTGCATATATAGCATCGATACCAGTTAAAGACTTCAGTTGTTCATCACTCATATTTGAGAACCTTTTAACGTATGTCTCTCTAACGTATTTCCTCGCAGCCGATTCATCTTCATAAAGTAGTGGCGTTACATCCTCTTGTTCCACCACGATCCTACCGGATGTAGGTTCTTCTAAACCTACAAGAACTCTACCGGTAGTGGTTTTTCCACAACCAGATTCACCAACCAAGGCGAGCGATTCTCTTCGTTTTATTTCGAAGCTGATCTCATCAACTGCATGAACAAAATGTTTGACCTTACCGAAGATCCTCCGCTCGGCGGGAAAGTACTTGCGAAGATTCTCTATTTTCAGAACCACGTCATTCTTCTGCATAGAAACGCACCACCTCTTTGGGTTGAATCGGATGATGGCACATCACGAAGTGACCTTTCTCTATCTCCCGGTACTCCGGCTCAGTTTCTTGACACAACGAATCGGCTTTCGGACAGCGCGGTGCAAAACGACAACCTTTTGGAGGATTCAACAGATTAGGTGGTTCTCCAGGTATCGTGACCAGTTCGATCTTCTCACCAACCGTGCTTGGAAACGCATGCATGAGACCGTACGTGTATGGATGCATGGGACGCTTAAAAATTGTTACTGAATCAGCGAGTTCAACGAATTTTCCAGCATACATGACAGCAATTTTATCGCTGACCTCTGCTATCACTGCGATATCGTGGGATATATATATCATTGCCATATTGAGCTTCTTTTGAATTTTTCTGATTTCTTTGAGTATTCTATCTTGAACTATGACATCCAAAGCTGTTGTAGGCTCATCAGCAATTATGATTTTGGGATCACAAGCGAGTGCCATCGCTATAACTGCCCTTTGTTTCATACCTCCACTGTACTGATGAGGGTACTGATCCATACGCGATGGATCCAAACCGACGAGTGTGAAAAGTTCCGCGACCTTTTCTCTAGCTCTGTCAACTGGCATCTCTGGAAAGTGATTTTGAATGGCTTCTACGATCTGATCACCAACTTTATAAACAGGGTTCAAAGAATTCATGGCAGCTTGGAATATCATCGAAATGCCGCGCCATCTGTATTTTCTCATCTCAAATTCCGGTAATTTCACCAAATCAATTGGACCATTTCCCATATCGAACAACACGCTACCGCTCTTAAATTCTGCATTATCTGGGAGCAATCTCAAAATAGTCATCGATATAGATGTCTTACCACAACCAGATTCACCGACTATGCCTAAGCTCTCACCATGATTCAAATCGAAATTTATTCCATCAACTGCCTTCACGTATCCCATTTTTGTTCTGTAGTACATTCGCAGATCTCGCACCGACAGAAGCACTGAGATCACCTCTTCCTCAGTCTCGGATTGACTATCTCTTCAAGACCGCGACCTAAGAAATAGAACGAAGAACACAGTAGCGTGATGCATGCACCCGCAGGAAGCCACAACCACCAGTACGTACCAATGCTGGCCCCCATCAGATAACCCGAAGATTCAGCCATCTGTATGATGACTCCCCAGCTCATGCGTATATTCGCTAAACCAAGGAACGACAAAACAGCTTCCGTGAAGATGGCTCCAGTGACGTTGAACATCATGTAGAGAAACGAGAGTGGCAGAATGTTTGGAATAATGTGTCTGAATATGATGTAGGCATCACTTGCCCCAGTTGCTTTAGCCGCATCTATGAAAGGTCTCACCTTCACTGTCAAAGCTTGAGCCTTGAGGACCAACGTTATTGAACCAAAACCAGCAAGAACACCCATGATCAGTGCAAGCCTAAAGAGCGTCAATTCAATGAAAGCACTCAGTACCATCAACAGTGCTAAGCTTGGAAACAACATGACGATATCAGCGAGCCTCATGAAAAACGTGTCTATGATACCACCATAGTAAGCGGCACTGGCTCCAATGATCGTTCCTATGATCACGGTGATGAGTGCCGCAGTGATACCGAGTACGAATTCTCTTGGTGTACTATACATGATCATCGCTAAGATATCTCTTCCGAGCGGATCCGTCCCCAAAGGATGCCTGAGAGAAGGTGGTGATGGATGAGTGAGTATGTTAGGATCGAAACCTATGACTGGATCGTAGGGCATGAACGTTTGGTAAGTGAAAAGATCGTTTTTCCAAAAAATGTTTTTCATCAACCATGGATAAAATGGATACATCAAACCAAAGATTGCGAAGAATATTATCACACCTAAACCAAACAATGCAAGTTTTTTCTCCCTGAAGAGCTCCCAACCAGTCTTAAGTGATCTGAGCCAAAGCCTTAATCTTATTCTCCACAGAGGTTCTGCAACTGTCAGATCAGTCACCTTAGACCACTCCTTCAGTACCTGATGCGTGGATCGAGAACAGCGTAAAGTACATCAGCCACAAGATGGGCAATTAAAACGAAGATACCGGTGAAGACCAAAAGACCTATCAACAAAGGTGTATCCTGAGCGTTCAAAGCTTCTAAGTAAGCGCGCCCAATGCCAGGCCAAGAGAACATCGTCTCGGTGATGATGCCTCCCCCTACTGTGAAACCCAAACTGATGACGAAGTTGGTTACTAAAGGCAGCAAAGCATTTCTCGCCGCGTGTTTGTCACGAACAATGTCGTCCGGCAAGCCCTTGGCTTTGGCGGTGGTTATGTAATCCTCTCTGATCACATCCAACATGGTGTCGCGCATGACGAGCATACTACCAGCGAACGAGTAAAGTGTGAGAGTTAACACTGGAAGTACCATGTGTTTTATGATATCCCAGGCATAAATTGAATAGCCTGAGAGGATCCACGTCACGATCGAAATTACTATCGTGGAAATGGAAGAAGCATACAAAACAGCTTTTTTGGCAAGCAATGTCTTGAGCTTACTCGACACCAAGAGAACTATCAACAAAACGATGAGAAAAATCAAAGCGTTAGTCAGAAGCTTTATGAATATCGACTGGGCAGAGAACGTGGTTGTCTTCCACAAATTTGGATCGATGAACTGGTTCAAAGGAAGTATTTTCAGTATCACACCGAACAGCCAAATGTTGAATATCGCGAGTAGGGGTAAAAAAATCGTCCAGAAAACGATACCAACAAGAGTGGTAGTCTTATCAAGAGCACCACTTCTTTTCCAAGCTGCACGTTTTCCCAGATTGTACCCAAGGGCATAAGAAACAAGAGTAGAAGTGACAAAGAGAAATACAGTCCTTGGCAGTCTTTCAGCAATGATGGTGGTTACTTTGGATGGGAAATATGAAAAAGAAATCCCCAAATCTAACGTGAGAAAGTTCTTCATGTAGATGAGATATCTCATGTGAGCAGGTTTATCAAAACCAAACTGGCGCTTTAAATTTTCTCTGATTTCAGGTGTGAGCTTTGGATTCAATAAATACTGATCGACGAAGCTACCTGGCATTGCCTCGATCAACCAATAAACCACCGTCACATAGATGAACATGAGCACAACTATTTGCAGCACCCTTTTGCCCAGAAATTTCAGCACGCTATATCTCCTCCCTTGTTAAAAACCCAACCGCCCTTGTTGGGCGGTTGGGCATTCAGAGAAAGCCCATTCAAACTTACTTCACAACTTTGACCAGAGTTGGTGTACCAGAGACGTATTGCAATCCTGAAAGTGTTTTTTCGTATGGGAAGATGATCTGATCGATTCTGTAAGCTTCGAGTATCGGGGTATCGAACAAAACGATGTATGGAAGATCTTGAGCCAAGATTTCTTGCAACTTGAACGCAAGTTCTTTTGCTTTAGTTATTTCCGAAGCTGCGAGGAATTCGTCAGCAAGCTTGTCGAACTCAGGATTGTTGTATCCAGCGGCATTGAAATCACCAACACCAGCACGTTTGCTGTGGAAGAAGTCAGCAATGTGATCTGGATAATAACCCAAGCTCCAACCAAGCATATAAATGTCAAAATTGAATGGTTCGTCCCAAACTTTTTGCACGATGTAGTTGAAGTCGACCAGGTTAGCCTTTATGGGGATACCTATTTCGTTGGCCCACCTTTCAATGTAGAGAGCCATCGTTGCTCTCATCGGATCGTAACCAGTGCCAGGCGCAAGCAATTCAATTTGTTCGATCCTTTGACCGTTTGGAGCGATAAGACCTCTACCTTGTCTAACCACGTTGTTGCCCTCAATCTTGGGTTCAACTACCCACTTGAACCCCGCTTTTTTGAGCAGATCGATGGCCAGTTTTCTCCTATCACCGTAACTCATGTTGTAACCAGGCGAAAGCTCTGCAGTCTTTGGATTGTACCAAAATACGTTTCCAGACGGCACAACACTGTACTGTGGGAACGCTTGGCCTCCAAGAACCCTTGAACATAGAAATTCCCTATCGATGAGAGCAGCTATAGCTTGTCTGAACTCTTTGATGCTCATTGGATATCTTCTCAAGTTGAATGCCATGTACCTAAAGCCGTTCACGTTGTTGGTTATCATCTTTATTCCGCTGACTTTCGCCAGTTGATCCATTTCTCCTCTAACCAAACCGAGTGGGTTGAATATGAAGCTCACATCTCCATTGATCAACGAGGTGATCGCAGCGGCTCTGTTCAAATAGAATCTGTAGATGATGTCAGATACGTACGGCCCTGTGACTAATTCGAGTTCTTTTTCTCCCTTCGGTTCACCATATCCAGACCAATAGAAACCGGTGTTGGGATTCTTAATTTCAACAGCCCCGTTTTTGAACAGCGTCAGTACGGCACCTTTATCGTAGTAATCCGCTCTAGCCTTGACCTGCACGAAGGCACCTTTTTCCCACCTGACGAAGCTGAATGCCCCTACTATCGGCTCATCAGCTATATCGTAGTTATAGAGAGTCTGCAATGGTGCTCCCGTTTTCAGTGCTTCTTCAACTTTTGGTTCCCAATATTTTTTCGACAGTATAGGCATCATCAAAGCTCCAAAGTTAGCTTTCGCCAAACTGGGTTGTGTGAAGTATACTTTGATCGTGAAGTCATCGACTTTCTCTGCCTTGACAAAATAGTCCTTGTCGATCATACTCGCCCAGTTTCCACCAAGACCGTAATCTACAATCAACTTCTTAACAGTATTCATTGTCCAAACTACATCATCAGCGGTCAAACGGGTACCATCGGACCATTTTACATCCTTTCTGAGTGGAACGATGTACACCCAGAGGTTTCCTTCCTGAACGATCTTCGGAAAGTCTGACGCAATGCTTGGGATCCAGTCGAATCTCACGTCAGAATAAGCGTACAATGCACCATACCTTGGTCCCAAGATGTAACTGTTCCATACTGTGGCGTTTGGACCGTAATGGTTCCAAGGATTCAACGTTTTTGGTTCCTGTAAGAAAGCCCAATTCACGGTTTGTGCAAAAACTGAGAATGCGACGAGAAGTGTAACAACTACTAGTAATTTCTTCATTCCCTCTACCTCCCTTCTTAGGTTTTCATAGCAGCATATATTATACTACACTCAAAACATCGTTATGAATACCAACATCAAACTTTTCGCTCTTTTTTGTATTTTTCCAACACACCCAGTACGTAATCTATGTCAGCAGGTGTATGATCAGCGTTCACTTGAAATCTTATGGTCTCATCACCCTTTGGAACAACCGGGTAATTTAAACCTGTTGCGAGTACGCCATGCTCGATCAAATAATTCACCATATCGGCAGTTCGTGCAGTGTCCCTGACAAGCAAAGGTACGATGGGATGTTCACTCTCGATCGTTTCGTAACCCAATCTGACGATTCCTTCACGAAACCTTCTTGTCAAACCGCGTAGATATGAAAGCCTTTCTCTACCTTCGGAACTATCCAAAATCTGAAGAACTTTCAGGGCACAGGCAGCTTCTGCTGGAGTGATTGGATTCGAATAGATGTAAGTGATGGCTTTTTCTCTGAGGTACGTTATGACAGTTTCACTCGAAACAACATAACCTCCATTGACACCAAACGCTTTACCAAGCGTTCCGATGAGCAAGTCTGCTTTAGATCCTGTCACTTCCTCTGTGCCTCTACCAGTTTCACCGAACGCACCAACTCCATGCGAATCATCAACAACCGTGATGATGTTCTGACTGAAATGTCGATCATATTTCTCAGCTAGTGCTTGTATTACATTCAAAGGTGCGTAGTCTCCCCTCATGCTGAACACACCATCAGTAACGATGATCAACCTTTCGGCTTTACCAATGCTTTGAACGATCTTCTCTTCAAGATCCTTCATGTCGAGGTGTCTGTAAATGAGCCTCTCTTTGGGTCTTGCCAGCCTCACAGCATTTATGATGCAATTGTGATTCAATTCATCGCTGATCACAATTGTTTCGGGCGTGACCAAAGCAGCTATGACGCCTATCACAGTGACATACGCTGCACTGTAGATCATGGCTTCCTCTCTCGCATGGAACCTTGCTAAAGCTTTTTCAAGATCTCGGTGTGGCTGAAAAGTCCCACTGATGAATCTCACAGCCCCAGGTCCCACACCGAACTTTCGAACCGTTTCTTCCTCGATTTTTATGATTTCTTCTTTCAATGACATACCAAGGTAAGAGTTTGAATTCATCCTTATGAATTCCCTCTCACCAAACCCTTTCAAAAGATACCTTGGACCCTTCCCATCGGAAGGTTTTTTCACATCGACTATGATGAACTCTTTACCCTTTGCTCGTCCTTCTTTCTTCAATTGTTCTATTTCTTCGAACAAAACCTTTTCCAATCTGTCTACCGCCACGATTTTTCACCCCCTTCCACGCCGATTATACAATCGGCATTTCGTTTTTCATAACTATTTGTTGTACACTGTTCTGTGGAGAAAGAAGGAGGGATGAAACGTGAAAGCTTTGGTTAAAACATCCATGGCGGAAGGTCTCACAATGATGGAAGTACCGGAACCGCAAGAACTTGGCCCAACTGAAGTACTAATAAGGGTTAGAACAGCTTCAATTTGCGGTTCAGACGTTCATATTTACAAATGGGACAGCTGGGCTCAAAGCCGTATAAAACCACCCATCATAATTGGGCATGAGTTTTCTGGCGTTGTGGAAGCTGTCGGTGAAGCTGTTGAAGTCGTAAAAGTTGGTGATTATGTGGCTTGCGAAACTCACATTCCATGTTTGAGCTGTATTCAATGCCGCACCAACAGGATGCACGTGTGTAGGAACATGAAAATCATCGGTGTGGACATCAACGGTGCATTCGCTGAATACGTGAAAGTACCACAAACGGTCGTCTGGAAATTATCTGCCGAGATAGAGCCAATTTTCGCGTCAGTCATGGAGCCATTTGGTAATGCAGTACATACGGCCTTAGTGGAAGATCTAACTGGTAAGACTGTGTTTGTGAGTGGTGTGGGACCTATAGGTGCCATGGCAATACAAATAGCAAAAGTGTCAGGTGCCGCTTTGGTCATAGCTTCAGAAATCAAGGAATATAGAAAATCACTCGCCATTGCTAACGGAGCTGATATTGTGATTGACCCAACAAAAGAAGATGTCGAAAAACGAGTAATGGAGCTGACTGATGGAAACGGTGTGGATGTTTTTCTTGAGATGTCTGGAAGTCCTGAGGCACTCAAGCAGGGATTAAAAGTAACAACGAACGGAGGAACTGTGTCCATCCTCGGACTCTACGGTAGAGATATTCCCATCAATGTGGATGAATTGCTAACCTTCAAGGGAATCAGAGCATTCGGGATAACCGGCAGAAAGATGTTCGAAACTTGGTATGTGGCAGACAAACTTTTGAAGCACAAGAAGGTCGATCTTTCCAAGATCGTGACACATGTGATAAATTTCAATGATTGGGAAGAAGGCTTCAGATTAATGATGAGTGGGCGATGCGGAAAAGTTGTCATGAAGTTCTGATCATTCGATCATCAACAGGTATGGATAGTGCGGTTGACCTCCTTCATAGATATCGATCTGAGGATTTTCCATAACCTTTTGAAAGACATTTTCCAAAATCGACACCTCTTCATCGGAGGCTTCCTGACCTTTAAAGATAGTAACGACTTCCCTTCCCCTTAAGTCTAAAGCTAACAAAGCTCTATGTAAAGCTTGTTTCAACGATTGACCATGCGCTACCAGGGATTTTCCTTTCATTATCATATATTCTCCCTTTTTGATCTTCGTGCCGTTATGCTTTGCGTCCCTCACAGCTTTCGTGATGCTCAAGGCGATTATATAACCAGCAGCCTCGTTGAATTTTTTGAAAAGCGTTTCTTCTGACTCGTTGGGGTCGAACGCCATCATCGCGGAAATGCATTCTTGAACCGTGTTTGTTGGTATCAGAAAGATCTTTTTATTGTTGATCTGTTCTGCTGCTTGTTTCGCAGCCAACTGAATGTTTGGGTTGTTGGGAAAAACAAAGACCACATCAGCATTCACCTTTTCGATGGCGATTTTCAAATCAGCCGTGCTTGGATTCATCGTTTGCCCACCACGAACTATTTGATCTACACCGAGGTTTCTCAGTACAGTGCTAATGCCTTGTCCCGGTGAGACCGCGACGAATCCATACTTTTTCCTCTGCTCAACTTGTTGTACCACATGTTCGTGCTGTAATTTCATGTTGTCTATCTTGACTTTCAAGATTTCTCCGTACTTCAGTGCTTCCTCTATGACTAAACCAGGATTGTTCGTATGCACGTGCGTTTTTAAAACATTCACGTCGTGCACTACTACGGCGGAATCTCCAAGTTTTTCCAAAAAGTTCCTGAAGGTTTCTATATCCGCACCAGAAAAACTGTTTTCTCTTTTTATCATCACCTCCGTGCAATATTGATACGTCAGTTCTTCCTGGGGTAACTCGATCGTCACTTCTCCCGTGACACTGGTCACAAGCTCTAAATTTGCTTGTTCACCGAGTGCCGCAGCATAAAAACCTTTGAGAATATAGAAAAGCCCTTTCGCACCCGCGTCAACCACATTTGCTTCCCTCAACACAGGCAGTAATTTTGGTGTTTCTCGAACTGTTTCTTCCGCCACCTGCACGATCCAACGAAACAGTTCTGAAAAGTCTTGTAAATTCTCTGCCTCGCTCGAGCGCTCCACAATCCTCCTCAGCACCGTGAGTATGGTACCCTCGACTGGCTTGATGACGGCTTTATAAGCGACATTCTTGGCTTCCTTGAACATCCCCAGTATATCCTTTGGTTCCAATGTTTTCTTTTTCTCACAATAGATGGCAAAACCTCTGAAAACCTGGGAGAGAATCACACCGGAATTTCCACGCGCTCCCATGAGCGTACCATTCTTTATGGCTTCCATAACAGATTGCAAATCAGTTTTTGTCAGTTGCTCTAAGTATTTACACCCTTCCCTCATCGTTGCGAGCATGTTTGAGCCAGTGTCTCCATCTGGGACTGGAAAAACATTCAACGCGTTGAGTTCATCAACATGAAGAGCGAGTTCTTCAGTTCCTTTCTCAAACGCGAGCTTCATGAATTTGCCATTCACTTTCGACAATTGCGGGCACCTCCTCAACGAACACCCGTTACGTGTACATTGACTTCAACATCTTCACAACCGCCAACACTACGCATGACATGTGAAACGCTCTCCATGATGTTCTTGGCCACTTCGGTGATCTTCACACCATACTCCACTTCTATGTAAATATCAACTACGATTTTCCCATTATCGTGCTCTTCAACTTTGATTCTTTCTTCCTCTTTCTCACCGAACAACTTTCCGAAAAAACTGTCCGAGGAGATGTTCACAGGACCATAACTTTGCAGAGTCGCTATGTAAGCAAGCTTCTTCAGCGCTTTCAAGCTCACTTCAAGATCTCCGTATTCCAACTTGAATACCACGTGTTTCAACCTCCTTTCCAAAAGATGATACCACACGATTACGAATGCTCTCGGGATCAAGCTCAGATAACCTTAGGAGCTCCTCTCTGCTACCGTGTGGAACGAATTGATCGCCTATACCTATCAAAAGCACTTTTCTATGTAAACCTTTACCATTGAGATAACTCAACACTGATTCTCCAAACCCTCCGTTGATGATTCCTTCCTCTACTGTGACTATAAGTTCGTGATTTTCTGCAATTTTCATCAAAGTTTCTTCGTCCAGCGGCTTGACGCATCTTACATATGCCACAGTGGCATCGAGATTAGCCTCCAAAACATTTTTTAACATTGTACCAACGGCTAGAAAAGCTACACTGCCCCCTTCCTTGACTATCTCCCAACGAAATGGATCTATCAACTTTGATCTTTGCCATAATTCTTCGAAGTTTGCCGTTTCCGTTTGCCTAGGGTATCTGATCGCAACGGTTCCTTTCACGTTCGTTTCAACCACAGTCCTTAACAAATCAACAAGTTCTTGCAAACTCGATGGTGTAAAGATCCTACTTTTCGGGACAGTTCGAAAGAATGCAATATCAAAGATGCCATGATGAGTTGGCCCATCTTCACCAACCAAACCTGCTCGATCCACAGCGAATATCACATCCAAATCTTGAAGCGCCACATCGTGAATGATTTGATCGTACGCCCTCTGTAGGAAAGTCGAGTATATGGCAACAACTGGTCTGAATCCAACACTCGCCAGTCCGGCAGCTAAAGTCACACATGATTGCTCCGTGATACCAAGATCAATGAATCTTTTAGGAAAGGTGTTTGCAAACTTTCTTAAGCCTGTCCCGTCTGGCATAGCAGCAGTTATAGCGATCAATCTTTCGTTTTTCTGAGCCAACCTCAAGAGAGTCTCTCCAAAAACTTCACTGTAGGAAATCTGACCATGAACCGTTAAAGCTTCACCCGACTCTGGATCGAACTTTGGGGAACTATGGAAGAAAACACAATCCCTCTCTGCTGGTTTGTATCCCTTACCTTTCTGCGTTACAACGTGCACTAAAACGGGGTAATCGTAGCTTTTTATTCTTTCGAAAATCTCAATTAACAACTTCAAATCATGACCGTCCACCGGTCCAATGTGCTTCAAACCTAACGCCTCGAAAAAGTCCACTCCTTGTATGAACTGCTTCAATCCTTCCTTGATCTTTTTCAGCTCCTCTTCAACGTTTCTTCCAACAGAAGAGCTCTCCAGCACCTTCTTTACTAAACCTTTGAAAGTCACGTAAGCTTGATTCGTACGTAATTTTGCAAACATTTCCGAGAGAGCTCCGACGTTCGGAGCTATGGACATGCCGTTATCGTTGAGTATTATCTTCAATTTTGAATTCATACTTTTCATTTGGTTCAAACTTTCCAAAGTTTCTCCGTTCGTGAGTGCCCCATCACCGAGTACGACAACAACGTTTCTCTTTTTTCCCAATAAATTCAGACCTCTCTCTATCCCTAAAGCAGCGGCCAGAGCTGTTCCGGCGTGTCCGGCGCCAAATCTATCCAGCGGACTTTCCTTGAGGCAATTGAAACCACTTATTCCACCAAGCATTCTCAAGGTAGAAAATTCGTTCCACCTGTAAGTCAAAAGCTTGTGTGTGTAACATTGATGTGATGTGTCCCATACGATCACATCCTCTTTTGGATCGAATACTTTATACAAAGCTAGCGTCAACTCGACCACACCCAAGTTGGAAGCTAAATGCCCCCCATTCTTTGAGACAACCTCGATGATTCTTTTTCTTATTAACTCTGCAAAAAGCTTCAAATCTTCAATCGTTGCGTCCTTCAGTTGGTCGATTGTCACCATCGTTCTCCACCCCATCGTGTTGTAACTGTGCATATAAATCTTCTATCTCAACTTTGATGCTCTTTAATGCTTCTTGCAACTTTCTGTAAATTTCAACACCTCTTTTGTACATGTTTAAAGATTCATCCAAGGTCAAATTCTGCGAGTTCAATAACTCTACGATCCTTTCAAGTTCGTTCATCAATTCTTCTATCTTCATCGACGATCACCCTCACTGACCCATCGTGAAACCTCAGCAAAAGTATATCGTTTTCGTTTAACTCGTTCTTCGATCTCACCTTTACTCCATTTTTCTCCACAATCACATAACCTCTATTCAATTCGTTCATTGGATTCAATAAATCTAGCTTTATCCTGAGTAACTCGAGATTTCGTTCCAAAGAGTCAATCCTGTCTTCCAACAGAGATTTCAATTCACCGAATTTCGATTTCAAGCGCATCTCGAATCTCTGCAGCAAATCAATTGAATTTCTTCTCGCTTCCTTCAAGAGTTCTTTAGAACGCTCATTTGCATTGTTCCAAGTTGTCATTAAGTTGACGAAAGATAACTTTAAAGAATGCCTCACTTTTTCGACTATTTCTCTGATGTCCGGTACCGCGTACTGAGCAGCCGCAGTTGGAGTGTGTGCAGCCACATCTGCCACTAGATCCACCAAAACTGTATCTATCTGATGACCAACACCTGTGATCACTGGATGCCTCATGGAATGAACAACCATAACCACTTCTTCATCGTTGAACAACCAGAGATCTTCCGTAGCTCCTCCGCCTCTAGCAATTATGACCACATCGAGTTCATCAGAGTTAGCATCAAGCAATGCTTTCATCAATTCTCTCTTTGCTTCCTCGCCTTGTACAGCGGTGTGATAGAGCACAACCTTTACAAAGGGAAACCTCTCCGAGATCGTTCTGAGTATATCTTGAAAAGCTGCCGAATTTCTTGAAGTTATTACGCCTATTTTTGAAGGGAATTTTGGTAGTGATTTCTTGGGTTTCGAGAACAAGCCGAGTTTGCTCAATCGTTCGTATGTTTCCTTGAGTTTCAAAAACATAGTACCTCGACTCGGAAGCAATTTCAAACGCTTACAAAGGAGCCTGTATTGTCCCCTGAGCGCATAAACCCTCACATCACCGGTAACCTGAACCATCTGACCATCCATAATTGAGACTCCCATGTACGCTCCTCCAAACAGGATACAACCAATGGTCGCATAGTCATCCCTCAATGAAAAGAACAAATGACCGTTTCTGCTTTTACAATCAATCACTTCACCTGCGACCGTGACATCGGTCAGTTTTGGATCACCCAGAAACAAATTTTCGATGTAAAAGGTGATATCACTGACACTGTAAACACGGTCTATGAAGCTCAACCCCCAGAATAATTTTCAGCTTTCTTGACGATTTCGGAAGGCACACCAAGTTTTTCAGCAAGCTTCAGGGCGATCTTTTCAACATGTTTTGCACCTGGGACGAGAGAATAATCAAGCATTCTGTGTGGGTCTTCTTCTTCAAGATTCTTTATTCTACCGCAACTGTAGACGTTTTTGGCTGCTGATACAACGCGTGGATAATGCGTACTGAGCAAAACATAGTCTTGTGAGTCGGAAAAATGCTCAACGATTGCCAGCGTGAGTGCTTCCCCTTCAACTGGGTTCGTACTCGTTCCGAATTCGTCAAACAGGAGAAGCTTTCTACCATGACATTGAAGAGCTCGTATGAAAGAGCGAATCTCCCTAGCGAATGAACTGAAACCTATTTCCTCTCCTTTCGAGATGAAACGAACATTACTAAAAACAGGACTTGAAAAGTACTCCGAAGGAATGGGAAAGCCAAGATGAAACAAAGCTACGAAGGCTCCTACAGTCTTGAGAGCTGTAGTTTTTCCACCCATGTTCGGTCCGCAGAGCACTGTCACTCCCGATTTCACTTCAATGTTCATCGGATAGTAGGTGTAACCTTTCGCTTCACAGTATTCAAGCACAGGAATAAACCTACCATTGATCACTCGAATTTGGTTACCAACTTCTGGGCGACAACAATTGTAGCGAGAATACATTCTGTAACGACACAGATCAATGTCCACAATTGTGACAGCTTTCTCACACAACTTGAGCAAATCGAGGTGAGCTTGTATTTGTTTTCTGACCTCATCCAACAATTCCTCAGCTTCAAGCTCCATCTTTTCCTCTAGTTGCTTCATGCTTTGCCTTAGTTGAAGCATCTTCTCCGTTTCAATGAGACGCAGATGCCATCTTTCTCCATAATCTTTCACCAATTGCGCCAAACCGTGATCGATGAGCTTTTTACCAATTTGTGCTTGGATAGTGAACTCTTCGTTGTTTGGTCTCAAACCAATCAAACTGTTAATTTCACGGCAGAGCCGAGAAAATTCCTTCTTCAATTGATCAGAGAGAATCAAATGAGCTTTCCTCAGCGCTAGTAACTTTTCTGATTGAAGCTGTAGAATCTCCCCATCACCGAAAAAATGAAATAGAACCTTCCAGATGTCATCCACATCTGGAAGGTCCCATACTGAGCTTGCCAACGTGTAAAGTGATGAAAAATTGTACACGAACTTCTTTAACTTCGCAAAATCTGATATTTCAACAAAACCGTTCTCAATTTGATGACTCAGATCTGGTATTCTTTCCAGAATCCTCTCCACACTTGATATGAATTCTTCGTTTTGCTTGAGAACTCTTTCCAACCTGTACCAATGGGAATGAAATTGCTGTTCCGACGCCAAAACACAGGAAAGCATTTCTATGGTCTTTCTTCCATATGGCGTTTTTGGTTTGAATGGTTCTAAGATTTCGTCGAGCATTGTGAAAGACCTGGTCGGTTCGTCTAAGAAAAGTTGCATCCTCTCACCGACTCAAAATCAGCAACAACAATGGTGCAAAAACTTCCGCAACCAGAGACATCACAGTGATCATAGTGTTGAGAGAAGGGCCAGCAGTATCTTTGAATGGATCTCCGACCGTATCACCAACGACCGCAGCTTTGTGTGCCTCAGAGCCTTTTCCACCGAAGTGTCCTTCTTCTATATACTTTTTTGCATTGTCCCAAGCTCCACCAGCGTTAGCCATGAAGAGTGCAAATATGATCCCACTCACTATACTACCAGCGAGAAAACCAGCAAGAGCTTCTCTACCGAGTATTACAAGAGTCAACGCTGGTGCTACAATGGCGACTATGCCGGGGAGCAGAAGTTCTCTCAATGCACCGGCTGTAGCTATATCAACGCACTTCGCATAATCTGGCTTCGCTTTTCCATCCGCCAAACCAGGTATCTCACGGAATTGTCTTCTTATTTCTTCAATCATCCTTTCAGAATTTCTACTGACGGCCAAAATCAGCATTGCTGATAGCAACGGTGGCATCATTGCACCAATGAATACGCCAGCGATCACTCTCGGTGACATGAGCTCCAGCGTTTTTATATCAACCAAGTGTGCATAGGCAGCAAACAGAGCGAGAACTGTGAGAGCCGCAGAACCTATAGCGAAACCTTTCGTTATGGCTTTAGAAGTGTTCCCGGCCGCATCGAGCATGTCCGTCACAGCTACCACTTCTTCACCCAAGCCGGATTGTTCTGCGACACCTTTGGCATTATCAGAAATTGGACCATAAGCGTCGGCGGAAATCACAGTGCCTACGATCGATAACATCCCGAGTGCTGCCGACGCTATGCCATAAAATGGATCTATTCCAAATCTTTGAGCTAAGTACCAAGCGGCGATGGTTGCAGTAGCGATACACAAAATTGGTGGAACGATGCTGATCATGCCGTATGAAAAACCCATGAGTATGTTTATTGCGGTGCCCGTAACAGATGCTTCAGCAATGGTTTTAGTCGGTTTCTTTTCTATGGATGTAAAGTAATCCGAAGTGAGTCCTATCACCATACCTGCTCCGAGGCCGGCCAGAGTGGGTAGAAAAACGCCCAACCAAGAATCGCCTTCAAGGTTAGAGAACCGTGTCGTGAAGAACAGAAACACGACGAAGATAAAGCATGTCAAGAACGTGCCGAGATTCAGAGCTCTACCGGGACTTCTTTTGATACTACGTGCAACAAACATCAGCGAAAGTATCGAAGCGAACAGACCCGCCGCCGCTATCGTCAGGGGTAAGACGGTGAGTGTCTCGTTCGCCATTTCAGCGCCAATGATCATCGTAGCTACCACGCTTGCTATGTAGGAATCCGTCAAATCTGCGCCCATGCCCGCCACGTCTCCGACATTATCCCCAACGTTGTCTGCTATCACTGCCGGATTCCTCGGATCGTCTTCGGGTATCCCAAGTTCCACTTTTCCCACCAGATCTGCACTTATGTCTGCCGTCTTTGTGTAAATACCCCCACCAGCCTTGGCGAATAGAGCCAAAGCGCTGGCTCCAAAACTGAAGCCTAAAACCACCGTTACAGCGTCAGCATCGACCCAACCTAGTAGTACTTTGAACACAAAAAACAGAATCGATATACCAAGCAGTGATATTCCAACCACAAACAAACCCATTACAGCTCCACCGTAGTAAGCTATCGGAAAAGCGGATCTCAATCCTTTTTGAGCTGCAGCAGCAACTCTGACGTTAGCCTCAACGGCCGCTCTCATACCTAGGTATGCGGCAAGTGTCGTGCACGCTGAACCAAGCACGTAAGCGATTGACATTGACAAACCAATAGTTGCTCCCTTAAGAAAGCTCACAACTGTGCCAAGTACGATGGTCATCACTAAAACGAATATGGCGAGCGTTTTGTTTTGCCTCCTCAAATAAGCGAGTGCCCCTTCTCTGATGGCTGCATGGATTTGCCTCATCCTGTCGTTTCCAGTGTCTTTCCTCAAAACATAAACCATCAACATGAGTGCGAGAACCATTGAACCTGCTCCTGCCAACAAACTCAGTATGAACCAAACCACGGTTTCACCCCCTCACAGCACCACGATATTTGGTCCGTGCAGATTGAAACTTTTAAGAACGTTCTTTGTATCGAAGATGAGCTGGCAGTTCTCCACTAAAATTCTATAATCGACGCGCTTTTTGTGTGCTGTAGTTATGATCGCTATATCAGCCCATCGCGCAAGTTCGACAGTCAGTGGTTGTGTCTTTCTCTCGACATTATTCCATTTGAACGATTGAACGTATGGATCCACCACTATCACATGTGCTTTTTCTTCCTCCAAAAGCTTGAGCACTTTCAAAGCTGGAGACTCTCTCACATCGTCCACATCACCTTTGTAAGCTATCCCCAAAAGTAGAACACGAGCTGAATTGAGGCACTTTTTTCGCTCGTTCAAAAGTTTCATCACCCTGTTCACAACATACTCGGGCATCGAATCGTTTATCTCTCCAGCAAGCTCAATGAGTCTGGTGTGATAGCCGTACTGTCTGGCTTTGTAAGTGAGATAAAAAGGGTCGATGGGGATGCAATGTCCACCAACACCTGGGCCAGGATAAAAGGGCATGAAACCGAACGGCTTGGTGGAAGCTGCCTCTATAACCTCCCAAATGTTTATTCCCATTTTCTCAGCAATAATCGCCATTTCGTTCGCTAAGGCGATGTTGACGATCCTGAAAGTGTTCTCCAATATCTTGGTCATTTCAGCTGCTTTCGCGGAAGAAACTGCGAACACTGGCGCATCGAGCACGCTTTCATAAAGCAATCTTGCAAGTTCTGTGGATTTCTCACCGATACCGCCTACAACTTTCGGTGTGTTTCTGGTTTTGTAGAGCAAATTTCCTGGATCTACCCTTTCTGGGCTGAAAGCGAGATAAAAATCTTCCTCGCATTTTAAACCACTCGATTCGAGAATTGGTTTAACCACCTCTTCAGTTGTACCAGGGTACGTAGTCGATTCGAGAACTACGAGCATTTCTTTGTGCAGTCTGAGGGCAATCTCTTTCGATGTGTTCACTACATAGGTGAGATCGGGTTGCTTGTACTCATCTAAAGGAGTTGGTACACAGATCGTCACCACATCACAATCTCTGATCGCTTCATATTCAGTAGTTGCTGATAATTTTCCTTCTTTCACAAGCTTTTCTAAATCCTCAGGCACCACATCTCCAATGTAGTTCTCTCCACGGTTCACTTTGTCAACCCGTTCTTTTTGAATGTCAAAACCCACCACTGTGAAACCAGCTTTAGCTTTTTCAACTGCGAGTGGAAGTCCTACATACCCTAAACCTATCACACCCACGATCGCTGTTTTGTTGATCAACTTATCTCTCAACACAAACATACCTCCCTGAAGTAATCTCTAACACAGCTGACAACGTACTCTATCTCTTCCTCACGCAGTTCTGGAAACATGGGGAGAGCCAAAACTTCTTTGCAAGCTCTGTCGGTTTTCTCGAGCTCCACAGACGGCAGATGAGAGAAGCACTTTTGTCTGTGCATACCTAAAGGATAGTAGATCGCTGTTTCCACACCCTTAGATTCAAGGTAGAGCCTGAGATTGTCCCTGTGGCCTTTTTTGACCCTGACTACGTACTGGTGGAAAATACAATCAAGATCCCTTCCAAGGGATGGACATACAATGTGTTGTGTTAATCCGAATTTTTCGAACAACTCGTTGTATAATCTTGCGATTTCTCTCCTGCGCCGGTGGTACTCATCGAGTTTCTTAAGCTTCACGCGCAGGATGGCAGCTTGAACCTCATCCAACCTACTGTTTATACCTTCTACCTCATGGAAATATTTCACCCGAGCACCATGTACCCTGAATATTCGACAAAAATCTGCTATTCGATCGTCGCTGGTAAGAATCATTCCACCGTCGCCGTGAGCTCCGAGATTTTTGGTCGGAAAGAAGGAAAGTATCGATACATCACCAACACTACCACTCTTCTTGATCTCACCGTTAGAGAAATGCCATGTTGATCCAACCGATTGAGCACAATCTTCTATGATCTTCACTCGATACGTATGTTTGATATACTCCAATCTCTCTAGATCCACGGTTCGACCAAACAGATGAACAGGTATAACTGCCTTGATTTTTTCACGATATGGATGCGTCCTTAAAACATGCTCGATCTGATCCAAATCTACGTTGAACGTGTCTTCGTCAATGTCTACGAAAATAGGTGTAGCATTGTTTCGAGTGATACAACTCACTGTGGCAAAGAAAGTGAATGCGGTCGTGATCACATAATCTCCATGGGTGATTCCGAGTGATTTAACTGCGATGTACAAAGCATCCGAACCGTTCGCAACTCCTATCGCATGTTTCACGCCAAGATAATTTGCGATTTCTTCTTCGAATCTTTCAACGTTCTCACCCATGATCAACCTACCGGATTTGAAAACAGAATCAACAGCGGTCAATATTTCATCTCTGAGTGACCCGTATTGCCGCGTCATATCGAACAATGGCACTCGCACCCTCCCACACCCTCCCTCTACCAACTACATAAATTTTACAACGCCATACAGTTGAACTTTCCGGCAGTTTGCTCTAAAATCTTTGAAGCGGGAGGTGGGAGTTTATGAAGCTGAGATTCATTTTCGGTCAGATCGAGTGCGTAGCAGAGCTAGATGAAAAAAAGGCGCCTCTCACAATCGAAGCTATAAGGAAGGAACTTCCCATCAAAGCTGTAGCAAACCGTTGGGGTGATGAAGTGTATTTCGAAACGCCCGTGCGACTGACCGTAGAGGAAAACAGCAAGGACGTCGTAGAAGAAGGCGATGTGGCTTTCTGGATACCTGGAAGGGCCATATGCATCTTCTTCGGAAAAACTCCCATCAGTGATGACAAAATCAGGCCAGCCAGTGCAGTTAACGTGATCGGCAAGGTTAAAGAAGGTTTAAGCTCGCTCAAGGGTGTGAAGAGTGGTACCAAAGTCATCGTTCAAGCTGAGTGATTGTGTTAACATATCTTGGGAGGTAAAGGTTTGAACCAACGTACCTTACTTTATTTGTTGATAGTTTTCGTGTTGTTTTTCACGGTGATGCAATTGATAGGAGTGTTCCTACAACGGCCGGCTTTCGAGGTTGTTTATTACAGAAGCAAAATGGAGTACGATTACTCAGGAAATGCGATTTTCACCACCACGGCCGGCCTTTTCTTTAAAGATAGAGCTAAACAACAACAGTATGTGCAGAATTACAACCAAGGTTCACTTGAGCAGTTTAAACAGTATTTCACAGAAATCAGCAAGAGAGTCGGTAGGCAAATAGAAGTCATTTCGATGGAATCCACGATAACAGAAAGAGCAGGAATAGTTGAGGTGCTAGAAAAAGCTATCCTGTCTAATGTGGCCTTGGTTATGAACGATGTGATCGATACGAACTTGAAGGACATTTCCATCAACGCGGTTTCTGATTCAGAAATCGTTGTCGTTGTCCCTGAAGACGCTGTGTTGTTGTCTGTAGAACCCACACCTGCAAAAACTGTAGGTAACCACATTTACTGGAAACCAACTGGTTCGATGAACTTCCCACGTGTCGTTTTCAGAAAAGGTGATGGGAAGTGATGGGAAAAGACCTAATCGATGAATTAAAAAAGTCACACTATACGGTGGCACTCACGGGAGCAGGCGTGAGTACTGGAAGTGGCATCCCTGATTTTAGAGGTTCGAATGGTGTGTACTCAAAGTATCCGGAATACGTGTTTGATATAGATCATTTCTATACCGATCCTTCTGACTTCTATCGTTTTTGGAAAGAAGCCTTCCCACTCATGATCCAAGCCAAGCCAAACAATGTCCATTTATTGCTCGCAGAACTCGAACGAATTGGACTTCTTAAAGTTGTGATAACACAGAATATAGATGGCTTGCACCAAAAAGCTGGCAGTAAAAATGTGATAGAGCTACATGGAAATATTCACGAGCACTATTGTTCAAGATGCAAGAAGAAATACGAAGTGGAAAAAGTGAAGGAATTACTACAGAAAAGATCTGTACCCTATTGTAACTGTGGCGGTTTGATAAGACCTAACATCGTTTTTTTTGGAGAAAATCTGCCGAGTGAAGCTCTAAAAGAGGCGATAGAACACGCTAAAAGTTGCAACATCATGATCGTACTTGGAAGTTCTCTCGTTGTGTACCCAGCCGCACAACTTCCGATCATCGCAAAGGATCACAATGCCATGCTGATCATCGTTAACCGAGGAAAAACTGGGTTAGATGATCTTGCCGATCTCAAACTTGATGTCGACCTAATCGGATTCGCAAACGACTTGTTAGAGCAACTTCAGTTGGCTTAGAAAAGGAGAGATTTCATGAATATCAGTGTTACGGTTTTTGGGAAGGTAAATATCGACACGTTTCTCTACATCGACAAACTGCGTATAGGAGAGAATCACTTGTGCTTGAAAACTTTCACGGATATAGGTGGAAAGGGTGCCAACACTGCCATAGCACTAGCCAAACTCAATGTTCCATGTGAACTTGTGGCAACAGTTGGCAGCGATTCTATTTCCCAAACTGCACTCAAGCGGTTAGAAAAGTTTGGAGTCGGCACTAGCTCAATAAAGAGTTGCGAAGAGCAGATCGGCAAGACTTTCATCGTGGTCGAATCCGATGGCAGGAATACGATGTTTCACATACTCGGTGCCAATGCATATTTGACACCGGAGAAAGTCGATTGGACCTTCCTTGAAACCTGTGCCGCAGTCTTCGTTCAACTGGGAATTCCCGCTGAAACTGCGCAAGAAGCTATCATGATGTCCAAACGAAATGGTAAATATGTCTTCGTGGATCCCGCTGGATTTTCGGAATCAACGGATCTTCAAATACTCGCTTACGCTGATACAGTTGCTCCAAACGAAGTTGAACTGCTCAGAATAACGAGGGAAACTGAGATCGAAAAGGCTGTGAAAAAACTATTGAACATAGGTGTAGAGGAAGTGTTGGTTAAACTCGGCAGGAGAGGAGCAAATCTCTATACTGAGAAAGCTTCGTACCATGTTGATGCCTTCGATGTCGAAGTGGTGGATACCACAGGTGCTGGGGACGCTTTCAATGCGGCCTATATATTTGCAAAGCTCAATAAACTTGACCTGAGGGACGCTCTCAAACTAGCCGTTGCTGCTTCGGCTCTGGTTGTGACCAAAGTCGGTAGTTCTAGTGCCAGCCCGACTCGTGAGAAACTCGTGGAATTTTTGAAGCTCAAGGGAGAGGAAAGGTTGGCAAAAGCTGTTCTGGAGGGATCAACGTGAAAAAATTCATCGTTGTTACAGGCGGTGTACTCAGTGGAGTAGGCAAAGGTATATTCTGCGCTTCTCTCGCCAGGTTACTTAAAGAATGCGGTATCAAAGTCAACGTTCTCAAGATAGATCCTTACCTCAACGTCGATGCGGGTACGATGAATCCAAATCAACACGGTGAGGTTTTCGTCACCGAAGACGGCTATGAAGCTGACCTAGATCTTGGTCACTACGAAAGATTCCTCGGGGAAGATATGAGCAGGAAAAACAACATAACGGCCGGGCAGGTTTATTCCACAGTCGTGAGGCGTGAGAGGGAAGGTGGTTATCTTGGATCAACCGTACAGATAGTACCGCACGTAACCGATGAAATAAAGCGAAGAATAGATTCTCTCGAAGGTGAAGCGAATGTGATAGAGATAGGTGGTACAGTTGGCGATATAGAGAGTGAAGTATTCTTGGAAAGCGTCAGACAGCTTGCTTTGGAAAAACCATTCGGAGATTTCATGTTCATCCACGTTACGTACGTCCCTTACTTGAAAACATCGAATGAGTTCAAAACTAAACCCACACAACAATCGGTACAGTTACTCAGAAGGGCTGGGCTCAATCCAGACATGATAGTGGTGAGGACAGAAGTACCAGTGAACTCAGAAACGATCAAGAAAGTTGCACTGTTCGGTGGTGTCCCATATGATATGGTGATAAACCTGCCGGATGTCTCGAACGTCTATTCCATCGTAGAGTTCCTGAAGGAGATCCAAGTCCACAAAAAAGTTGCGAGAAAATTGAATCTAGATTTGAATGATTCAAAATTCAATTGGGAATATCCTAAGAATTTCAAGCATTACAAAATAGCACTGATAGCAAAATATCTCGGAACAGACGATGCTTACAAAAGCATCATCGAATCTGTATTTTTGTCTGGTTGTGTTAAGCCTAAGGTCGTTGATGCACAGAGTCTGGAAGACATGAGCTGGGAACAAACCTGCGAGTTTCTATCTGAATTCGATGGGTTCATTATTCCAGGGGGATTCGGCAAGAGAGGCATTGAGGGAAAGATGAAGGCCATAAGATACGCCAGAGAGTACAAAAAACCGATACTTGGCATTTGTCTCGGGATGCAACTGATGGTTATAGAGTTCGCAAGAAACGTTCTCGGTTACAGAAATGCGAACTCAACGGAATTCGATCCTGACACACCATATCCAGTGATAACTCTGATGGAAGAACAGAAGAAAATTCTACAGCTCGGTGGGACAATGAGGCTTGGCGCCCAACCTATGCGTGTATTGAAAGGAACAAAACTGTGGCAGATCTACAATGGAACTGAAGAAATCACCGAAAGACACAGACATCGTTACGAAGTGAACCACGATCGATTCCCGGAGTTATTCAAGTTACCCGGTGAGACGGGTTACAAACTGGTTATAAGCGCAAGATCAAACTTCGTCGAAGCTGTAGAACTTGAAGATCATCCATTCTTCGTAGGCGTTCAATACCACCCCGAGTTGAAAACAAAGGTCGGAAAGCCTCATCCAATTTTTGTTGGACTTTTGAAGGCTATGGAGGATCTCTCCTCAGTACAGTCAAAATGAGAGGGGATCGAATCCCCTCTCATTTTGCGTACGCTATAGATCGTTTTTCTCTTATCACAACTACTTTGAGAACCCCAGGGTATTCCACTTCTTCCTCGATTTTTTTCGCGATCTCGTAGGCCATTTTCTCGGCTTCCGCATCATCCACCTTGTCTGGTTCTACAATAACTCTGATCTCTCTTCCTGCTTGTATCGCATAAGCTTTTTCGACATTTTTAAATCCCATAGCGATTTTCTCCATCTTCACCAATCTTTTGATGTAGTTTTCCAAGCTCTCTCGTCTGGCACCAGGTCTCGCTGCGGACAAAGCATCTGCGGCGGCTACCAACACTGACTCCGGACAAGTTGGTTCAACTTCTCCATGGTGGCTCATGATCATATTCACTACATATTCCGGTTCACCGTAACGCCTAACGATTTCGGTACCTATCTCCGTGTGGGAACCTTCCACTTCATGGTCTAGCGCTTTACCTATGTCGTGTAACAACCCGCCTCGCTTAGCTTTTTCAGCATCGAGACCAAGCTCTTCAGCCATGAGTGCAGCGAGTTGCGCCACCTCTATAGAATGCGCCAAAACGTTTTGACCGTAGCTCGTTCTGTATTTCAGTTTTCCTAGCAATTTTACCAGCTCTGGATGAATAGCAGTCACACCTACTTTCAACACAGCTTCTTGCCCAGCCTCTTTTATGGCTTTCTCCACCTCTTGTTTGGCCTTTTCATACATTTCTTCTATTCTTGCAGGATGTATCCTTCCATCTGCAACGAGCTTCTCAAGTGTGATGCGGGCTATCTCTCTACGAATAGGATTGAAGCTGGATAGCACAACGACCTCTGGTGTATCATCTATGACTAGGTCCACACCTGTGATTTTTTCGAATGCTCGTATGTTTCTACCTTCACGTCCTATGATTCTACCTTTCATTTCATCGTTGGGGAGGCTAACGGTTGAAACAGTGATTTCTCCAACATATTCTGGTGCATACCGTTGCACCGCAGCAGCAATGATCTTTTTCGCTTCTTTCTCGGCTTCTTCCTCATAACGTTCCTTGATCTGTTTGAACATCACCGCCAAGTCATGCTCATACCTGCTCCGAGCTTCTTCAAGAACTATCTGCCTAGCCTCTTCAACTGTCATACCTGCAAGTTCAGTGAACTTTTCATCCAACTCTTTCTCCCTCTGCTCGATCTTCCGTTTCGCCATTTCAAGCTGGACCCTTAGCTGTTCCAGAGAGCTTTCTTTTTTCTCAACCATCTCTTCACGCTTGGATAGCATCTCTTCTCTCTTCAAAAGCCTTTCTTCGATGAGTCTGATTTCTTGTTCTCTTCTCCTTAACTCTGCTTCCACCTCTTCTCTGAGCCTATGGACTTCTTCTCTAGCTTCGACAATAGTTTTCCGCTTCAGTTCGGCCGCATCTTGCTCAGCTTTCTTTATGATACTTTCAGCGTCTTTTTGCGCTCGTTTGTACGCCTTTTCTATACCTGATTTTGCCATTGAATATCCTATAAACAAACCAGCAAGCGCACAGATCACTGCAACAACCAACGTCATGTCTCAACACCTCCTTCTTCGAGCAGATCTATTTCTCGCTGAGTGAAGCCTCTGCGAAAGAGATACTCTTTCACTTCGACCCCTTCAAGTTTCTTCCTTTCAACAATCTTTTTCAGAATATCTTTCAAATCTGTTTCTCGTAGGACTCTTTCTATCACCCTGTCGATAATATCTGAATCGACCTTGAGCTGTCTCAACTTCACCCTTATCCTCAACGGTCCATAACCATGAACAGCAAGCATGTCACTTGCGTAAAGATAAGCAAACTTCTCATCGTCGAGATAACCCAGCTTTTCCAATTCAACTATGACGGTTTCTACCGTTTCCAAATCAAAACCCTTCATCAAGAGTCTTTCCCTCAGTTCAACTTTTGATCTCATCCTGAACCTCAAAAGTCTCTTTGCATATTTCAAAGCCTCAGCGATTCGCATCTTTTTCCCTCATCGGTAAGTTGTACTTTTTTCTGATTTTTCTTTCAATTTCAGCAGCAATTTGTGGATTCTGCGCAAGGAAGAGCACGACATTAGCTTTTCCTTGCCCCAGAGTGTATTCCTTCCCATCTTCCGACACATAAAAGTACCAACTACCTTTTTTCTGTATCAATTCTTCAGAGACACCGAGGTTAAAGAGTTCGTTTTCCCTGACAATTCCCTTACCAAATATGATGTCTATATCAGCTTTTTTAAAGGGTTGAGCAACTTTGTTTTTGACAACCTTTGCAGAGACCGTTATTCCCATAGCTTCACTTCCGTCTTTGATCACGTCTATTTTTCTAACATCGATTCTCATGGTTGCATAAAATTTTAGAGCGAGGCCACCGGCGGTTGTTTCAGGGTTGGTGAATGAAGAACCTATCCTCATCCTCAATTGGTTAGTGAATATCACCACTGCCTTGGATCTGCTCACATTACCGGCAATCTTTCTCAGCGCCTGAGACATCAATCTTGCCTGCAAACCTACCTGCATGTCTCCCATGCTACCCTCAATCTCTGTGCGTGGAACCAACGCAGCTACTGAATCAACCACTATCAAATCAACTGCATTACTTCGTACCAGCTCGTCGACGATTTCTAGAGCTTGTTCACCATAATCGGGTTGAGAAATGAGTAAGCGTTTGAGATCAACACCCAACGCTTTAACGTACAACAGATCGAGAGCATGTTCTGCATCGATTATTGCAGCTACACCCTTTGCTTTCTGTGCCTCTGCTATCGCATGCAACGCTAGCGTTGTCTTACCGCTTGCTTCTGGTCCAAAGATCTCCACGATCCTACCTCTGGGATATCCTCCCACACCCGTGGCGATGTCCAAAGCGAGGGACCCAGTTGGAATAACCTCAACGGGAGCAACTTTGGTTTCTTCTCCCAAGATCATTATCGAACCTTTTCCAAAACTTGTTTCAATTTTTTTGATTGCCTTCTCTAGAACTTCAAACTTCGCCTTTTGTTCTTTCTCCTTTTCGTTCTCACTCATGCTTGATCAACCCTCCTTCAAAGAGGCACTCGTAGATCCTTCGGTAAACCGAGCCTTTAGGTGTCAAAGTGGAAGAATACACGGAGATCCGATCGACAGCCACTGTGATCGGATCATAAGTGATATCCTCTATCAAAGGTTGCCATGCCGCTGGAAAATCTTTGATCCTCCCAATGGTTATGTGCGGTGAAAATTTTTCTTCGAAACTGAAATTGTGCTTGACTAACTCTGCCTTCACCTCTTCATACAACCTACGTAAAAGCTGGTTAGCCCGAACACCTAACCACACCACCCTCGGCTGATTGTTGCGAGAAAAGCATCCAACCTTTTCAACAACGAAAGAGAAGGAAGGAAAACCTCTAATCCTATGAGAGATATGTTCTGCCACCTGCGAAACGCGGTTGACCTCAACCTCCCCAAGAAAAAACAATGTTAAGTGCACGTTCTCCTTGCTGACCCAATTCGCCTTGAAACCTCTCTTCATGAGTTTCTCGATCACTTGCTGAGATACTTCCCTAACGGTTTCATTCACATCGACAGCAATGAAAGTCCTCACTTTTATCCCCCCAGTGCTTTTTTGTTTTGATACACGTACACTATGGCGGATAACAATGTAAAGAAAGCACAGAGATAAATCAATATCAGCTCAATCAAGTCAAGGGACAACGTAAAGCTTCTGAAGGTTAGCACAGCGACGACAAGAACCATCTGCGTTACTGTTTTCACCTTTCCGTACAAGTTTGCCTGTACTATGGTTCCTCTGCTGGCTACCAGGATTCTGACGGCACTCACGACGATATCTCTCGACACAATGAGCGCTACAAGCCAAGCTGGTACTATAGGTATGAGTGCGATGAGTGTGGAATTCACAAAGATTTTATCCACAATTTGGTCAATAACCTTGCCAACGCTGGTCACTTGGTTCAATTTTCTGGCAAGAAAACCATCTAGATAGTCACTTATCGACCCCACCACAAAGAAAAATAGTGCCCACTCCCAACGGCCTAATTCGATAGTAAGAAACACCGGAACAGTGATCACAAGCCTAGAAAGTGTTACTAGATTCGGTATATTCATATGAACACTCCTTTCATATCGAACCCATCTGCGTCCACTACCTTAACGTTTCGATAAGAGGGTATGCTCAATCTTAAATCTTTATCTTTACGTATTCGAATCACCCCGTCTATCTCCGGCGCATCTAAATGGGAACGGCCAATGTAATGACCTTTCACAGATCTTTCTACGAGTACCGTCAGCTCTCTTCCAAGGAACCTACTCAACCTTTCCTTAGCTATCTCTGCTTGCAAAAACAGCACCTCTTCAAACCTTTCTCTCGCTGTCTCCTCATCAACCTTGTTCCGCAGTCCACTTGCGGGCGTTCCCTCTTCTTCCGAGTAGATAAAGCAACCGAGCCTCTCGAACTTAGCCACTTTCAAGAAATACAACAGTTCTTCAAAGTTCTTTTCCGTTTCACCAGGAAATCCTACGATGATACTCGATCTTATTGCAGCATCTGGCAGCAACTTACGTATCTCAAAAATTATATCCAAAAGCTCTTCACTCCTCCTCGCCCTTCCCATCAACTTCAGTACCTCGTTACTTCCGTGCTGAACCGGTAAATCAAAATAGTGAATGATCCTTTTCGATTCGTGAAAAGTTTTCAGTATCTCTTCATTGAAGTGATCTGGATGCATATACATAACCCTTATTCGGAAATCACCATCTAATTGATCTAGAGCCTTGAGCAAGGAAGACAAGGAGGGCTTCCCATAAAGATCCACACCGTAAGCTGTCGTGTCCTGAGCGACGAGCACGATTTCCTTTGTTCCTTTTTGAACGAGTTCTTGTACTTCTGAGCGGACGCTTTCAATACTACGGCTTTTGAATCTACCTTTGAAGGTTGGAATGGCGCAGAAAGTGCACGAACGGTCACACCCGTCGGCAATCTTGACATAAGCGTAACTGCCAACTTTTGAGCGAGGAGCACAGTCATAGATTGGATCTGGTTCTCTTACTATGAAGCCGACTTTCTTTTCGAGAGCCTCTACGAGGAGTTGAGGAGGCAATACACCATACCACGCATCCACTTCTGGCAGCTCTTTTACCAGCTGTGGGGCATATCTCTGCACAAGGCAACCTTTCACACATAGAAAGAAAGGCTTTTTCTTCTTGTATTCTATGAAATCAAGTATTTCATCTATCGACTCTTTCTTCGCGTCTTCTATGAAACAGCAAGTATCTATTACTATCAACTCGGCTTCGTCCACATTTCTTACAATCTCATGGCCCCTGCTCCGAAGGATTGCCTCCAAAACATCGCAATCCGCTTCGTTCTTTGGACAACCTAGAACCTTTATTCCTATTTTCATCGATCTCCTCACCCTTTAAAAAACATCTCCGTTTCGACAAGTAAAGCTCTCTGATTTTCTTCAATTCTTGTTTGTACTCATCGTTCCTGTAATTCTGGTAAGTGAATTCCCAATGTTTGAACTCACCAGAGAGATACAGTAAGGTCACCTCGGCATACACACCGTTTTTCAAATACACCCTATTACCCCATGATTTTGTGGATGCCAAAACAAAATTCGAATGATGTACATATCCTGGGTCTAGGTTGAACCTCCTTTTGCCTTCCACGCTGTACTTTTTTTCTAATTCATTCGTGTAGAGCTTCACATCGGCAAGTAAGAATGGATGAATCAGCCTTTCAAAGCTCAGTAGCACTCCCCAAAGGTCGGAACCGAGTTCCCTATCGTAATAACTTGTATAAATGCTGAAAGGCAGCTTTTTTGAAATATAATCTATTTTTCCAAAAGCAAACTCAAGCTCTGGCTTCAGAGCTTCCACCCAATAATCTATGTACTGTGAAAAGGCAAAGATGACCAAATTCACAAGTTCTGGTCTCTTCACCTCTCCCACAATACCACCTCAAAATTTTCGATCCTCACTAACCACTGTTTATTGGCAGAAATTATGGTGCAACCACCTTTGTTGTTCTTGATCTCATATTTGCTTCCAGTTTTCAACAAGACAGACTCACCTGGTGCCACCGGTTTGCCATCCAAAAGAATAGCTTGATTACTGGTGTTAACGAGTTTTACGTTCGGTTCGTGAAGCACACCAAAAAATCTGATCACCGAATAGACGAAAAGAAGCAGTGCGGCAAAAAATATCACAAGCATCGTCAGATCGAGCATCTCGGAGAACGGAGTTTTCCTCATCTTACCAGCGGTTTTTACTTCCTCCCTCGAAAAATCCTCTTCGCCTATCAATTGATTTGGATCGAGACCCACTTCCTGTGCATACAATTTTATGTAATATCTTACGTAGAATGGAGCATCAACTCTATCGAACTGCCCTTCTTCTATGAGCCTGAGTTTCCAGATAGGTACATCTATTTTTTGCGACAATTGCTCAAGACTTAAGTTATGCGCCTCCCGCGCTTTTTTCAAAACTTCACCGATTGTCTTCCACTTTTCTTTTTCCACAAAAACCACACCTCAGGCTTGACCTAAACCTTATTATACCAGTTTTCCAAGTTTCTCGCTCCGTTGCTGCTCAACCAATGGATACCTCCGAGCCTTAGACTTTCTTCAATGGCTTTCAGCACCAACAAGCGATGATGTTCGTTTTCAACGAAGTCTATCTCATCTCCATCGATCACCAAAACGTTTCCCTTCAAATTGGAAAAGAATGTTTCGTCGTAAAACCTCACCAATTGATACCAATACTCTGGCTCGACTGTCAATTCGTAAGGTCTGCCTCTTTTCTTTATTCGTTCCATTGCTGTTTTAACTTCACATTTTATGTATATCAACAGTCTGGGTTGTGGTGATATTTTCGACATGGTTTGATAAAACTGCTCGTACACTGCGTATTCTACAGGTTGGAGAAATCCCATCTGTTTTTGCATCTTCACAAAGACTAGATCTCCCAGCATGGATCTATCCATCACAGCGCGATCAATTTGGTTTGCTTGCTGTAACTGAAGGAATCTTTTATGCAAGAAATAAAGCTCCATCGTCAAACACCATCGATGTTTGTCTGCGTAATATCTTTCCAATAACTGATCGGCAAGTTTATCGTTCATTTCGTAAAAAGCTTTCATACCCAGTTCCTTTTCAAGTATTTCCACCATAGCCGTTTTCCCTGCTCCAACCGTTCCTTCAACTATTATCTCGAGCATGTCAGCTCCTCCTCACCAATTTGTCACCATCATAAATCCAAACACCTCTACGTTGAACTTTCAAGACGGAAGAAACGACGTTTTCAATCCCTCGAAAATTTTCATCCAGCCGATCCGATTCTACTATCAGTAGAGGAGACAAGCTATAACTTGAAAAGAAATTTTCATATTCCTCATTCAGGGCATACCAGTAATTCTCATCGATGGTGAGTTCCCATTCACGTCCCCTTTTCTTGATCCTTTCTATCGCTGTCTGTGTTGAACAGCGCAGATAAATCATTAATTTTGGAGGTGAAGAGTATCTCAAGAATTCGTTATGAATTTCTTTGTATATTTCGTACTCCAGTCGACTCATCTCACCCCTTTTCAGAAGGACCATCGGAAAGATGTGGTCGCAGTATATACACCTATCCATCACCACATTACCCAATTTTTTCGCCAGCTCCATTTGCTGAAATCTTTTTGTCAAGAAATACATCTGCAGATGAAAACCCCACTTTGCTGGATCAACGTAGAAAAGGCTTAGTAACTCAACAAGCTTCTCATCGGTCAACTCGAAAAGCGGCTTCAACTTGAGCCTTGCGGAAATAAGATTGATCAAAGTTGTCTTACCTGCCCCAACTGTTCCCTCGACCACGATCTTAGGTTTCACAGTGAAACCAGAGCAGATTTCAGCTGCCCAAAGATCGACGGCACCGCTGCTACTATCTCGCCGCTTTCCAGGTTGAATTCACCCCGTAGTCCTTCCACAATTATCCCCGCTTCTCTCGCAATCAAAACACCTGCAGCTACATCCCAAGGTTTTAAGCCAACTTCCCAATAACCATCGAACCTTCCTTGTGCCAAATAGCAAAGCTCGAGGGCTGAAGACCCTATCACTCTAACCTCTTGACAAAGGCCCGCAAGTTTCTCAACACTTCTTATTGCCCAGTTGAACTTCGTTTCATCGTAAGGCCAACCTGTGACCAGAAGTGATCTATCGATACTGGGCTTTCTGCGATTCACAATACGCTTATAGTTCATAAAGGCTCCTTCACCAAGCTTTGCGTAGAACATCTCATCTGACCAAGGGATATACACTGCTGCTTCTACGATCTTTCCAAAATTGAGCATCGCTATGCTCACGGCAAAATACGGTAGAGAGTGTGAATAGTTCAAAGTCCCATCTATAGGATCAATCACAAAGACCGTTTCCCCTTCGGGTATACTCATCCCCTCAAAACCTTCTTCCAACATAAAAATTGCCTCCGGATAGTACTTTTTCAAAGCCTCAACGATGATCTTCTGGCATTCTACATCTGCTTGAGTCACTACGTCTGCCCTCATGCTCTTCGTGCTCACCGAAAGTTCCTTTTTAAGAAAATCCATAGCCATCTCTCCGGCCATCTTTGCGGCTTCACAAATGGGTTTCATTCTTTCTCAACTCCTCCCTTAACCTGAATATTTCATCCCTGAGCACAGCTGCATCCTCATATCTCAGTTCACTTGCAGCTTTGTACATTTCTTCCTCTAAAATTGCAATACGCTCTTCCAAGCCGAGATCTTTTGTGAGATCTGAATAATCCAGTTTTGGTTTCTTATCCATGAACTGCTCGAATACTTCCATTTGCAGAGGTTTTATGATGGGTTTTGGTACTATGCCATGCTTTTTGTTGTATTCAATTTGGATCTGTCTTCTTCTATTCGTCTCTTGTATGGCTCTCTGCATGGCGGGCGTCACGCGATCTGCGTACATGAGAACTTTTCCATTGAGGTTCCTAGCCACTCTACCCATGATCTGTATCAAAGTCGTTTCAGATCTCAGAAAACCTTCCTTATCGCAATCCATTATGGCGACTAAAGAAACCTCTGGAAGGTCTAGCCCTTCTCTGAGCAGATTTATGCCAACAACGACGTCTACATCTCCTCTTCTAAGCTTTTTTAAAACCTCGATTCGTTCAATGGCGTCGAGCTCTGAATGTATATAAAGCGATCTGATGCCCAGCTCTGTTAGATACTCACTCAAACGCTCCGCAGTTTTCTTTGTGAGCACGGTCACAAGAGCTCTTTCACCTCTCTCTACAACTTTCTTAATCTCGAAAACGAGATCGTCTACCTGTCCTCTGGTGGGACGCACCTCAACCTCTGGATCAACCAATCCTGTTGGTCTGATCAATTGTTCAACTATTCGCTCACTCACTTGTAATTCAAAAGGCCCAGGTGTGGCTGAAACGAAAATGATTTGTGGAACCTTCTTCAGGAACTCTTCAAAAGTCAAAGGCCTATTATCATAAGCAGAAGGTAATCGGAAACCGTAATCGACCAAATTCTTCTTTCTTGAGAATTCCCCACGCCACATGGCTCTCAGTTGTGGTACTGCGATGTGAGATTCGTCTATAAAAACGATGAAATCTTCATCGAAATAGTCCAAGAGCGTGTAAGGTGGCTCACCCGGTTTACGTCCATCAAAATGTCTAGAATAATTCTCTATACCTGGGCAATGACCGATCGACATCAACAGCTCCAAATCATGCATCGTCCTTTGTTGAAGTCTTTGCATTTCTAAAAGTTTTCCTTCTTTCTCCAATTCTTGAAGCCTTGATTGTAACTCCTCTTTTATAGATTCCACAGCTCGTTCCAGTTTCTCTTCGGTGGTGATGAACTCTACGGCTGGATAAATAGTTATTTTCTGATACTCCTCGCTGATGGTTCTGTTCAACTTGTCAAAAGATTCTATTCTGTCCACTATCGAACCGAAAAACTCGACTCTGATACCTTCTTCTTGATACGTAGGAAATATTTCGAGTACATCGCCTACCAATCTGAAGCATCCTTTCAAGGTGATTTCGTTGCTCCTGGTATAACCTATTCTCGCTAAGTTTCGGGCCAATTCATGTGGTTCAATCTTTTGACCGACATGCAGTTGAATATTCATGTTGTCGAAATCTGCCGGATCTCCCGAAGCGTAAATACAAGATACGCTCGCAACGACTATTACGTCTCTTCGCGTCCTGAGTGATTTGAAGGTTGACATCCTCATGCGCACTAGAATGTCATTTATATCAGCATTTTTCTCTATGTAAAGGTCCTTAGAAGGCACGTACGCCTCTGGTTGATAATAATCGTAATAACTGATGAAATACTCAACCTTGTTTTCTGGAAAGAATGACTTGAACTCGCTATAAAGCTGCGCTGCTAAGGTTTTGTTTGGTGACACAATCAAAGCTGGCCTATTCAAGCGAGCAATGACGTTGGCCATAGTGAAAGTCTTACCACTACCGGTCACACCTATTAGGGTTTGAAACCTATAACCTCTCAGAACACCGTCAACGAGATTTTCAATCGCCTGAGGTTGATCTCCTGTGGGCTCAAAATCACTGATGAGTTGGAACAAAACGTTGATACCCCCATCTTCAAATCAACTTGAGTATGAGGTCGTGATATCTTCAATCTCCAGGTTGCAAGTAAATTAAACTGTTAAGAAATTTTATCAACTCAACCGCTTCTCTGGTGCTGGGTTCACGTTTCATCATTTCTTCGGTTGTCAACAAAGTACCATAGTACTCCTTATTGGCGTCGTTATCCAGTTGAACCATGGAACCCTGCAAGGACAAGCCAGCGAAGAAACCTTTACTCACAGAGTAAGAATATATCGACGCTTGAAGTTTGTAGTCAGTCTCGGCGGAGAGAGATCTACCCAATGGTCCGGCAGCTATACTGACGTTCCCGCCCAGCGTCACGCTGGCTGAGAGCAAACTTTTCACAGCTTGTTCGTTCATCAAAACGAGAACCAATCCGACATTTTGAATGCCTAGCTGTGCTCCCAAACTCAAACCTGTGAGTTTCAGAAACACAGGCCCATACCATTTACCTCTTGCCACGTCGCGCTTGAGGAGAAAGCCTTCACCGTATTGACCTCCTATGACCAAGCCAATCCTGATCAGCGAAGGAAAAATCGCTAGACCCTCCGACTGTCTCAACAACTCAACAAAAGCACCACTGTCAGGAACATTCGAAAGCTCTTTCATGATCGAAAGGGCTGAATTGAGCCTCTCATTTGCGGAAACTGCGAAAACGAATAAAGGAACGCATATCAAGAAAATCACCACCCTTTTCACCTTAAACACCTCCTCTTAGAAGTTTACTACCACAATGTAGTTTCTACTATAATAAGACTTAGGTTTAAAAACAGCAGGAGGTGTTTCCAATGAGAGTCAGGGTTGACGAAGCTGCTTGCATCGGATGCGGTGTCTGTGAAAGCCTTTGTCCAGAAGTTTTCAAGCTGGCGGACGATGGCAAGGCAAAGGTTCTCCAACCGGAAACCGAAGAAAACTGCGCACGCGATGCCGCTGACAGCTGTCCAACAGGAGCGATCCACATCGAAGAATGAAAAGAGGCGGAACCCCGCCTCTTTTCCCTCATTTTAACCCCCTGGATGGAAGTTTTTTAGAACATAAACAATTCTGTTCCTTGATCCCACACTTATTTAGAGACATAATAGTAATTGCTCACCTCGAAAGAGATAGGGGTCTCATCATGAAGGAGAAAATCATTGAAACTTTGAAGGCGAAGTTGAACCGCCGGGTTTGGGATAGTTGGTTCAGTACTTTCGAAGTTAAGGAAATAGGGGAGAACTGTGTCGTCTTTCAAGTTGGGAATCTCTTCATAAAAGACTGGTTGGAGATGAAGTACGGTAATCTCATAGCCCGGACACTCAAAGAGGTCTTCAATCGTTCCATTGATTTTAAGATAGAATACGCACCTCTCCAAGATCAACCGATGGAAGACGAAAGTGAGCCGTTGGTCAGAAAAAGACCACTCGTTCTTACACCCCTAAATCCCATATTCACATTTGAAAACTTCGTCACTGGCCCAAGTAACATGTTTGCTTACAGTGCTTGCCTTGAAGCAGCTAAGAATCCCGGCAAGTATAATCCACTCTTCATCTACGGGGACGTTGGTTTGGGGAAAACACACTTACTCCAAGCTATAGGACATTATCTCTTCAAACATAAACCTGAACTACGGGTGGTTTATCTGACCAGTGAACGTTTTCTCAACGAGCTGATAGAAGCTATTCAACGAGGTACCACTCAGGAATTCAGAGAACGCTATAGATCCAAGATTGATGTGATGTTACTGGATGATGTACAGTTTCTCATAGGGAAAAACGGAATTCAGACGGAACTCTTTCATACCTTCAATGAACTTTACAATGCAGGTAAACAGATCGTCATATGTTCAGATAGAGATCCACAGATGCTTGATGGATTCCAAGACAGGCTCATAAGTCGCTTTCAAATGGGAGTCGTGGTCAAAATAGAAAAACCAGACATAGAGACATGCTTCAAAATAGCTCAAAAAATGGTTATGTTTGAAAATGGAGATCTCCCTGAAGAAGTTTTGTTACTGATAGCAGAACATTTCAATGATAATTTGAGACGGCTCAGGGGTGCTATCGTTAAACTGTTGATGCACAAGCAAATCTACAATGAAGAGATAGATCTTTCCAGAGCAAAACAGATCCTATCCATAGAACCGGTCAAACCAAAGTGTAAATCCGTTGAAACGAGGTTATTCGATATCCTCTGCGAACTTTTTAATGTGACACCAGAAGAACTCAAGGGTAGTTGTAAGAAAGATAGCGCGATCGTCGCGCGACAACTGGGTATGTACGTAGCAAAGAACTATATGAATCTTTCGCTCAGAAAGATCGCCGAGATGTTCAACAGATCTCATCCAACAGTCTCGAACACGATTCAAAAATTTGAAATCAGTCTTAGGACTAATAAATCCCTTGAATCGATGTTGAACAAAGTCAAGGAACTTTTCAGAGAAAAGACGGCAGGTCAGTTACTATGAAATTGCTCTCCATCTTCAAAGGTCTTCTCATTAGTTGTTCTATGCTCAATTTGGGGTCTTTCCCATTGAAGAGTATTTCATAAACCTCTCGAGAAATTGGCATTTCAACGTTCAAATCCTTCGCCAATTTTAGAAGTGGTTTAACGGTGTGAACACCTTCAGCGACCATTTTCATAGAAGAAAGTACGTCAACCAACCTTAGACCTCTAGCAACCTTCTCTCCAACTTGTCTGTTTCTACTGTATGGGCTGTGACAAGTAACCACGAGATCCCCTATTCCAGCCAGCCCCATGAATGTCAATGGACTTTCCGCACCAAAAGCAAGACCAAAACGTACCATCTCGTGCAAACCACGTGTGATCAGCGCAGATTTCGCGTTGTACCAGCCACCAAGACCATCTATTATACCGGCTGCTATGGCGATGACGTTTTTGACAGCTCCACAGATTTCCACTCCAATGACATCCTCACTCAGATATACCCTGAAGTATGAGTTGCTCACTGCAAGTTGAATAGTTTTGGCGAACTCGACATCTTTCGATGCAATCACGACAGCGGTGGGAAATTTATTGGCAACTTCGATTGCATGGCACGGACCTGAGAGTACAGCGTATGATGACCTTGGCCAGATATCTTTTATGATTTGACTAACGGTTTTTAAATCCTCATCGATCCCTTTAGACAGATTCAAAACGACTTTTGGGGGAGGTTGGACATGCTTCACAACTTCCCTGATGTGCTTAACAGGGATCGAAAGTACAAAAATATCAGAGAACAGTTGTAGTTCGTTCAGATCTGTCGTGGCTCTGATAGCTCTAGGTAACTCAATGCTTTCAAGATATTCGTTCTTGTGCTCTTTATTGATTTTTTCTGCAACTTCGGCTCGTCTGGCCCAGATGAGCACTTCGTGGCCATTTTCCGCGAGCAACTTCGCAAACGCTGTTCCCCAACTACCGGCGCCCAGGATCGAGAATCTCAAGAACTTATCACCTCGGCGATCTTCTTTACAGAGAATTTGACCACAAAAGTTCTATAGGCAAAAGCATCAGGGTCCAGCTTGATCAACCATCCTTCACCCTTTCGTTCAACGCTGATAAAATATCTTTGCTGAAAATTGGACTCGTTGGACACGATCCTGAGTAAGTATTCATTCACCGATTCATAAACATCCTTCACCACGAACACTCCACGATCGTGTTGAAAGATTTGTCCTTTCAATTGAAGCAGTTTTTCAGTGTCTATGTTTTTCACATGTACGTGAGGCATTTCTATCTCTCCCCAGGTCCATCTCTCAACTGTCGCATGTTTCACTTTGATGGCTTTGACGGTGTAACTCGCTTTTCCTTGCGATATCCACTTCCTCTCGTAGCGTGTTCCAAATACCACATTTTCATTCTTCAAAACTGTGATTTCATCAAAATATCCGCTTTTTTTAATCAAACAGGTCATATCGTTCACGTACCAATCCACATCGCTCGTCAATTGAAAGAAACCATCCTTTTTGAGAACTGCCGCTACCGTTTGAACGAACTCACTCTTTGTGAATCTTCTATCTGAATGTGACTTTTTTGGCCAAGGGCAAGGAAAATTGATGTAAATTGATTCAACTGACTCGTCCTGAAAAAACTCTCTTAAACCAAAAAAACCGTCAACCATGAAGACACGAATATTCGTTAGACCTTCTGAATGGATCTTTTTCTGAACCTTGACGATACTGGTGAGTGAGGTTTCGAAACCAACATAATTCCTCGAGCAATTTTTCTTAGCAAGTTCCACGAGGAATTCCCCATTACCAAAACCAAGTTCAACCACCAACTCTGCTTCTCTCCCGAAAATCTCTTTCCACTCAATCGGGAGAGACAATCTTCTAGCATCGACACAGTAAGAAAAGACAGACAAATTCATTGTCCTATCCGACTCAAAAATGACTTTGCATAACCAGCGTACTGACTTGTCGGATAAGCTTTCAAGAAACTATCGAAAGCCCTCTTGGCTTCTTCATTGTTACCAGCGTAGTAATAACTCAAAGCCATGTAATAATGTGCGTCATCCTTGAAGTAAAGATCATTTTTCAGATGACTCAACAAACTTTTGAGCAATTCTGCGGCATCCAGGTAATAACCTTTTTTGTAAAGACTGTAGCCAAATAACCAAATAGAACGCGCAGTATCAGTATCGAATTCCGATTGCAACGTGTAAGTTTTTCTGACAGAAGATGTAGTAATAAGCAATTGTTTGATTTGATCGACTGCATCAAGAACAACTTGCCTGCTGGATTCAATTTCAGAAAGAACACCGTTTATTTGACTCTTCAGTACTGATAAGTCCTGGGCGAGTTTAACATCAGTTTGAGTCATCTCTTGAAGCTTCGATTCGACGGATCCGATCTGCATCGATAATCGTTTCGACATCTCGTTCAGATTTTTCGTCTGCTCGGAGATCGGTGCCAGTTTTTCCTCAAAAATCTTTGAAAGCTCAGCTTTTCTGGGACCGGAGAAAAGCACACCTAAGATGCTGAAAATGAGTGTGGCTGAAATCAAAACCAACATGATCATGTCGAACGAAAGTTTTCGAACCCCTTCTGACTTCTTCAGCAAGGTAGGATGGGAAGCATCGAGTTTTTTCAAAAGATCTTCGAAGATCTTTTCTCTGGCCTTATCCCCCTTTCTTCGAGCCAATTCTAATTTCAATGCGATCACTTCTACCAACTCTGGATAAGTCTTAGAAACAGATTCCAATATAGCCATCGCACCTTCAAGGTTTGCCCTGTCCATTTCTTCAAAAGAGTCTTTGATGTCCTCTTTGTAGTTTTCCTTCACTCGTTCCTGGGCTGTCTTGTAAAGAGTCTTGTATTCCTCCTTTTTTTCTTCACTCAAACGCTCGTACAACTTCAGTACAGCCATCCAGTTACCAGACGCAGCCTCGAGTTCGAGCATCAAATGAGGATAGTCATCTTGAAAAATACTCAAAATACCACGTGCTTTGGACAACTGATTCTCTCTTATGAGTTCTCTAATCAGTCTTTCAACCGCATCACTCATTTGGCCACCTCCTCAATGGCATACGGTATGAGATCCACCAGCTCGCTGACCAGCATGGTCCCCTCTTTCGAGTGGTACTTCTCACTCGCAATTCCGTGAACGTAGATACCCAACAAACAGGCATCTAAAGGTTTCACGCCTTGTGCGAGAAAGCCTCCGATTATACCAGATAGAACATCACCACTACCGGCCTTTGCGAGCGAAGTATTTCCGGTTAAATTGTAATACGTAGTCTTTCCGTCGCTCACAATCGTGGTTGCGCCTTTCAGCACCACAATAACACCGTGTTGCAGAGCAAACTGTTCGACCAAATGATAGTTGTATCTGACTTGATCGATGGGATGTTTAGTTAAACGCGAAAACTCCCCAGGATGCGGTGTCATGATCACAGGTGCGTGTAACGATCTTAAAATGCTCAAATCTTTTGAAATACAATTGAGACCGTCTGCGTCAATCAAAATAGGTTTTTCAACAAATTTGAGAAAATTCGAAACAAATTCGCACACTTCTGCTTCGCATGTTAATCCAGGGCCAATAACGATTGCGTCCGCTTCTTTTGCTAACTCTATCGCCGATTCAACATCCTTCAAAGATAGTCTTTCACCCTTGATAGCAGAAAAGACCAAACCAGGTTCTTTCCATATCGCCAAACGTCCAACTTCCTCATAGCTGAACAACTTCACATAACCACAACCACTTCTCAACGCCCCGACACATGTCAAGACTGGTGCTCCCAAATACTGACGAGAACCGGCTATTACGAGTAAAGTGCCAAAAGTTTTCTTGTGTGAATCTCTTTTTCTCTCCGGCAGTATTTCTCTCACCAAACTTTTTGTTACAATGCTTCTTTTCAAGTTCATCGAAGCAGCCAGAGATCTTGGTATACCTATATCTGCCACTTTCAACTTTCCTGTCAGCTCTCTGCCAGGAAAAAGTACGTGGCACGGTTTTGGAAAAGCGAAAGTAATCGTGAGAGAAGCTTTCACAGCTATACCTAGTACTTTACCACTGTCGCATTCTAAGCCTGAAGGAAGATCAACTGAAACAACATAGTTACCGTAAAGGTTCACTAATTTGATGATATCCATCAACGGTTCTTTGACTTCTCCACGTGCCCCAGTACCCAGTAGAGCATCTATGATGACGTCGCTCGACTTTATCAATTCGATTAGATCGTCAAAGTTTACATCTATGCCAAATTTTCTGATATCAGCCCCGAGCAACTTGAGTCTTTCAAAATTTTCACGCGTCAAACTCGTCATCTTCTCTTCTTCACCAACGACGACACAACACACCATGTCCGTATGATCTAGCAAATTCCTCGCCGTCACTAGGCCATCTCCACCGTTGTTTCCAGTACCACACAAAACAAGGAAAGACTTGTTCGAAAGATCACCGAGTTCCTGTTCGAGCGCTAACACGACAGCTAACCCCGCTCTCTCCATAAGAAAAGAAGCAGGTATTTTCAACGATTCTTCTGCCAAACGCTCTAGTGTCCTCATCTCTTCATAGGTGACTACTTTCATTTTTCCACCTCATCCAAAAGTAGAGTGCCCTGTATATTTTATAGTATCTGATCACCTTCCTCAGATAATTCTCCGCTTCCTGCTCGAACTCACTCACACGCGATGGCCCGACATAGTAAGCCATGAGTGCTTTTTCCACATCGCCCTCATACAAATTCTTCAAGTACCTCAGATAGAATAAGCCAAACACTATGTTGTCTTCAGCACGTCGAACGTCCCCACTCAGCTTAAATTTACTCTTCAACCATTCTGCGGTTTGAGGCATTATTTGCATAAGTCCAACTGCACCCGCGGGGGATACCACATCCTCTCGAAAACCACTCTCAACTTTTATCAACGCCATCACAAGTAAAGGGTCCAATTCTTTGCACTCTCTTGAGACGATGTCGTAATACCTGATAGGAAAAAACCTGTAAATTACAAAAGCCGTGATACAAACTGCGAAGAGAAGAAACATCGAGAAATACTTAGAACCGTTCATCGATGACCCCTTTCAGAAACGGCTCAAAAAAGTGAGTTGATCAACAGGACAATGTAACCGGCCGGTGCCAAGAATGTACCAAACGGGATTTTCTGCTTTAGTTCAAGTTTCCCTTTTCCCTTCACAACTGCATATATTATCGCTGAAACGGACGAGGCAAACAGCACGTAAAAAGATTCCATGAAACCTGCAGCGAGCCCAATGGCTCCTATCAACACGATGTCTCCCTCTCCCATACCACCTTTATAAGCCATACCCAAGAACCACAAGAGGCACATCGCGGCTACTGCGCCCAATATGTTCAAGATGACGAAACCTTTCGTCCACCAGATCAGGACAGCTGCAACCCAGCTTAAAACAAGCGTTACATCTGGTATAGCTAAGAATTCCAAGTCAATACAGCTGATAACTATCGCACAAGAAACGAACAAACACATCGAAAAGGAAAGCAATCTATTAGATATGAAAGAATTTGCCAAATATGCGAGGGCGTTCATGATCTCAACAAGGGGATATCTCAAACTTATACGCTCACCACAATTTCTGCATTTTCCCTTCAGGATGAAATAACTCAATATAGGCACATTGTCATACCAAGCGATCGTAACCCCACACTTGGGACAGATGGATCTTGGAGGTTTAACGAGAGTCAAATGTTCTCTTGGTAATCTGTATATCGCCACATTCAAAAAGCTACCAACGATGGCTCCAAGTAAGAAGTTCAAGAAATACCACAAGCACGCATTTCCTCCTCAGTGAGGAGTTCGGAGAAAAATTCTTTATTTCCATACAGATACCAAGGACTTTGGTCTTTAACTTCGGCAAATGCCTGCTTGGCTCGCTCTTGGTTTCCTTGCTTCAACTCGCAGAGTGCGAGGAGCAGCTTAGCGTAAGGCTTGACCTTCTCAGAATTTGGAAGCAAGCTCAGAAACTCCTGAACAAGTTTGTAATTTCCACGTTTCAATTGCATTCTCGCCCATGGTTCTATATCTTCCATGCGCGTCGGCCTTGAAGCGAGGATTTTTTCCTCCATTCGTTGTGCTTCTTCGATTTTTCCAGCATCTTTGTAAGCTTGTGAGAGTTGATACATGGTCACGATGCTCTCCGGATCACGTTTTAAAAGTCGTTCTAATACATCGTACACTTTATCATAAGCTTTCAGCTTTCTGTAAACATCGGCCAACATGAAATAAGTGAGTTTATTGTCTGGAGCATATTCGATTTCTCTTTCCCAATAGGAAACTGCTCTCAAATAATCACCACTATTGTAATAAGCCTCGCCCAGAGAGGAATAAGCGGGCACCAACCATGGATCAATCTCAATCGCCTTATCCAAGTATCTGATCCCCTGCTCGATCTCTCCCTTTTCGATGAGAAGAGAACCATAGAGCTCATAAGCAGGGGCATAATTCTTGTCTACCTCGAGCATGTATCTGATCACCTTGAAAGCTTCCTCATGAAGATCCTTATCTGCATAATCCAAAGCCAGATCGTATAATCCTGCCAGTGAAGCATGAACGAAATCTTTTGGGAAGATCTTTTTTTCTTCAAGCCAATCTTTTAACTCATCAAAACATACAGGTTCATAAACAGTTTCATTCAACAGGACCACACTTTCTTCAATGCAAAGACACTTTTCGATTTCCTCAATAACATCTTTCTTGTCTTTCAGATCTTGCCTCATTGTGTGCCAATCTCCGTCGTAAAACAAATCTCTAACGATCACAACGAACGGTGTGTCTGTGGTGATTTGGACACTCTTTTCCCCAATGATCAAGTCAATGACTCGTTCCACAGGACCACTCCCTTGAAATCTTCGTTTCACTTCTGCTTTACATTATAACCCATATCTTCAAAAACTTGCACAACGTCCTCCCAAACTCTAAACGATACTGAACAGAGCCAAGTTTGAGGAAAAACGCCATTTCTCTCAATTCAATTGCAAGCCAAGATTGTCAAATCCTCGACAGCACGCAAAAACATTGAATTTACAAAACGAACTGATGGAAAAAACTCATTACAACTCATGTTAAATACCGAAACGCTGTGGATAAGCCATGATTAAGGAACTGAAAAACACTGATGGGAGATGTTATTATGAAAGTGAAACACACAGGCGGCCACCAGCAACCTCTACCCATACAAGCACCTTCTCACACTTTGGGGGGCATTGCCCCCTCTTTTTAAATCGCTCGCAAAACACATTCGTAAGCTTTCATCAACTTGTTTGAAAATTCTTGGCAAAAAGCTCCTACGTCGAATCCTCTGAGAAAATGCTCATAATCAATACACAAACTTGTCAATACAGGCGCTGCCGAAACTATACTTTGATATTTTGTCCTACAAGTGAATGTATATCTCCCTTTGAGAATGTGAGCTATTTCTGCCAGTAGAGGTACGTGGGATCTGTCGATGTCTTTTGGAACCTCCACCAAACAAAGTATCCCTTCATCGAGCAAACGGATCTTTATTAAACCTATCGTTGAGCTGTTGAGAGCTTTCAGCTTGTTGTAAATGAGCTCATCTATTATCTCTGCAAAGGACAATTTTTTCTCTCCGTAGACTTTCTCTTTGAAAATTTCTTTACCAAGAAAGTCTTCATCCCCTACCACACAAATCGCTTTGAAATTTAAGGGAAGCTTCACAATACCGCACCTATGAAATTGAGGTTGGATACCAAATAACTCTTCATAAATCTCGGCAAAACTCACCTGCTGTTGAAGTACGTATATGGGTAAATTTCTCTCGAAAGGATTTGAGATCGAGAGTCCCGCCAACTTCCTACCGAGGTGATCTACGGCACCAAAAAGATAGAAACCATGAACCTCACCAACAGAAGCCAGCACTACATGCTTGTGATATTGATCCAACTTCTCTTTCAAATTTTCCATTTGGCTCAATAACTTACTCACTTCGATCTTTTCCAAAGCTTTACTGAGCTTGTTTGTGATACTCTTTGGACCAAAGTTCACCAACTGAGCACCACCACACTTGAACGACCGTAAGTGTTACGTGCTTGGGTGATGAATTCATCGTTGTGATACTTTGACAATATGAACAATACTCTCCTTTTCACTTTCGGAAGATCTGCAAAACCATCCGTAAAGATGACAATACCTTCAGGCCTATGGTTATGTTCGAGGTAATCCACTGCAGGTTGAAGATCCGTTTCGCCACCCCCGATGATCTGCATATTCCTCCACATGCCTCTGGTGTAATTCACTTTCAAATTGACGGCCCTGTCTACTTGGACTAAGATGAGAGTTGTATCCACGTAGCGTGATAATGACTCTATTTCTGTGAAAAAAACATCCAATTCTTCTTGAATTATGCTACCGCTAGTATCGACGATGATCCCAAGCCTTGCTGCGTTTGCAACTTTCCACCCCGGTTGATCCTGATATCTCCTGTTCGGTTTCAAAGGAGTGAGGTATCGCTCACCGTACTCGGAAACACCTGCAAACCTTCTGAGAGTATCTTTCCAATTCAAGAAAGGCCTGAGAATGGAAAGTTCAACCATTCTGCGCACACCAGATGGGAGTTCACTTCCATAAAGGTTGAAAGCTTTTGAAATGAGACTCTGACTGAGTTCAAGGATCATGTCTGTATCATGCTCCGCAAACATTTCGCTGTGGGAATCGAATCTGTTCTCCCTCATTTTTGCTACAACTACAACATCGAATCGACCAAGTTTTTCCATCTCTTGCACGATCCACTCGTGGTACTCTTCAGCACTCTTATTGGGCATCCAATCAGGTGGAAGCACGAACAAATTCTCATTGTCCACACCGTGACCTTCTTCTACGAGCAAGTTTAATGGTACTCCAAACGCTGCCAGCTCAGGAATGTGTTGATTGATCGCTGCGTCCATGGCTAGATCCCATATCGCTCTATCGCGATCATCCTTCGGTTTAATGAGAAAATGAAGATTTATCAGATGCATGAGTTGATGGATCAAAAAAGCTTCAACGAACTGTTCTGGCTTTTGTTCGACCCATCTCGGATTGTACACAACAGTGAATTTGCCATTCTTCAAGGAAATATACAATTTCTCTGCTTCAAGCGAGGGACGTCTAGACATGTTCAAAAACAAGTACATGTAGAAAGGTGAACGTTTCGCCAGTTTAGCCAGTATCTTGTCCATCATAGATCCTTCAAAGCCGTCCTCGTGCTGTCAAAAGCAGAAAGTTTCTCCAGCAAAAGCTCGAAAAATTGTGAGTGGTGCTCACCATTGTTGGCTTTATCTGTTATGAACCTTATCAACGCGTAGAAGGAATCTCTAGGTAATATTGAGGATAACCTATCTATATTCTGAGCCACTCTTGTAACGTGCGATGATAAAAACTCTACTTCCTGATCGCTCAATTTTGAAAGATAATCTATCAATCTCACGACGAGCGAGTTTGATTTGTCCACATCCTCGATCGCATACGCCTTTTCCAAACCTTCCAATAGTACCTTGCGCGGCATGGGTATTGATTCTGAACCACTGAACTCGATGAACGCTTTCGCAGCTTCCGGTCCAACGATGGCTGACGCGAGAGTGTAACCATACCTAGCGATTTCCTCTTCCGAAAGCAGTCTCAAAACGTTGCTCAGTTTGTACCAGCTCCTCGGACTTGGCTTCAGTTCAACGCGTAATGACATTGGAGAATTCACATAAAGAAATTCAGGATAATTACCGATGAACTCTATAACGCATCGATCGACTCCATTGATCTTCGCCCATTCTTTCCATTCTTCCACCGTCGGGCTCACATGGAGAACGAAAAAACGAGATATGAACGCTGGATCTGTTATTAGATCTGCTTGGTCGTATTCTTCGTCTGGTGGATTCATCGTAGCCATGATCCAGACTCCCTCTGGGAGGATGTGGTTGTGTATACGACGGTCTATGAGCAATTGCATGATTGCATTTCTTATCGATCTGTGGGCACGGTTTATCTCGTCCAAGACGATGAGACATTCACCACTTTCTGGCCACCAATCTGGTTTCAGAAAGACTGTTCTATCCTCCTGGCGCGAAGGAAGGCCTATCAAGTCACCAGGTTCCATCTGCGAAAGGATGAGTATGATGATCTTTCTACCAGTTTCCATGGCGATTTGCTTTGCTATATCTGTTTTTCCTACACCGAAGTGCCCTACGAGCAGTGGAACTTCTCCAGCCTCCATGATCTTCTTGCAGAGAAATTTTGCTTCATTGATCGTCAAACGCATCACTCCCGACTGAAACATTATAGAACAATTCTTGCAAATTGTAGTGATCTCGATATCCAATGTGAGATTTTTGTTTAAAACATCTCGGATAAAATTTCATGGTGTGTTCTTCACAACAGTCTATAATTTGTTTGAGGTGATACGTTGAATTTACTCGACATGAGCTACGAAGAAGTTGTGGATGCTGTTATAAAAATGGGACTCGAGAAATACCGAGCTGACCAACTGCTCGATTGGATTTACAAAAAACGTGTTTTTGCATTCGAAGGTATGACGAATCTGTCAAGAGAGCACAGAGCTTTATTTCGAGAGAAGTTCGTTTTGAGATTACCAAAATTGCTCGAGAAAAAGGTTTCAAAAATAGACAAGACCACAAAATTTTTGTACGAGCTTGAAGATGGAAACACGATCGAATCGGTTCTATTGTTTCACGAAGGCTATGCTACTGCCTGCATCTCTACACAAGTGGGCTGTCCCTTGAGATGTTCTTTCTGTGCGACCGGACAAAGCGGTTTTGTAAGAAATTTGACGGTTGGGGAAATCGTTGGACAAGTTTTGGCAATAGAGAACGATTCTAAGAGGAATATCAGAAACGTAGTTTACATGGGTATGGGTGAGCCTTTCCTGAACTACGACAATGTTGTCAAAAGTTTGAGAATTCTTGTTCATCCAAAGATGAAGAATGTGGGCGTTCGAAGAATAACTGTGAGTACTGTGGGAATACCTGAAAAAATAGTTAAATTCGCAGACGAAGGACTCGAAGTCAGGCTTGCCATATCATTGCACGCAGCGAGCAACGAGAAAAGAGATGTGCTTGTTCCATTGAACAGGAAATACTCCATCGAAGAGATCCTTCAAGCAGCCAAAGTTTATCAAGAAAAAACGAATAGACGCGTCACCATCGAATACATTCTCATCAAAGAATTCAACGATTTCGATGAAGACGCTCGAAGACTCGCGAGAGCATTGAAGGATTTGAAAGCTTTCGTAAATTTAATCCCTGTGAATCCTACCAATGGCGAGTTTGAAAAACCCTCCCAATGGAAGATGAACAGATTCAAAGAAATTCTACTCGAAAATGGCATAGAAGCAGAGCTGAGACAAGAGAAAGGAGCGGACATTGAAGCGGCATGCGGGCAACTCAGACTGAAAAATTTGCGAGCAAAATCGTGAGAGGTGCTTTCAGCTTCATTGCTTTTTTCCTCCTTGGTTGCATGGCTGGTGCCCTAGTCTTCTTTTTCTACTTTTGGGTCAAACCAACCGAAGTTGTTGTCCCAGATGTGACGAGCATGGACATTGCTCAAGCTGAAGGCATACTTCGGGGTGCTGGTTTGAAAATTGGCCAGATCCATGGTGAAGGTCGTGTTAGCTTCACTGTTCCAGCTGCCAAAACTCGCGTGAAAAAAGGTAGGACCGTGAACGTGTTTTGTGAGGAACCACAGAATTTGAGCGTACCGAATCTAATTGGTTCACCCAGAGAAACGGCTGAAATCATTTTGCAGAATATGGGATTCAAAGTTAGAATAGTTCAAATGCCATTCAAAGGATCCGATGGTAGGGTTATGGGTGTTTATCCACCGCCAGGTACAGAAATGAAAAAAGGCGATGAAGTATCCATCTTGATCGATGTTGGCGAGCCAGGGAGGGATTGACATCAGAAACAGGGGTATAGTGGTCAAATTCATGTCGAATGCGTTGCTCATCGAAGACGTTAAGACTGGTGAGAGGATCAGGTGTGTACTCAGAGGCAGATTCAGATTGTCCAACCTTAAACCACTCGTTGGCGATGTGGTGGAATATGTGCGTGTGCACGATACGGGTGTTGTGGAGTCCATACTCAAGAGGAAGAACGAATTGGCCAAGCCTCGAATCGCGAATGTTGATCAAGCAGTGTGCGTTTACACCATCAAAAAACCCGAGGTGCCATTGTTAATACTGGATAAGTTGTTGGTACTCATCGAAGAGGCTGGGCTGAACGCACTCATCGTTTTGAACAAAATCGATCTATTAACTCAAGAAGATGAAGAGAAAAAGAAACAATTCTTAGAGACTTATTCCAAAATGTATCCTGTCTTAATGACGAGTGCTAAAACGAAGGAAGGCATAGATCAATTGATGGAACACTTCAAGGATAAAATCTCAGTTTTTGCCGGACCTTCTGGTGTTGGAAAAAGCAGCTTGCTGAACATCATCTGCCCCGGAGCGAACCTAAAAACGCAGGAGGTTTCCGAGAAGCTCGAACGTGGAAGACACACGACCACATCCGCCGAACTGTTGCACCTCCCTTTCGGTGGTCTTGTTGCCGACACTCCGGGCTTTTCGTTGATAGAAATAGATCACATAAAGCCTGACAAGTTGAAACTTTATTTCAAAGAAATCAGAGAGAATGGAGATTGCCTCTTCAAAGATTGCAAACATTTGGATGAACCAGGATGCAGGATAAAGGATCTCGTTCAAGCTGGTGAAATATCCAAGACACGTTACGAGAATTATCTAGAGATACTCAGGGAAGTGAGTACAGAATGAAATTGATCTCTGCTTCCATACTTGCCTGTGATCTTTCGAAGCTCGCTGAAGAGATCAAGAGAGTAGAATCTTACATAGACATGGTACATCTAGACGTGATGGATGGGATCTTTGTGCCAAACATCACGTTTGGCTTGCCTTTACTTGAAGCTGTTCGATCGTGTACCAATCTACCCGTAGATGTTCATTTGATGATCGTCGATGCTGACAGGTACGTGGAAAAATTCGCTCGAGCTGGTGCCTCGTGGATAGGTGTTCACTACGAAGCGTGTGTTCATCTCCATCGGACTGTTCAGAGAATAAAAGAGAATGGAGCCAAAGCTTACGCTGTTTTGAATCCCCATACTCCTGTGGAAGTTCTCAGCGACATCCTTGTTGAGCTCGATGCGGTGCTTCTGATGACTGTTAATCCTGGGTTCTCCGGCCAAAAATTCATAGATTGGACTGTTGGCAAGATTGAAAGACTCAGGCATATCATAAAAAATCGATCTTTGAATGTTAAAATCATGGTCGACGGTGGTGTGAACGAAGAGACGTTGAAAAAGGTTGTCTGCGCGGGTGCAGATATTCTCGTGATGGGTTATGGCATCTTTAAAAACCCTGATCCGGCATCGATCAGAAAAATGTTAGGAGAGATAGAATGCTCTTGTTAGCAACAAAGAATAAACACAAAATGGAGGAAATCAAGCGATTCGTCCCAAAAGATCTGAAGGTAGTTACACTGGACGATCTGGGGATCGATCAGGAAATAGAAGAAAACGGTGAAACCTTTATGGAAAATGCTTCGAAGAAAGCTGTTTTCTATGCGAATCTTTCCAGTTTACCAACAATTGCCGACGATTCGGGCTTAGTGATAGACGCTTTGAACGGTTTTCCAGGTATTCGCTCGGCTCGGTTCATGCCAGGTACCAGTTACAACGAAAAAATGCAGATGATTTTGAGAATGCTCGAAGGTAAGACAAACAGAAATGCGCGTTTCGTTTGTGCCGCTTCTTACTACGATCCAAAAGAAAAACTCCTTGTATGCGTCGAGGGAACTGTGGAAGGACACATATCCAAAGAGATTCGAGGCAACTTTGGTTTTGGTTACGATCCCATTTTCGTTCCCGTAGGTTTTTCAAAAACTTTCGGTGAACTTGGTGAAGAAAAGCACACCATGAGTCACAGATACAAGGCTTTTTCCAAACTTTTTTCTATTCTGAATGTTATAATTTTAGCCAAGTAATTGGAGGTGGTCTCGTGCTGAGATATGAACCGAGTGAGATAGAACCAAAATGGCAGAGATATTGGGAAGAGAGAGGCTTGTTCAAAACACCTCAACGCTCTGAAAAACCAAAATACTACATGCTCGTTATGTTCCCATATCCTTCTGGGACACTGCACGTAGGTCATGTGAAAAACTACGTCATAGGAGACGCCGTGGCGAGGTACAAACGCATGCGTGGTTACAACGTGCTTCATCCTTTTGGTTACGATGCCTTTGGACTTCCAGCAGAAAATGCTGCGATAGAAAGAAAGATCCACCCAAAAGACTGGACTCTAAACAACATCAATACTATCAGAAGGCAGATAAAACGTCTTGGGATCAGTTACGATTGGGACAGAGAAGTGATCACTTGTTTAGAACCTTACTACAAGTGGACAGAATGGGTCTTTCTCAAACTCTACGAAGCTGGGCTCGCTTACAAGAAAAAGGCTGCTGTGAATTGGTGCCCCAAGTGCATGACTTCGTTAGCGAACGAGCAGGTGAAGGATGGCCGGTGCGAGCGTTGTGGAACGTCCATCACGATTAAGCATTTGGAACAATGGTTTTTCAAGATAACCGATTACGCTGAAAGACTCTTGAAGGATCTGGATAAGCTCACTGGCTGGCCAGAACACGTGAAAATAATGCAAAGAAATTGGATCGGTGAAAGTAAAGGGGCGAAGTTGAAATTCAAAGTTGAAGATCTCGACTTAAGCATAGAGGTATTCACCACGAGGCCTGACACACTCTGGGGAGTAACCTTCATGGCACTTGCTCCCGAGTCTCCACTCGTTGAGCAGATAGTCCTTCCCGAGCTGAAGCACGATTTAGAAAAATTCCTCACGCACGTGAGTAAACAAGATAGACATCGAAGAAGTGCACTTGAAGCTGAAAAAGAAGGATTTTTCACAGGTAGATATGCAATAAACCCAGTCAACGACGAGAGAGTTCCTATCTATGTGGCTAACTACATCCTGATGGAGTACGGTACAGGCGCGATCATGGGTGTACCGGCGCACGATCAGAGGGATTATGAATTTGCAAAGAAGTATGGCATTAAGATAAAACAAGTCATACAGCCAGTTGAGCCTTTCAATGAGGATAAAGCCTATGACGGCCCAGGGGTGATGGTGAACAGTGGACCATTGAATGGAACGAAAGTTCCGGAAGAAATGGAAAAAGTGATCGAGTGGCTCGAAAACAAGAAAATTGGTACACGCTCCGTACAGTACAAACTCAGAGATTGGCTCATCTCGCGACAGAGATACTGGGGTGCTCCCATACCGATCGTGTATTGCGAAAAGTGTGGTATCGTTCCGGTACCGGAGAAAGACCTACCGGTAACACTGCCATACGATGTTGAGTTCCTCCCGACGGGTCAATCACCGCTCGCACTGAAAGAAGAGTTCAAAAGAACAACTTGCCCAAAGTGCGGTGGCCCAGCCACGCGTGAAGTTGACACGATGGACACTTTCGTCGACTCATCTTGGTACTTCCTCAGATATGTGAATCCTGATCTGAATGATGCGCCATTCAAAAAGGAAGATGTTGACTATTGGTTACCAGTTGATCAGTATGTTGGTGGCGTGGAGCATGCGATATTGCACCTGCTTTACTCGAGATTCATCACCAAGGTGTTACACGATCTTGGTTATCTCAGTTTCGATGAGCCTTTCACCAATTTGTTCACCCAGGGCATGATATACAAAGATGGCGCCAAGATGAGCAAAAGTAAAGGTAACGTGGTCTCACCGGATGACATGATAGAAGAATATGGAGCTGACACGCTGAGACTCTATATCTTGTTCATGGGACCACCCGAAAAGGATGCTGAATGGAGCGATGCCGGCATCGAGGGCGTACACAGGTTCATCAAGAGAGCGTGGAATTTACTTGATAAGATCATTTCCTTACCAGATTCGCCTTCTTCAGAACTTGGCTCGAGAGAAAGAGAACTCAGAAGAAAACTTCACACAGCCCTTTTGAAGATAACTCAAGACATGGAAGGCGGATTCAAATTCAACACTGCCATCAGTGGCTTAATGGAACTCGTCAACGACGTGTCTAGCTATCTTCAGGACGTTCCGGAAAAGGAATGGAACGTCAAATTGCTCAAGGAATTCGCAGAAAAGTTCGCTCTCATGATATCTCCTTTTGCACCGCATTTTGCAGAGGAACTCTGGCATGCTATGGGAAAGACAACATCGGTTATGGAAGAATCTTGGCCACTGTACGATCCAGAAGCTCTGAAGGTTGAAGAAATAGAAATCGCAGTGCAGGTGAACGGCAAACTGAGAGATAGGATAAAAGTTCCGATAGATGCAGGTAAAGAAGAGGCACTGAAAATAGCACTTCAAAGCGAAAAAATTAAAAAGTTTGTGAACGGTTCTCCAAAAGATGCCGTATATGTACCTAAAAGGCTGCTGAACATCATAGTGTGATCACGCGATCGCACATTTTTTAACTGAGGTGGTCTCATGTTCGACGTGCTTTTGATCAATGGCATGGTGGTGGATGGGACTGGTAGTCCTTGGTTTCACGCAGACGTAGCTGTAAAGAATGGAAAAATCGTCGAGATTGGCAATTTGAGAAGAAAAAAGGCAAGACTTGTTATCGATGCAAAAGGTATGTTTGTCTGCCCAGGTTTCATCGATATACACAGCCATTCTGATTTTTCACCGTTCGTAAATCCTTTCTGTGAAAGTAAGGTCAAACAAGGTGTAACCACGGAACTCGTGGGAAACTGCGGTTACTCATTGGCACCCTTACTCGGAGAAGCGCTCGAAGAAGCAAAAAAATACCACAAGGAAATGTATGGAATGGAAGCTGGCTGGCAAAGCGTTGAAGAGTACTTGGCTGCACTTGAAAACACTCGACCTGCCATAAATTACGCTATGCTCGTGGGCCACGGCACGATAAGAAAATCAGTTATGGGATATGAGAATAGGAAACCAACTCCCGTTGAGATGAGGTATATGAAAAAACTCGTCGATGACTCGATGAAACAAGGAGCGTTTGGGCTCAGTACGGGATTGATATACCCTCCTGGAAGTTACGCGAGTACGGAGGAGATTTTCGAATTGTGTAAAGTGGTTGCGAAACACAACGGCTTTTATGCGACTCACATGAGGAACGAAAGTTCAAAGCTCGTTGAATCCGTGGAAGAGGCGATAGAAATTGGAAAGAAAAGCGCCGTTGCTGTGCAAATATCTCATCACAAAGCTTGTGGTCAGAAATACTTCGGAAAGGTGAAAGAAACTCTCAAACTCATAGAAGAAACAAGATCAAAAGGTTATGACATCACCTGTGATGTGTATCCTTACATTGCCACTGCCACTGATCTCGACGCAATCTTGCCTGATTGGGTCCACGAAGGCGGCATTGAAAAGATGATCGAAAGACTCAAAAATGGAAATACAAGAAAGAAAATCGAACAACAAATCGATTCAGTCCAGAGGGACATGGGAGGTTACGAAAAGATATACATAACTTACGTTTCCAGTGAAAAGAACAGAGTTTTTCAAGGAAAAAGCTTGGCAGAGATAGCAAGATTTTTGAACAAAACCCCACTAGAGGTGGCCTTCGATTTGATCGTTGAAGAACGCGCGAAAGTTGGCATGATGCGATTTGCCATGGATGAAGAAGACGTGAAATTGGTCATCAAAAGTCCTTATTCCATGATAGGTTCAGACGGAAGTGCGCTTTCAACCTCTGGAATTCTGTCGAAAGGACATCCTCATCCAAGAAATTTCGGCACATTTCCAAGAGTTTTGGCGCACTACGTGCGAGAATCGAAACTCTTGAGTGTTGAGGAAGCTGTTCGGAAGATGACCAGTTTTCCCGCAAGCAGAATAGGGTTGCTTGATAGAGGGGTCTTGAGACCCGGAATGGTTGCAGATTTGGTCGTTTTCGACCTAGAGCATGTCCAAGATCTCGCCGATTTTGAAGATCCAAAATGCTATCCAAAGGGCATCGTTCATGTACTGGTGAACGGGATACCAGTTGTACGCGATGAACAACTCACTGGTGAAAGACCGGGAAAGGTTCTGAGAAAGTAGGGATAAAATGATAGATCTACGCTCGGACACCGTCACAAAGCCAACGGAAGAAATGCGACGAGCCATGGCTCAGGCCGAAGTTGGAGACGATGTCTATGGCGAGGATCCAACGGTTAATGAACTCGAAAGAATCTCGGCAGAGATGTTTGGTAAAGAGGCCGCCCTATTTGTTCCATCTGGAACAATGGGCAATCAAGTGAGTATAATGGCCCACACTCAGCGTGGGGACGAAGTGATCCTGGAAGCGGACAGTCACATCTTCTGGTACGAAGTGGGTGCTCTCTCGGTTCTTTCAGCCGTCATGCCTCATCCCATAAAAGGAAGAAACGGGGCGATGGATCCAGAGGATGTGAGGAAAGCTATCAGGCCAAAGAACATTCATTTTCCAAGAACATCTTTGATAGTGATTGAAAACACACACAACCGTTCCGGTGGAAAAGTAATCCCTATAGAGAACATAAAGGCTATACGCAACATCGCTAAGGAATACGATGTAAGTGTTCATATAGACGGAGCCAGAATATTCAATGCCTCTGTTGCTTCAGGTATACCGGTTAAGGAATATGCCAAGTACGCAGATTCTGTGATGTTTTGCTTATCGAAAGGACTCTGTGCACCTGTGGGATCCTTGGTCGTAGGAGAAAAACAGTTCATAGAGAAAGCCCGAAAGGCTCGAAAAATGCTCGGTGGGGGCATGAGGCAGGCAGGCATTTTGGCTGCCGCTGGTATTGTAGCTTTGACGAAGATGGTAGACCGTTTGAAAGAAGATCATGACAACGCTAAGTTCCTCGCCACGAAACTGAAAGAGATTGGTTACATGGTGAACCCAGAAGAAGTTGAAACGAACATGGTGATCTTGGAAACGAGTAATTTGAGTGTCGATGCATCTCGATTCGTGAAAATAATGGAGGAGAATGGAATACTTTCGAATACAATCTCTGAATCTTCAATAAGGCTCGTCACTCACAAGGATGTTTCGAGAAAAGACATAGAAGAGGCTCTGAACATATTCGAAAAACTCTTCAGAAAATTCAGCCGATGAACCTTTCGCTTCTGAATCGAACACTGCCGATTTGACAGTGATTCGCACATAACTTAACCTTTGTGCTCTATTTCAAGAGCGTTGTGATCAATGTGAAATTTTATCTTCTTCTTGGAAACCTTACTCGCGTTTGGAAAGTGGAAGGCCCATCTTCTATGATCGTCCCCGCGCACGACTCAGGATCGGAAGACAAAAATGAGTCCATAGATCTCAACAAACTTTTCAAAAGAATCGCTTGGAGTCTGGTAAATCGTGACATACACAAACAAATACGTCAAAGTTTATAACGAAAAACTTTGAGATGGGCAAGACATCCACAACGCTGGATGAAACAATAAAGATGTCATTGTGGCGATGGGGTCTTTTAAAAACCATTCCAGTGCAGCCTGAGAAAGGTCTTTTTGGTCGTTCACAATCTCGATGGAGCACTCACACCACGCATTGTAAAACATTCTAGGCGAATAACATTTGCTTGCGCTTGTTTAGAAGGGCTTCTCCATGGACGGAGAAGAAAAAATCAAAGATCAAAAGACTGAATCGAGTTAGGAATCGTGAGCTCGATGAGCTTGAATCACTTTTCGCCAAACGATGTGGGAACAATTGAAGATGTGAACCAAAAATCTATTCTGCATAGATCATTTTCACTGTCATGCCACCATCGACGATGATGTTGACACCAGTTATGAAACCTGCTTTTTCATTATCTGCGAGGAACAAACACAGATTGGCTATGTCCATCGGATCACCAACCCGACCAGCCGGATGTTGCTCATGGTCGATGGTTCTTAATTGTGGTTCTCTCCTGAGGGAGTCTTTTTTCCAATGGGAAGTTTCGATCCAACCTGGGCTTATGCAGACAACTCTTATTCGATATTTCGCCAAACTGATCGCGAGTGAATGCGTCAATGCAACGACACCACCTTTCGATGCAGAGTAAGGTTCTGTATCCGGCTCAGACATGAAAGCCCTTGTACTAGCAATATTGATTATCACACCTTCACTTCTTTTGATCATCTGTTCCGCACAGTAGCGAGAACACAAATAAGGGCCTGTCAAATTCACTCTGATGACCTTTTCCCACTCTTCCAGTGTTCTTTCGAAAATACTCTTTGTAGAGCTGATCGCCGCATTGTTCACCAGCACATCGATCCCACCGTACAACGAAACAGTTCGTTCAACCATGGATCTGACAGAAGACTCATCGGAAACATCGGTTTTTATGAAACTCACCTCGTAACCATTCCTCTTCAGCATCCTTTCACGCTCGCTTCCGGACTCCTCATCTATTTCAGCGATCACCACTTTCGCACCTACCTCCGCAAAAGACTGTGATATCGCGGCACCTATGCCTTGCCCACCACCCGTGACGATGACCACTTTATTTTTCAACATCTTTTCACCCCCAAAGGCTGTTGAAGTGTTATACAATGGATCGCTCCTCCTCCAAGCAAAATTTCTTTTGCATACACCCCAACGATCTTCCTTTCTGGAAAAATCTCCCGAAATTTCGCCAGAGCTTCCTCATCTTTCGGATCGTTGTAGATCGGAACAATCAACGCACCGTTCGCAAAGTAGAAATTCACGTAGGAAGCGGGTAATCTGTACCCAGGAGGCTTTCTGAGAGTTTTCTCTGCGAAATCTATTGTAGAAACATCTTCTTCCGTTAGATGAATCGGAGAAGGCTGATGAATCATATGAATCTTGAATTTTCTTCCCTTCGCGTCTGTTTCTTTCAAAAGTATTTCGTAGTTTTCTCTACTTATTTGGTACTGTGGATCGTTCTTGTCAAAGGTCCACGTCAGAACGACTTCGGCGGGTTTGACAAATCTACACAGATTGTCCACGTGCCCACTGGTTTCGTCGTTGTAAACCCCGCGTTTCAACCAGATGATTTTTTCAACACCGAGATAATCTTTCAACACCTGTTCTATCTGCTGTTTGGTAAAACCCGGGTTCCTGTTTGGATTGAGAAGACACTCTTCGGTGGTTATGAGCGTCCCTTCACCGTCGGTGTCTATGGAACCACCTTCGAGCACGATAGGTGCTTCATAGCAATCAATATTTTCAATATCTGCTATTTTCAACGCGATCAATTCATCCTTATCCCAAGGAAAATATATCCCACCCCAAGCGTTGAACTTCCATCGTACGGCACGAACCTCACCATCATCGTTCACAACGAAAGTTGGACCGACGTCCCTCATCCACGCATCGTTACTTGACATTTCAAGGACTCTAATTTGCGCAGGCAATTTCATCCTCGCGTTGAAATACTGATTGTGAGAAACACACATGGTGACTTTTTCAAATTGGCTTATAGATTCAGCAACCTTCACGAAAACTTCTTGAGCAAGTTTCGCTCCACAACGCCAGATATCCGTTCTCTCAGGCCAGATCATCCAACAACCTTTGTGTGGTTCAAACTCGGCGGGCATTCTAAAACCATCACACCTGGGCGTCCCCTTGAGGATGTTCACAGTGAGTCACCTTCCAGTTCACAACGAATTTACAAACGCAACCTGAACTCGCCAATAAACGTGAACGTCTAAGTTGTGGAACCAGGGCAAGACCCCCCACCCTCCTTTGACGACATAGATGCACGGATAAAAGTGTACTTGGGCGATCGAAAGATCGCCCATATTTTTCAACCCAACTTGTAATGTTTGAAGATGTCCCTTTTCACGTTCCAAACACACCTCGTTCCAGCCTTGAATCTCACCATGTCTCCTGATCCAAACTCAACCTTCGTACCATCGTCGAGTATGACTTCCACTTCACCTTCAACCACGTAGAACTGTTCATCCTCATCGTAGTACCAATCAAAAGTGCTTTTCTCTTTCGACCACGTAGGCCATTTTCTTGCTTCTTCTATCTCTTTCTTTGTGGGTTTCCAAACTCTCACTTTTTCCAAGATTTTCACCCCCTGTGAGTATTGTACTGTTTTTAACCCAATCTGTGATGGGTGTCAGATCACACCTTTCAAAATTTTTCTGACGCCGAAATCCAAACTTGCTCTTCTAAAATATCCTTGGGAGGGATCATTGTGAGGATTAAACATGTGAACGAAGTTGAAGTTCAAAAACTCATGAATGGTAAGGTCCTGAAAAGAGTTTTCATAAGCCCAACTGAGGCACCAAACTTTGTGCTCAGATTGTTCACATTACAGCCTAACGCAAGCACACCCTTTCACTCACACAGTTGGGAACATGAAGTGTTCGTCATCGAGGGCAAATTGAAAGTCGTTTCTCAAGACGGTGAGGTAACGGTAGAACCGGGACACTTCGTTTACGTAGCTCCCAACGAGCAACATCAGTTCATCAACGTTTCAAATGCCCCATCGTCTTTCATATGTGTCGTTCCAAAGGAAGGAGAATTTTGAGGAAGGATTTTTCCCACTTTTGTGGGATCGATCCATCTTGGACAGGTAAAAATCCAACGGCACTCGCGATCATAGACAAAAATTTCAACTTGATTGAATCGTTCTACGGTGATCAGCTGGAAGATATGATCAAGATATTGAAAACATATGAAAATGTCCTCATCGGTGTGGATGCACCTTTGATAGTCAAGAATGAATCAGGCCACAGAAAAAACGAAAAAGAATTTCTCAGATATTTCTCTAAATTTCGATTATCGTTGTATCCTGTCAATAAAAAAAGATATCCATTTTTCTTTCCTGAATTGATTTACCAACGTTTGAATCAGTGGGGATTTTCTTTCGAAGCTGGTAACATTTTCGAAGTTTATCCACACGCAACGATCATGGTCCTATTCAGTGGTATGAGAGTTTTCCAATACAAACGAATAGGGAAACTCAAAAAAATTGAGAGACTATCTTGGTTGGAAGAAAGAATAAAAAGCTTCGTTAAAATGTCAGAGTACTACATACCGAGGGGGAACGTGAAAGCGTACGAAGATTTCTTAGATTCGGTGATCTGCGCCCTCACTGTGAGATTGGCACTCGAAAAACCGTACATGATATTTGGTGACGAAAAAGATGGTATCCTGTTAACTTTAAAACCAGAAACTTGAATCTTGATTCATAAACTGCTATACAGGAGGGATCTTCTGTGGCTTACTTCGATATGCCGCTTGAGAAACTTTTAAACTATCTTCCTGAAAGGAGCGAAGAAAAGGATTTTGACGAATTTTGGAGAGAAACTCTTGAAGAGTCGAAGATCTATCCACTGAACCCTGTGTTCGAAAAGGCCGACTATTTTTTGAAAAGCGTTGAAGTTTACGATGTTACTTATTCGGGCTACAAAGGTCAGAGAATCAAAGGTTGGCTTCTGGTCCCTACCCAGAGAGACTTTGAAAAACTACCGTGCGTGATTCGGTATGTCGGTTATGGTGGTGGTAGGGGATTCCCGTACGACTGGCTCGTTCATTGCTGCGCAGGCTATGCATATTTCGTTATGGATACGCGTGGACAGGGAACTGGAAGAACGAAAGGTGATACACCAGATTACTGCGAGGAACCGATCAACCCGCAGTTTCCAGGTTTCATGACACGCGGTATACTTAATCCAAAGGAATATTACTATAGACGAGTGTTCGTAGATGCCGTTCGGGCTGTGGAAGTTGTCGAGGGCTTCCCACTTGTTGATCCAAATAAGATAGTCGTGTCCGGTACCAGTCAAGGTGGGGGAATCGCACTGGCCGTTGCTGGATTATCCAGTAAAATAAAAGCGCTTCTGTGTAATGTGCCTTTCTTGTGCCACTATAAAAGAGCGATTGAGATAACTGACAACCAACCTTATTTCGAACTGACACAGTTTTTGCGAACACATCGAGATAAAGTTGATACGGTATTCAGAACGCTCTCATATTTCGATGGTGTAAACTTTGCAGCCAGAGCGAAAGTACCAGCACTGTTTTCGGTTGGATTGATGGATAAAACATGTCCTCCATCCACCGTCTTCGCTGCTTACAATCACTACGCTGGTCCAAAGAGGATAAAAATCTATCCCTACAACGACCATGAGGGAGGAGAATCTTTCCACACTTATGAAGAGCTGAAATTCTTGAACGAGATTCTCGCTTAAAGAAAAGAGGAGGGCGGGCGGCCCTCCTCTCATTTTCGTTGTTCGGTATCAGTATTCAGGTGGGACGTGAGGCGTCGTTTCTTTCTTCTCTTCAGGTTTCTCAACCACAAGCACTTCGGTTGTCAGAAGCATTCCGGCGATGGATGCAGCATTCTGCAGGGCACTCCTTGTGACTTTGGCTGGGTCTATGATTCCAGCTTTGAACATATCGACGTATTCACCTTTGAGCGCATCGAAACCGTAACTGAAGTCTTTAGAGTTGGCTATGCGCTCCACGATGACTGCTCCGTCGTAACCAGCGTTCTCAGCGATCTGTCTTATGGGTGCCTCGAGCGCTTTGTAAACGATAGAAGCACCAATCTTCTCGTCACCTTCAAGTTTGTTCATGAGTTCTTCCACAACTTTTTTGGCCCTCAACAGCGTTACTCCACCACCTGGAACTATTCCTTCTTCAACGGCAGCCCTCGTTGCACTCAGAGCATCTTCGATCCTGTGTTTCTTCTCTTTCAATTCTGTTTCGGTAGCGGCTCCGACTTTTATGACAGCAACTCCACCAGCAAGCTTTGCCATCCTTTCTTGCAACGTTTCTTTTTCGTATTCGGATGTGGTCTGCTCGATTTGTGATTTGATCTGAGCGATCCTCTTCTTGATCTCCTCGGGCTTACCCTTGCCACCTATGATGATAGTGTCATCCTTCTTAACTCTGACAAGGTCGGCTCTTCCAAGATCTTCAAGGGTGACATCTTCAAGATTTATACCCAACTCATCACTGATCACAGTTCCACCGGTGAGTATCGCGATGTCCTGCAACATAGCTTTCCTTCTATCGCCAAAACCAGGAGCTTTCACAGCACAAGCCATCAAGGTACCTTTAAGTTTGTTCAAAACGAGAGTGGTCAACGCTTCTCCTTCAACGTCTTCTGCTATGACAAGTATTGGCCTACCTGTCTGTGCTACTTTCTCAAGTATGGGTATCAACGGCCTCACAGCACTCAGCTTCTTGTCGGTGATGAGTATGAACGGTTCTTTGAGCTCGACTTCCATTTTTTCGGCGTCCGTTACGAAATATGGCGAGATATAGCCCCTATCGAACTGCATACCTTCAGTGAACTCTACATAGGTTTCGAGCGTTTTGGAATCTTCAACAGTGATGACGCCATCTTCACCAACTTTGTCCATGGCCTCTGCGATCAATTCTCCAATGTCAGGATTGTTTGCGCTTATTGCGGCAACGTGAGCTATATCTTCTCTACCGGAAAGTTTTTTCGAGTGCTCTTTGATGAATTTGGCAACAGCTTCTGTAGCCTTGTCAATACCACGCTTGAGCAATATTGGATTAGCACCAGCAGCGACATTCTTCAAACCCTCTTTGATCATCGTTTGTGCGAGCACTGTAGCAGTTGTCGTGCCGTCACCAGCGACATCGTTAGTCTTAGACGCAACTTCTTTTACGAGCTGAGCTCCCAGGTTTTCAAATTTGTCCTCCAGTTCTATCTCTTTGGCAATTGAGACACCATCGTTAGTGATGGTTGGAGAACCCCAGCTCTTCTCGATGACCACATTTCTACCCTTTGGTCCAAGCGTGATTCTGACAGCATCGGCAACTTTGTTTACACCTCTTTCAAGCGCTCTGCGGGCTTCTTCGTTGAACTTCAACAGTTTGGGCATAACTCATCCCTCCTCTCAGTTCTCGATTTTCGCCAGAATATCATTGGCATCAATTATGATGTACTCAACTTCATCGATCTTAATTTCAGTACCAGCGTATTTGGAGTAAATGACCTTGTCTCCCGGTTTCACATCGATGTTTTCAACCTTTTCCCCAACAGCGATGACTTCTGCTTTCATGGGTTTCTCTTTTGCTGAATCTGGCAGAACTATACCACCTTCCGTCTTCTTTTCTTCCTTGATGGGTTTAATCAAGAGCCTTTCACCGAGTGGTATAACCTTCACAGCCGCGACCTCCTTTCAGATTTTTATCACTCTTTATTGTCGAGTGCTAACTATAGCATACACCACTTTTCACGGCAAATCAAGATGTGATTTTTAAAACTTAATCAGAAATAACGGCGTTTATGACCGTTTATCTCGAAATAAGTCCCATTTTTGCTTCTTTTTCTCACGAAGACTAACAATTTGATGGTAGAATTTGACTCATGTGGAGGTGAGATTGTGAGTCGCAAGTACATCTTCAAAGAGTACGTACTAGCAACGTTGGGAGTGATCGTCACTTCGATAGGTGTGGTCTCGTTTTTGATACCTAACGCCATCGCTGCTGGAGGGGCGAGTGGACTCGCCATTGTTCTGAACAAGCTCATCGGTCTTCCCGTAGGCGTGTGGATGTATATCGTCAACGGACTACTTTTTCTTGTTGGATTCATCGTTGTAGGACGTGACTTCAGTATAAAGACGATCTACTGCACCTTTTTACTCAACTTCTTGGTAGATTTCTTTGATAGAATTGTGCCAATTCCAAAATATACGGAAGATCTCATCATTGCTGTTCTTTTTGGAGATATCATAACGGCTGTCGGTATGGCCCTCACGTTCACTCAGAACGCCTCCACTGGTGGTACAGATATCGTTGCCAGGATTTTCAATAGATTCTTTGCTTCACCGATGGGAACCACGTTGCTCATAGCCGATCTTTCCATCGCCATATTCGCAGGTGTAATAATGGGAGCCAAACTTGGTATGTACGCCATCTTGGCGATAATCATCAATGGTATGATGATAGACTTCGTCTTGAAGGGTATTGAGTCGTCAACCCAAGTGATAGTGATATCGGATAAACATGAAGAGATTGCCAAGTTTGTCTTGAATGAACTCGAAAGGGGTGCCACATACATAGAGGGGAAGGGTGCCTACACAGGAAAGAACAGAAAAATCTTGCTCGTTGTGCTGAGGAGAAGAGAACTCGGCGAATTGATATCTTTCATCAGGAAACTGGACAAGAGCGCATTCATAATTATTAGTGAAGCCAGACATGTGATTGGCGAGGGTTTTCAAAGCATAGGTAATGTGTTTTGAAGGGAGTGAGGAACTTGAGAACCCTTTCCAATGTTTTATTCTATGTAGGTTCCGTGATTTTTCTTTTTGCCATAATAAGCTTTGAACTTGGCTTGAAAGCGATGAAAAATCGAGAGGATGAGAAAATGAGGGGACACAACAGAAGAGGATGGAGAGCGCTTTTTTTAACTGCTGTTTTGTATGGGCTTTCTTTTCTCACAGCATACTTAGCTTGAATCATCGTGATAAAATCGAACTAGTGTTGGAAAAGGACGGTGCGCATCCGTGGTGAGGAAGGATTTAGGAATAGACCTTGGTACTGCGAACACCCTTGTTTATGTACGTGGTAAAGGTATCGTCATAAATGAACCATCGGTCGTCGCTATGAATGCCGATACAGGTGAGGTGATCAAAGTCGGATTGGAAGCAAAGATGATGCTCGGTAAAACACCGGCTTCCATCATCGCAGTGAGACCACTTCGAGATGGTGTGATAGCAGATTACGACGTGGCACTGGCTATGCTGAAATATTTCATAGGTAAAACGAAGACATCCTTCGCGTTTTTCAAGCCCAGAGTAGTCATAGGTGTTCCCATAGGAATCACCGACGTGGAGAAAAGGGCAATACTCGAAGCAGGGTTAGAGGCTGGAGCTGCTCGCGTGTTTCTCATAGATGAACCCATGGCGAGTGCTATAGGTCTTGGTCTCGATGTTGAAGAACCCAACGGGAACATGATCGTCGATATAGGTGGTGGAACAACTGAGGTAGCCGTCATTTCACTGGGAAGCATCGTGGTTTGGGAATCGATAAGAATAGCCGGAGATGAGATGGACGAAGCGATCGTTCAGTACGTACGTGAGACTTACAGGGTGGCCATCGGAGAAAGAACTGGCGAAAGGATAAAGATCGAGATAGGTAACGTTTTTCCATCGCCAGAATATGACACCTTAGAAACGATAGTCACCGGTATAGATCTATCGACAGGTCTACCTAGAAAGATCACCATAAAGGGAGGAGAAGTGAGAGAAGCACTGATGGTACCAGTCAGCGCTATCGTGGATGCGATCAAATCAACTTTGGAAAGAACCCCACCTGAACTCGTTACGGACATCGTTGAAAGAGGTATTGTAGCCACCGGTGGTGGTTCACTCACGAGAGGCATCGAAAAACTCATAGAGAAAGAAACTGGCATCAAGGTTGTTCGAGCTGAGGATCCTCTCAGTTGTGTGGCGGTGGGGGCAGGAAAGGTTCTAGACAAAGTCGATATTTTGAAGAAACTACAGCAGGTAGATTGATGAGCTATCGTCAGGTAAACCTCTTCGTTGCTTATTTTGTGATATTCTCTTTGATTTTTACTCTGAACGTTGCCTTCCATGGGAAGCCGGCAAAGATTTTGTTTTACCTTGTTCGGCCCATCGTGTATCCCGCAGACGTAACACGACACTTTTTGCACAACCTCAGTCAGGCGATATCTACGATTTACCATGGCGGCAAACCAGTGGACACAGTTAGAATCAACGACGTCATCTTCGAACAATCACAGGTCGTTTTAGGTTACAGACAGTATTACCTAGTTGCAACGGGACAAGCCAAGGTTGGTGACGTAGCCATCGATCCAGAGAACAAACGCTTCGTTGGTGTAGTCAGACAAGTCAATGCTCATCTGTGCTGGATTGAGAGATGGGATTCTCCGACTTTCTCCATGCCAGTAAAAGTTGAAGCAAATCAAATCAGCTTAGAAGGCGAACTGCTTGGTGGAACAAGGTTGAGGATCTATGAAGAAATCGATGTGACAGGATTCGTAGTAAAAATTTCCGAACATTTCACCAACGGTACTTTGTTAAGAAAGATGGAATGTGATCTTCTTGGAACGGTCGTCGGCAGACACGGTGAATTTTTCCTCGTCAAGATCGATCCTGTTCGTCCGTCTCGCTTGGTTTATCTGTCGGGGTATTGACGAGTTGCTGCATGATTTGTGACAAAAGTTTGGCGTCTTCTTCGCTGTATTTCTCTTTCTCTTCCATCCTCTTCAATATGTCGAACGGATCTTCTCCCACAATGATTTCGTTTTCTTTCTTCTCGCCTTCTTTCGAGATTATTTCCCGAACTATGTTATCTATCTGTGCCTCTAATTTCTGCAACTCCTCGTCAGTTTCGAAATCAACCGTTCTCGCACCCTGTTCTACACTTTTGGAAACCATCCCAATCTCTTCGAGTTGACGTTCAAGCTTTTCTTCAACCGTGAGCTCCCTCTCCTCAAGAGATTTTTTCTTCCTCATCAGGATCTTAATCACCAAAAAAGTCACGCTGAAACTCGCAGTGAACACTCCTAAGATGAGCAACACAGGCGCTCGCTTTTGACTCGTTTGAGTTTGAATTGGAGGAGATGTCGGTATCCTCGATCTAAGCCACACCATCCATTCTTCCGTAACTTTTTTCCCTTCACGTATAACTTTAAGAATGCTTGCGGCAACCGCGTTGTTCGACTCGTACTGCTCTAAGTATGCTTTAGCTTTCGCATGGTCGTTGATCATGAATGCACATACACCCATTTTCAGCTTCACGAGTGGATCATAAGATTCGATTTTCGGCTCGAGTCTCAAAGCTGTTTCGAACCATTCGAGTGCACGCTTATAGTCACCTTGAACATATGCATTCAAGGCAGAATTGTAATATTCAACGGCATTCGCAAGAACAACACTCGATAAAAAGATCAGAACGACAACAGCTTTAACCATGAGCTATCCCCTCACCTGAATTTATACACCTCCACACGCGATTCTGAAAGCACGTAAATTTTTTCATCAATTGCGATGAGTCTATCGACCTTTGTCGGGAAACTGTGATAAACAGCTCTCAAGCTCAGCTTGGAAAGATCGAAAACGAACAGGGTAGAGGTACCTTGAATCAATACCATGTCATTTAAAAGAATGAATCTTTCTGGCTCAATCCAACCTTCTGCTCCCCAGGCATAAGCACCACTCTTCAGATCGTAAACAACGAGACTGTAACTTCTCAATCCTACGAACAAGAGATCTGAAACGAGCAAGCAACTTTTGAAATCTACAGATCGCCCGTCAATCTTAAGTTGTGATGCATCGAGAATCTTTTTCAAACCGCCTTCAGAAATCTCATAGATTTCTCTGTTTGTTATCAACAAAGGATTTGAGCCATCGATGAACTTTCCATAAACACCCGAAAGATTTAGAATCTCTTTCCAATTGTTCTCCCATCGTGCGAATATCAAACTTTCTTTTCCTCTCAGCAGAGCAAAGATCGCATTATCAGTGGCGATAACATCCTCCACGTTCATCAAGCTTATCCTGCCAAGGTTCGTCACTTTTATGCCGTTGAAGAAATACACTTTATCGTCGATTACGAAACTCATACCAGACTTGATCGCATGAACATACCGAAGATTACCTGCTTGGATTCTTTTATTATCAGTGTACAGACCATCGTTGAGGACATAGTAGAGTTTTCTCCCGACGGGATACACACCTATGACGTTTCCCAAGCTTAGGGTTTCGAGCTTTACCAAAAGCTGAGAACGTTCAAATCTGCTCGGTATAATCACGCGTCTCTGTGTGACTGCTCGTTCACTCTGCTGGGTTTGAGTTTGTGTTGGCTGTCTTGTTTCCATCTGCGGTTTGACTATCTTTTCGGTCTGCTGCGCTTGATACGATCTCTCTGGATAGGTTTCTTCTTTATACTTTGGTATCTCCACCAAAGCTTGAGCGAGGAACTTCTTGAGAATCTCGTGGAAATTGGGATCGAGATAACAATCGAAGAAAGATCCTTTCAAAACAACCTTTTGAGTTCCTTCCAAAAAAGCACTATCTTGACTCACTACCCCATCACCTTTTCCAGCAACCAGTTCTGGATAGAACAACTCCAGTTGGGTTCGTCCAACATCGATGGAAGCCGGAGGAGAACTACCCACAGCAATGAGATATCTCACGTCTTTCCTAACGGTACCGTCGAGCTTTTTCAGCAAATCCGAACCAACCAAGATCTCTTTGTAGATAGGCCCCAACGCTTCAAGGTAATATAGCAGATGAGATTTCATAGCATCAACAACGAATCGATCAAGGCCGAAGTTGCTCGCCACCATTTGCGAATCTTTCCTGTAAAGTAATGCTCCATAATAGAGGGGGTTCACCACGTTCGTTCCTCTGTTTGGGGGACTCACCAGTACCAAACTTCGAACATTCTTTATCTCCGGATGGAGCTCTACAGCGAGCCTTGCAATGATGGCACCGATGCCATGTGCAACGATATCGAACTCAAAATTCTTCAGCCGCATGAGTTCCAAAGCAAGTTTCTCAGCTTCAAACAAGATGAAACTTGACATATTTTTCTGAGAAAAGCTACGGAATGAATCCATGTAAGATTTGGATCGTGTACCTGACACGGGATACTCATAATACATGATCGTTCTGTTTGGAAAAAGTTCCATCCAGAAATTGGGCCCTTGTCGGGTGGAATTCACAAAGCCAAGAAAGCCTTTGTCCACGTCTGGAACGAGCAAGAGTACCGGTTCGATGCTCTTCGTTCTCTCGACCAAAAGTTGTAATCCCAGTTTTTGTTTTTCAGGAACGTCCGCTATCAAACCAACGACAGACGTGTGAAAAGCTTGCACTTCGACGTAAGGTCCTTTTTGATCTAAACCCATCGTTGCTCCGCCAAAGATCCTGTACAAGGGTTGGGTGATATCTGGTATGTAAGCTATCCTCACATTTGCATAATCATCACCCAGATAGAGATCTCTCGTCAATCTGTAAGTTATCGTGATGGGTTTCATCGAAAATTCGTCGATACCATCGGAAGGTGATACTTCAAACAAATCTCCAACGAACATGCTTGCCAGTGAAGCTGGTAAGCTATCGCGTGATATGCGTCTCACTAGGAACGATTTTTTCACACTGTAAGCCCCATCTGGTATCGTTATGGAGATAGGAATTGCGTTTTCTTCAGCTTTCTTACCCACCAATACCTTCTTGTTTGAATAAAACTTCAAAATCACAAAAACCGTGGCAAAGCACAACACTGTTAAAATCAATATGAACAGTAATCTTCTTTTGAATATCGACAGGAAAAACTCGGCAAATTTCATTTTTTCACCTTTTCGCTAAATTTTCAAGCAAGCGGCACGTGAGAATCAGTTCGAAGTCCTCCAAACGGTGTACGACGGACTTCAATAGTTTATCGGCGAAGATTTTGCTCTTTTCAAGGCCAAGGATCTTAGTAACGGTGGGTTTACCGAGGGCCACATCCTTGCCTACGGGTTTTCCAAGTTTACTTTCATCGCCGCAGGTATCTTTCACATCATCTAGAATTTGAAACCAAATTCCAAATACTTCACCAAGTTTGGAGAATCGCTCAACGAACTCAAATTTCTCGCTCATTATCGGCCCACACGCAAAACAAAAAGAAAACAACGCACCTGTTTTTTTGGCGTACATGTTCAGCACTTCTCCGAGGCTTGGATCTCCACCAGTGTACTGAACATCGAGTGCTTCTCCAACAAGTACCTGATAAGTTGTTCGCGAAAAGCATCGAAAAAGTTGCTCTTTAACAACTGGATTTGCGGGAGATTCACTTAAAACTCGGAACGCTCTGAGCATGAGACCGTCTCCAGCGAGTATAGCTGTATCGTTGCCAAAAACAATGTGACACGATGGTTTTCCCCTTCTCAAAGGAGAGTCATCGATTTGTGGTAAATCGTCGTGAACCAAGGAACCTGTGTGGAAAAGTTCCACAGCCAAGGCAGGATGCCAGACGTACTCGCTGGAAACATTCATGTCGGTACAGATGGACCAAATCAGAAGCGGACGTAACCTCTTACCGGGCGTTAAAACACTGTAGGCCATGGCCTCTTCCACTTTGCACTTTGTTTCGCTCATTTCTTGACTGAGGAGTTCCTCAAATTCTTTTAAAAACTCATCACTTGTCTTCTTCATCTTCCTCTTTTGGTTCATCTCTGAGCATCTTTTTGAAAGTGTCGATGTCGAGATTTTCAACGAACTTTTTGAATTCTTCATCGCTCGTTTCTTCTGACATCTCGAGGTCTATCGCGTGTTCATCTACGATTTCGTTGCTGACGTAAATGGGTATACCCTTTTTTACCGCAAGCACTATGGAATCCGATGGACGAGCATCCATTTCTATAATCGCGTGCTCTTCAGATTCTTCATCTTCACCTTCAATAGCTGCAAGGTCTCTGATCACCAAGGTTGCATAATAAACGTTGTCCTTCACACTGTGTATGACAGCTCTCTCTAACCTCGCGTCCAGTGCTTCCAGCAAATTGAGTATCAAATCGTGTGTCAAAGGTCTGGGAAATTCGAAACCTTCCAAGCTCATAGCCAGCGCGTTGGCCTCGCAGGCACCGATCCATATGGGTAGGACTTTGTTTGTACCTTCAATACCCAAGATGACGACTGGAGAATTGTGCACTTTATCCAAGACGAGCGCCTTGACCCAAGCCTTCCTCACAGATATCACCCCCTGTGGTAACTCTTGAGCTCCTCAACGCCTGCTTTGACAATGCCCTCAACGGTTCTTGCCAGTTCCTCTTCGCTTCCGAACCGGGTGGGATCGATCGGTGGATGAACTTTCATGAGCACCGTACCTGGATTGAGAAACAAACTCTTTTTTGGTACTAAGAACATTGTACCCCAAATGGAAATTGGAAGTACCTTCACTCCAAGTTTTCTGGCAACCTTGAATGGAGCCACTTTGAATTCACGTACTGAACCGTCGTCAGTTCGAGTACCTTCGGGGAAAACCAAGAATGATTCACCTTCACTCAAAAGCTTCATCATCCTTTTTATGACTTGTGCTCCTTCAGCTGGGTTTTTTCTATCAAGAAAGATACCTTTCAAGTAACGAACATACCAGTTCACACCAGGTATCCAAGCTAGTTCTTTTTTAGCAACCATCGGCATGGGGTCAATGTAACCTAATATGAGAGGTATGTCCATCAAGCTTTGATGATTCGGCGTGACCAGATAATTCACATTGGAACTGTAATTCTCTAATCCATACGTGATTACACGACAAAACATGAGCTTGAATGTGTTCTTACCAAACAACTTCACTTGGTTGAGAACGAACCTTCTGGCTCTCTTTTCTCCCACAAACAGTTTCAACATCCAACCTATCGCTAGCGCGATCGCACCCATTACAACGACATAGAGCACCGCCATGATGAGAAAATAGATGGTCACGAACATCTTTTTCATTGTTTCACGCCCTCTAATTTTATGACTTCAAATCTCATAGATGAAAGATCGACAAGGAAAATTTTTCCAACCAAGTTAGGTTCTTCATCGCACAACAGTTTTATTACCTCATGTACTTGTAGAGAGGCGATCAAGCTGACCAGTGGTGGATAAACCTGTCTGATTGCCTCCTCTTTCGGTGCTGTTTTGAACAATCTTTTCAATCTCACTGAGCCTGGAAGAATCGTGCTCACTTGGCCGCAAAAACCCTGTACGCCTGCATGAACCAATGGAACTCCTTTTCTTTCACACAGCGAATCTAAAACGAACTTAGCTTCAAAGCTGTCTAAGCAATCGACCACCACATCTACATTCGGAAGACAAAAATCAAAATCGAGGTTGAGATCAAGATCGAAGATCTTCGCGTGCGAACCCAATCTGGAAAGTTTCTCCTTCGCCACCACAACTTTTTTCTTTCCCAAGTCGAACTCGTCGTAGAGAATTTGTCTGTTCAAATCTGGCTCGTCTACAACACCCTTATCGAGAAGATGAATCTGACCAACACCCATCCGAACGAGAAGGGAAGATACCGTGCAACCCAATCCTCCAACACCTGCGACGAGCACTTTGGCTTGAAAGAGCTTCTCCAAACAAGTGCCCAGCAATTGGGCGTGTCTTTCGAACACCTCAACCACCACTGACAGGGACAAATATCACCAGTTCACCGTCCCAAATCTTCGACGGAGAAAGATCGACCACGTTGATCCCATTCAACAAAGCTATGACCCAGCTCTTTCTCACAGTACCGTTTTCTTCAACAATTAGATATGCACTGTCATCGTACAAATCGAGCCTCACTTTCTTACCCAAAACTTTAGATACCTGCTCAAAAACTTCTTCGATCTTTCCGGGATTCACTTCTATTTCTTTGATACCTACCATCGTATCGGCTATGTTGGAAAACTTCACTTTCACAGTCTCACCTTCCGATTTATTATATATTCTGTGAAGAGAAGAAAGATCGCAGTCGTTGGTGGCATATTTATTGATGTGTACATATACGGAGATGAGCCCCACAGATGTGAGATTTTTGAAGATTGCGGTGGTTCTGGTTTGAATGTGGCGGTTGCTTTGCAACGATTGGGATTCGACGTTTTCTTCTTCTCCAACGTTGGTGAGGATTATAAGAAAAATTTTGTTTTGAATAAATTGAGAGAGCTCAATTTCAATGAAACTTTCATCAAGGCAAGGAGTGGGGAAACCGGATTACACATCTCCATGAACGAAAGAACCATCGCTGTTCGGCGTGGCGTGAACGATATGGAAATCGACATCGATCAAGAGATCCTTTCAGAATGCGAATGTGCCTTTCTCAACACGGAAGTGCCAAAAAGCACTATCGAGAAATTTCTGAACATTTTTCGAGGAAAGATTTTTCTAGACGTAGGTCCTAGAAAAATTCTCAATGAAGATGTGAAATCTCTGTCTAAAGATCTCATTTTGATAGGCAATGAATCACAATGTAAAAGGCTGAACTGCGACGTTGTGAAAATGGGACCGCAAGGTGGTAGGTGGGGAGAAATCTATGTCTCTGGTGATGGAATTGATCATCCTTATACAACTGGTTGCGGTGATATCTTTGATGCGGTTCTCATCTTTTCCCTGCTCCATGGGGATAGCAGAAACAGTGCTCTCGAAAAAGCAGTGAAAACCTCACAAGAAGCTTCGAAAACGATCAAGGGAGCATTCAGAAAAGCCATCATGGTTAAAGATTTGCTCGTAAAAGTTTGTGGTCTTCACTTCTGATTGAGCATCTTTCGTACCGTTCGAGAAGAACTCTTCGACGAATCGATGTTCAAAAACTTAAATCATCAGGCGGAATCGTTTGAGGTTGAATTTGTAAACACATGCATCTTGACATTCATTAGGTTTTTTTTGTACAATCATGATGTACGGACATCCTGATGATAGGATGGTGACATCGTGTCTAGACTAAAAAGACTCAAATCAGTTTTTGAGAGAAAGTTCAAAAACAAAGTTGAAGTGAGAGAGAAAGATGATTGCGTCATTCTCGAGGGGCTTTTGAACGATTGGCAAGATGTGGTCAAGGCGGGAAAAATTGCCACGAAGTTCGGCTTCAAAGGTGTGGTCAACCTGATAGAATGCCGCGGTTTACAAAAAGAAAAACCTTCAAGACCAACTTTTCGTGACGCAAAGCTTGAGGGTGAAAAAGTCGATGTACTCATCATCGGTGCTGGAGTGGTGGGTTGCAGTGTGGCGAGGGAACTTTCGAAATGGAGGCTGAAAATACTCGTCGTTGACAAAGAACCAGATGTGGCAAGGCATCAGAGTAGTAGGAATGCAGGTATGATACATCCACCAATCGCGCCGAAACCTGGCACCAAGAAGGCGATCTACAACAAAAGAGGACTCGATCTTCTGCCGCGGCTGTCACAAGAACTCAACTTCCCTTTGCAAATGAATGGTCTTTCCATCCTCTCAGATAGCTACCTTGCAGTTCTTGCATATCCTTTCATCCAAGTTCGTGCAAAGAAAAACGGTGTAGAGAGAATCACGCTGATGAGCAAAGAAAGGTTGAAAGACCTTGAGCCCAACGTTTTCGACGGTTTCTCTTGGGCCTATGTGATCTCAACGTCCGGCATTGTTGACCCATTCAAGATGACACTCGCCTTCGCAGAAAACGCAGTTCAGAACGGTGCAAAATTTTGCTTCGAAACTTTTGTGGAAAGCATGGATCTCGAGGAGAACAAGATAGTATGTGTGCATACCAACAGGGGAAGGATCTTTCCAAAAGTTGTCGTCAATGCTTCGGGTTTGTGGTCAGACTACATTGCCGAACTTGCTAACGATCGATTTTTCTCCATCCATCCAAGAAAAGGTGAAATGGCCATAATAGACAAAAAGAAAGCGAATCTGTTGAAAATGACCCTCTCAAAACCCGTGCTCTCTCAAGCTATGTCTGTGACGAAAGGTGGAGGACTGATTCCAACCGTACATGGAAACCTTCTACTCGGTCCAACCGCAAAAGAAGTTCCATACAGGGAAGATTACTCCACCAGCGAGGAAGGAATGAACGAGTTGATAAGAAAACATATGATTCTTCTCAAAGGATTATCACCGAGTGATATCATCACATATTTTGCTGGGACGAGAGCAGCAACCTATGAAGAAGACTTCATTGTTGAAAAATCGTCAAAAATAGAGAATCTAGTCCACGCTGCCGGCATTCAATCACCAGGCTTGACGAGCGCTCCAGCCATAGCCGAGGACGTTGCCAAATTCTGTATTGAGATACTTTCCAAAACCATGAATGTTGTACCAAACGAGAAATTCAATCCTCGAAGAGTCTCAGAGCCGCAGTTCAATAAATTATCGATTGAGGAGAAGCAAAAACTCATCTCTGAAAATCCTAACTACGGCGTCGTTGTATGCAGATGTGAAACTGTCACGAAACAGGAAGTTATCAACGCGCTGAAAGGATTTCTCCCTGCGAGAACCCTCGACGGCATCAAATGGAGAACGCGTTGTGGGATGGGAAGGTGTCAAGGAAGTTTCTGTACCCCGAACATCGTTGGAATAATCAGTGAAATCGGCATCGATCCGTTATCCATGAGAAAGAACAGTGAAGGTTCAGAATTGTTCATCGCGCGGACCAGAGGTGTGAAGCTATGAATAGATTTTACGATGTTGTGGTGATAGGTGGTGGCCCAGCGGGACTCGCAGCTGCGATCTCCGCACACGATGAGGGAGCCTCAGTTCTTTTGATTGAACGTGAAGGACAACTTGGAGGCATTCTAAAGCAATGTATCCACGAAGGCTTTGGTTTGATCGAGTTCAAAAAACGCTTAACGGGGCCTGAGTATGCTGAGCAGTTCATAGAGGAACTAGAAAAGCGCAACATTCATTCGATGCTCAGCAGCTTTGTCCTCGAAATTAGAAAGGGTGAACATTTCGAACTTTTTGTTCAGAACGCGTTGGGCATTTCAAAGGTTGGGGCTCGTTCTATAGTACTTGCCACGGGCTGTCGTGAAAGAACGGACAAGCAAGCACTCATTCACGGTGACAGAGTCGCCGGTGTTTACACGGCCGGAACTGTACAGAAGTTTGTTAACATGATGGGGCTTCTTCCGGGAAGACGCTGCTTGATACTCGGTAGCGGGGATATAGGTCTCATCGTGGCACGGAGATTGACTCTGGAAGGAGCAAAAGTGCTGGGCGTGTTCGAAATAAAGGATACGCCATCTGGTCTTGAAAGGAACATTGTTCAATGTCTTGAGGACTTCAACATACCACTACATCTGTCGAGCACAGTTAGGAGAATTTTTGGTAAAGTGAGGATAGAGCGCGTCGAGGTTGTCAAAGTTGATTCTTCAATGAAACCTGTTCCTGGAACCGATACGGTGCTTGATTGTGATAGTCTGATCTTGGCCGTTGGTTTAATCCCAGAAAATGAGCTAGCCGAGACTTTGAACATTCCGATGGATGAAAGAACCAAAGGACCAATGGTTGATCAAACTTTCATGACGAACGTTGATGGTGTCTTCGCTTGCGGCAATAGTCTCCACGTGCACGACCTCGTTGATCATGTAACTCGTACAGGGCGCATCGCTGGCTATTGGGCTGCAATCTATGCTAACAGACTCACTCGAAGAAACTTGATTCGAGTTGAAATCTCAAACGAATTTCTTTACAGTGTGCCTCAGTTTGTTGACATAACACAAGAAGGCAGATTTGAGATGTATTTTCGCGTCAAGAGAGAGCTCCACAATGCGATCGTTTCTCTACAGACAAACCTTGGGAGTTTTGAAAAGCATTTTAAAAGGTTGACGCCTCAGAAATTGGAAACGATAGAATTCCACGTTTCGAGTGGAACACGATGGATTAAGTTGATGATCCTTAAAGCGGATGAGAAAAAAGCTGACGAAACTGTTGTTAAAAAAATCGTGTGCGTTGTGTGCCCCAAAGGTTGTGAAATAGACGTAATCGGAGGTTTGGAAAAACCTGTCTTTGTTGGATATGGATGTGACAAAGGTTTGAAGTTTGCAAAGATCGATTTGATCGATCCTTCGCGCGTTCTTTGCACAACAGTTTTGACCAACCAAGGCCGATTGATACCTGTCAAGAGTGACAGGGAGGTACCGCTTCGAGATTTTGAAAAGATCATGAACAAGATCAAGAACACGATCGTTGAAGAGCCTGTTAAACGAGGCCAACGAGTCTTGGAGAACGTCTCAAGTAATGGTGCTAACATGATCGCAACTTTGAGCAGTGAGAGGGTGGTTCGGTGTGTCTTCTGATCTGGTTCTTTCTATCGATTGTGGTACACAGAGTTTGAGAGCGATTCTTTTCGACTCGAATGGTAACTTGATCTCTGCACACAAAGAGGAATATCCACAAGCTTATATCTCTCCAAAACCAGGATGGGCTGAACAACCACTCGAAGTGTATGAAAGATCACTCGCGATAGCTTGCCGATCTCTTCGAGAAAAAGTTCAAAAACTTTGGAACGAGATACGCGCGGTGTGTGTAACAACGCAGAGAGACACATGCGTTTTCCTAGACGAGAAAGGTCGTCCTCTGAGAAATGCCATAGTTTGGTTGGATCAGCGTATGGCACGCTACGATGTGAAGCTTCCATGGTTCTACGAAATCGGCTTCAAAATCGTTGGCATGGACAAAGCTGCAAAGATCTCGGCGAAGAAGTGTAAATACAGCTGGGTCAAGCAAAATGAACCAGAGATATGGCGAAAGACACACAAGTTTTTGCTTCTCTCAGGTTGGTTGAACTACTTGCTAACGGGTAAATTTGTCGACTCCATCGCAAATCAAATAGGCCACATTCCGTTCAATTACAAGAAACTCAGCTGGGCCAGTTCACCGTTAGACTATCACAGAATGCTGTTTCCAGTTGAAGAAAGTAAGCTGGTCGAACTTGTACAACCTACGAGTGTGATAAGTGGTGTTAGGAAGGAAGCATCCAACTTAACAGGAATATTGGAAGGCACACCCGTGATAGCAGCTGGTTCAGACAAAGGTTGCGAAACAGTCGGGCTTGGTTGTTTGGAACCATCAAGAGCTTGTGTCAGCTTGGGAACCACTGTGACAGTGCAGATCACCTCCGACAGATACCTCGAACCGATAAAATTCATGCCTTCATATCCTGCCGTCATCCCTGGGAAATACAATCCCGAAGTTGAGATATTCAGAGGTTTTTGGATGGTGAGCTGGTTCAAAAAGGAGTTTGCAGATTACGAAATGAAGCTCGCCGAACAAAGGGCGGTGAGCGTTGAGGAAATCTTCGATGAACTTTTGAAATGTACTGAACCAGGTTGTTTAGGTTTGATGCTTCAACCCTACTGGGGTGCCGCCCTAAAAATGCCGGAAGCTAGGGGAGCAATCTTAGGATTTGGAGACATCCACAACAAAGCCTATCTTTACAGATCGATCATAGAGGGGCTCGCTTACGCCGCACGTGAAGGTGTTGAGAAAATAGAGAAAGTTTCGAAAGTACCGATAAAAGAAGTTGTTGTGAGTGGGGGAGGTTCCAGATCTGATTTTGTCTGCCAGATCTTCGCTGATGTTTTGAATAGAAGACTCTACAGAGGTGAAAGCCACGAGGGATCTGGATTAGGTGCGGCGATGGCTGGTTTTGTGGGTCTCGGCGTTTATAAAACTTTCGAAGAAGCGGCACAACACATGGTCAGATACAGCCGTTGTTTTGAACCAAATCAAAAACGATCAGAACTTTACGAGCAACTTTACACCAGAGTGTACAAAAAGATTTATCCGAAACTCAAGCCGCTGTATGTTGAGCTTCAAAAGATCACACGTTACCCGGAGTGCTGAAGGGGGTTACGAATGTGAGTTTTAAACCGAACTGGATCGAACAGATTGCTCCGAACAATTCTTATCGTTCGATTTTTAAATGGGGAGACCCAGGTTATTTCAAACACCCCAACGAGAAACTGTACGAATTGATGAAAGAAACGTTTGAACTTACAGACGAGCATTTCAAAGAACCGATCAACCCAGGCTTCGAAGAGGTGAAAGTTGATGTGCCCATCAAACTTGAATCCAGACACATAGAAGTTTTCCAGAAAATGCTCGGACCTGAAAACGTTCGTTTCGATGACTATTCGAGGGTCAAGGCGAGCTTTGGCAAGACGATGTTCGATTTGATGAGGCTCAGAGAAAAAAGGATAGAGAACCTACCAGATTTAGTATTGTTTCCAAAGGATAGGGAGGATGTTGTAAAGATCGTCAAGTATTGCAACGACCACTGTATAGCGATATATCCACGCGGTGGCGGCTCAACTGTAACCAGAGGTACTGAGTGTGTGAAGGGCGGTGTCTGTGTCGACTTCACCAAACATATGAACAGAATCTTGAAATTGAACGAGATCAATCACACCGTCACAGTTGAACCTGGTATCTACGGTCCAAAGTTGGAGCAAGCTTTGAACGAAGCACCAAAGATCTTTGGAACGAAACACAGATACACTTGCGGACATTTACCACAATCTTTCGAATATTCGACCGTTGGAGGTTGGGTTGTGACGCGTGGAGCTGGTCAAAATTCTACCTACTACGGAAAGATAGAAGACCTTGTGGTATGTCAAGAATATATCACACCGATCGGTGAGATCAAAACTAAAGAATATCCAAGAGCTGCACTTGGACCTTCCATAGATCAGATGATGATAGGCAGCGAGGGAGCTTACGGACTTTTAGTCTCAGTCACGTTGAAGATATTCAGATACATGCCACAGAACGATCAGCGATTCAGCTTCATCTTTCCAAGCTTCCACAGTGCCATCGAAGCGTGTCGGGAGATAACTCAAGCTGGTTTTGGCTTTCCCGCCGTCATGAGACTCTCGGATCCGGAAGAAACGGAGATTGCCTTCAGACTTTATGGTGTAAAAGATACCATTCTGGACAGGCTGATCTCTTTGAGAGGCATGAAGAGTATGGAAAGATGCCTCTTACTTGGGATTGCGCAGGGGGAGAAAAACTACGCAAAGAATGTAAAAAGACAGATCATGAAGATCGCACGTTCATTCGGAGCCATCTATACCACTGGATACGTCGCTAAAAGATGGGAAAAAGGTAGATTCACCGATCCGTACCTCAGGGACGATCTGCACGATTTTGGAATAATCATAGACACGCTCGAATGTGCCGTAGCTTGGGATCAGGTCGAACATGTCTATAAAATGGTTCGGGAGTACTGCAAGAAACGACCCAAAACTGTGGTGATGAGTCATTGTTCTCATTTTTACCCGCAGGGTACGAACCTTTACTTCATCTTCATCGGCATGTTCAAAGACATAGAAGAGTTCGTTGAGTATCAATCTGGGATATTGGACAACATAGTCAAAAGTGGGGCAGCGTTGAGCCATCACCACGGCGTTGGAAAACTCTTCGCACCTTGGTTCGAAGCTTGTATAGGTCGTAACCAACTCGAGGTACTCAGAGCCTTGAAAAAACATTTCGATCCGAACAACATCATGAATCCGGGTGGAACACTCGCGTTGGATCTTCCAGAGGAGAAAAAGAGGATGATACAATTGGCTTAGGTGAGAGCGGTTGCTGGACAAAACGAGCGTGATACCTCTCTACGCGCAATTGGCCCATGAATTGAAACAGAAAATCCTCAAAGGCGATTGGAAAGAAGGCCAGAAAATCCCAGCCGAATTTGAGCTGATGGAGACGTACAAGGTGAGCAGAGCAACAGTACGCGCGGCCATAGACGAGTTGGTCGCTCAGGGATTCTTGGTCAAAAAACATGGTATCGGCACATTCGTAAAAAAGTTGAGACCATCGTTCAGCTTTGAACCACTCATCAGTTTGAGCTATGCATTAGAAACTTTCGGCATCGCTTCCAAAAACTACGTGATTGACAAAAGGCATATCCAAATCGACAGGGAAATCGCTGAACAAGCACGATGGCAGAACGTTTCAACATGCCTTTACATAAAAAGATTACGCTATTTTGACGAAATCCCCATCCTCGTTGAAGAATCGTTCCTGCATCCTGCTATAAGTCACGCTTTTGAAGGAAAAGATCTCACTGGATCGATTGCAAAGATTTTTCTGAGCGAAACGAACGCTGAAATCACGAAGATAGAACAAATCATAGAACCTTGCGATCGTGCACGCGTTGAGCACCACGTGCTTAGCCTGATAGATTCAGACAGCTTTCTCTGTATGAAAAGATGGATCTACACGAAAGACTTAACTGAAACTGCCTACTATCTCATACTCTTCATGAGGGGTGATCTGGACAAGATCCGCGCCTGAGTCGATCAATACATCACTGTGAAAACTGTGACGAAGTGAAGAACTTTCATTGGTTCATCCAAAACGCTCAACAATCCGACACCGAAATGTTTGTACCTATCAGGTATGTCCACTCCTAGTAATTTCTCCAACAGGGCAATCAAGGCGCCGGGTTTTTCTATCGTACCAGCCTCTGTGGGAACTAGATCCCAAACCACGGTCACTTTCAAAGAAGCTCCCTGAAGAGGAGGCAATGGATTTGGAACGTCAGAAGCGTCGACTTTCAAAAATCTTGAGCTTGCTCCCAAACTCCATCTCAAAGGATTGTTGCCAAAGTTGTAGAGTAACACCTTCTTCTCCTGCGGTAAACCAGAGAAGAAAACCAAAATCTGGGGAGTGATAGAGAGCCTCGATAAGTTCGGCTGAGGAGGTACGATGGGATTCTGCGGTTGTAAAGGCTGAGGCTGTGCCAATGTCGCAATAGAAACTGCTAAAAACAACAGTATGAGCAATCTCATTGAATATCCCCCCTTCAGCTGAACTTATACACCTTGGCAATTAGAAAATCATTAAAAAGAATATCCCATCCTTAAAATAACGCAGGGGATACACCCTTTGAAGCTCTTAGAGTTGTTCACGCTTTCCATCGAAAGATATTTCATTCCTCCTCCAACTGCAACAGAAAGGTTTTCACTCAAATATTTCTCAAAAACGGCTTTCCCAGAAAAGATGTGACCATTGAAATCGTTCTGGTTCATCTTTCCTTCTCCATATACGAACGAAGTCAGAACGAAATGCAACTCGGCAGAAATCTGCAAAACGAGTTCAAAAAAATCCATAGCAAAAAGTCCTTCAACACCCAAGCATAAAAGACCGAAGTTCAAACTTTCAGATTCAAAAGCTAAAGAAACGTTCTGTGAAGATGCTGTGACACCCAATCTCAAACCGTCATGTAAACCATAATCGATACTCAGCTGTAGCCCATAGTTGGAAACCATACCAATTTGCTTTTCTTCTCCATCGAGAAGAAGTTTACCTGCAGAACCAATTCCAAAAAAAGAGTCCAAGTTGATGAATACACCGGCAAAACCAACTAAAGCTATCATCATCACGATCATGAAGAAAAACTTTCTCATTCTATCACCCCCACAAATATTTTGAAAACCTTCAGCTGTACGGCCGACTGTTTCGTTCAATCTTTAAGTTCATCCACAAAGTTTTCACCAAGCAAATCCTTAAGCTTTTCTGTGAGATTTCTATGGTCCGTCAAATGTATGCACTCGAAACCCAACATCCGTGCAGTTTGAATGTTCTCAAGCTTGTCATCTATAAAGAGACTGTCCTTTGGGACCAAGTTGTATCTTTTGATCAGCTCCAGATAAATCTCTTTTTCGGGTTTGGCGAGCTTCACATGCGAAGAAATGACCATACCATCGAAAAATTTGAAAAAGTCGTACTTGGAATAGACCAACTCGAAATTTTTCTCGCTGAAATTCGACAACACGTACAACTTGAAACCCTTTTGTTTGAGTTTAGGCAAAATCTTCACATTCTCCTCGATTGGAATCAAAAGTTGCGGCACTTTTTCTTTCATGTGCACTATGTACTCACTCAGATGAGGGAGTTCTTTGAGTTTCTTCTCCCACAGCTGTTCTTCAGAGAATATCCCTTTGTCCATCAACCACCAATCTTTACTTTCAAAAATCTTTTCGTTGATCTCATCTGCAACACTTTTTGGAAAAACTTTGAGCATGTACTCGTAAGGTTCCCAATCCAACAACACTCTTCCAAGATCGAAGACAAAATTTCTTATCAAAACTCTTCACCCCTTCATTAAAGATCGCGCAGAAAGGACAACACCATTATCCTGAGCCAGTTCTATGAGCCTTTCTATAGCTTTCTCCTTTTTCTTGGCCTCCAGTATCACATCTATTCTTTCACCTTTGAACAGATTCTCTAAAGAAAGTACATCTTCGATCTCTATCCAGTCCCCGTGCTCGTTGAACTTCTTCGAAACCGTTGGGAAGGATGAAAGATGAAACTCTGGAATTCTACCATCCCAACTACTCAGAACCATTTTTGAATCGAAATCCGAAGGGTTAATCGTGTGATGGTAATAGTCGAACACAACTGGAAGGTTCAACCTCTCGCAGAGCCACAACACATCCTCTAAGTTATAGAATCTTTCATCGTTCTCAATGGCCAACCTTTCTTTCAACCACGAACTTTCCCTTACAACGAAGATGAAGCGCTTCAAAGCTTCTTTTTTATCCCCATAAACACCCCCGACGTGTACCACCACAACGCCGTCATTTCCAACACCCAAACAATCGAGGAGCCAAAAATGATATTCAAGTTCTCTTAGAGAAGCATCCAAAACTTCTTTCCTCGGTGAGCTGAGGATCACGTGTTGACCTGGGTGCATCGTGATGCGAACGCCATACTTTCGAATTGCTTCTGATGCACTTTTCAAATCTTTTTCGATCATTTTTAACCAACTTTTGTCCAAATTCGAATGTGAAGCGAATGGTACCATGTTTGACCCCAATCTGAAGATGCTCAGATTCATTCTCTTCGAAATTTCCAGCAACACGACGAAGTCGGATAGGTTCTGATAAAAAACATTCAGAAACTTCGACAGAGTGAGGTTCGAAAGCTTGAACTTCCTGTTCGTGGTGATTCTATTATCGCTCGTAGAACAAAAGAAGCCAAGTCCAAGATGGCGTAGATCTTTCACAGCTTCAAATCCTTGAGCTTCTGCTGAGCTTTAACAACGGAGTTGATGACCCTGAGCATAGCTTCGAATTTTTCTTCAGCGCTCTTTAAAACTTCGTAGGTTTCTTTTATCACAGCTTGCTGCTGAGATAAACTTTCACTGGTTTGATCGAAAGTGACGCTCGTTTTGGAAATCAATTCGGCGTTCTGTTGCAAAAAAGAAAGCATTCGCTCTGTAGAGTTTTTGAAGATGTTGAACAAATCGGCAACGATCTTCAAACCTTCTATGGAACTTTGAACCATCTCGCTGAGATGTTTCACTTTTTGTGTGATTTCTTGCGTGGTTCTGTTCGACTCTCCAGCCAGCTTTTGAATTTCAGAAGCCACGATGGCAAAACCTCTACCGTGTTCGCCTGCCCTCGCCGCTTCTATGGATGCATTCAACGCGAGCAAATTCGTTTGCTTGGCTATCCTCACGATCTGTTCGATCATACGCTCAATTTCTCCGAAACTTTCCAAAGTGCGTGAAGTTTTATCGAGGATATCTTTGAATTTTTCACTCACCTGATCCAAACTGGCCCCAGATTTTGAAAGCTGAGATTGCATTTCAGAGCTGACGCGTCGTAATGTTTCGAAAGCATTTTTCAATTCCTCACTGTTTGTGGAAAACTTCTCTTGAATCTTGGAGATTTGATCTTTTGTTCCTTCAAATCTGTTCATAGCTTCATCTATGCGATGTCTGAGATTCAAGACCCTTGAAACGAGTGCTTCATCCAGTTGGCTCATGAAACTCGTCATTAAGTTTTCAGCAAAGAAAGCTGATGAGATCTTTTCAAAAGTTTTTTTGTCCATGCGCTTCACTTCCCGTAGAATTGGTCGATGAGATCGATACCACATTTCAAATCTCTCAGCCAATTGAAGAATTTTTTGACACATTCTCCTCTCATTATCGCTCCATGCTGTGGGGCTATTACGTCGATCTGTTTCTTTGAAACCGTATCCACCCATTTACGACATGCCATGTTGGAAGCCATGTATCTTTTGTGAAAAGCTTCCATGTTCTTAACGTGCGATTCGAAATCTACCGCCTCGCGGTATCTCTTTCCAGCTGGAAACACACACGTTCCTACGTCTCCTGAAAACAGTATCTTAGCCACAGGATCGTAGAGATTGAAGTTACCAGTGGAATGCAAATAATGTGCTGGTATCAATTCCAAGGTATTTCCACTTTTCAACTTTATCGTGTCACCATGATCTGGAATCCCAACGACCCGGCGTTGATCATAAACACCAAAATGTGGCAAGAAACGAACCCAAAGGTTTGAGATATGAACCTTGCTGCTTTCTGCTATGGAAAGCCAAAGGATGATACCGCTAGTCACGTCTGGATCTTGGTGGGTGTAGAACAGGTGTGTTATTTTGGAAGGTTCAATGATCTCGGAAACGTTCGCAAGAACACGTGGAAAAACGTGAGCTCCTCCAGGATCTAAAAGGACAGCCTCATCGCCATCAACGATGAGGTATTGATTGGTTTGAACTATCTCCTCTTCTTTCTCTTCCCAGCCAAGAAAATAGAACTTGTGAAACCCGTTATCGAAGATCGCTTCATTTTGATACATCGAAGTTCCTCCTTTCAAAACAATTATATTTTCAAAAAAGACGTTTGAATGAACCTCGTTTTGGAAAAAACATGCTAAACTGGTTGATGAATGAAGATCAAAAGTAGGAGGTGTTTTTCCATGCTTGTGGGGTGCGAAATTTCTTACACGCTGTTCGAAAGGACGTGAGAGCGTACCTTCGCCTAGATCCTGCCACTTCTAACGTTTTTCAGTTGATTTTCTTCAACGCTTCTTTTCACGGTTTACTCCTCTATAGAATCTCCCACCTTTTCTACGAATGGAAACTTTACCCCCTGGCTTATATTTTCTATTACCTCAAACGCGTTCTGTTCTCCATGGACATCCATCCAGCTGCCAAGATTGAGCCTGGTGTAGTGATAGACCACGGCATTGGTGTCGTGATAGGCTCGACTGCAAGCGTGGGAAGCAATACTGTGATCTACCAGGGAGTCACGCTCGGAGCTAAAAAAATTTGTACTGGAAAGAGACATCCTGATATAGGAAGAAACGTTTTGATCGGGGCAGGTGCCAAAATCCTTGGACCCATAAAGGTTGGGGACAATTCAGTCATAGGAGCCAACGCCGTTGTCTTGCAAGATGTGCCACCGAATAGCTTGGCAGTTGGTGTACCCGCAAGAATACTGAGGAGGGATAGCCGAGATGCTGAATTTAGTAGGCAATACCCCCATGGTGAGGTTGAAGACAGAGTCGAGGGTGTTTGTGAAACTTGAGAGGAACAATCCTTGGGGTAGCGTGAAAGATAGACCCGCGTTGTTCATGATCGAAGCAGCCGAGTCTCAAGGCTTAATCAAAAACGGTGTGATCGTGGAGCCCACCAGCGGTAACACAGGTGTGGCACTGGCTGCGATTGGAACTTTGAAAGGCTATAGGGTCATACTCACGATGCCTGAGAGCGTGAGTGTGGAAAGAGTCAAACTGCTCAGAAGTTATGGAGCTGAAGTGATCTTGACACCCGCAGAGCAAGGGATGAACGGAGCGATAAAAAAAGCCTTGGAATTGGTTCAAGAATTGGACGCTTACATGCCGAACCAATTTGAAAATCTTTACAATCCACTCTCACACGAGCTGACCACCGCTCACGAAATCCTCGCACAGATGAACTACAAATTGGACGTGTTTGTTGCTGGAATCGGTACCGGCGGAACTATCACGGGTGTCGGCAGAGTGCTGAAGAAACTTTATGGGGCTAAAGTAAAGATAGTAGCAGTTGAACCAGCTACTTCACCAACGATTTCGAAAGGTTTTGCATCAAGGCACAGGATTCAAGGTATAGGTGCTGGCTTTGTTCCTAAGATTTTGGATATCTCGTTGATCGATAGAATAGAACTGGTCGAAGATGAGGAAGCCATAGACATGATGAAATTTCTGATGAAAAAAGAAGCTTTACCTGTGGGTATCTCAAGTGGTGCAAACATAGCTGTAGCGGTGAGAATCGCGAAAGATCTTCCAGAAAATGCACGCGTGGTCACGATCGCTCCGGACGGTTTCGATAGATACCTCAGTTTGGTAGAATGAAAGGTACGTACCTGCTCCTCATCCAATTGGACCACAAAGCTACCATTAAAAACCGATGGGTCCTTGAAGCGGGATTGTATGTGTATGTTGGTTCTGCGATGAATGGATTACTTCAAAGAATCGGTAGACATTTAAAGAAAGGGAAGAAAAACCACTGGCATATTGATCATTTACTGCAACATGGAAAGATACTGAGCGTGATCATGTTGCCTTGTGAAGAGAAGCTGGAAGAAAACGTATCTAACATGTTGGCCGAAAAATTCGGTGGACCGAAAGGTTTTGGCTCGAGTGATTTGAAAGTGAGGACGAACCTTTACAAAGTAGACGATATGAATGCATTCTGCTCATTACTTGGGAGATTGATCGAAAAGTTTACAAAAAGCTGAATTGGGGGGATAACCTTGGATCAGTTCGTTCAACTGGGTGATTGGCGAGAACTTCTCAAACTTTTTGAGAAAAAACAGCACACGGTGTTGGGTTTGATGTCCGGCACATCCGCAGACGGATTGGATATAGCTCAGGTGAAATTCTCCTGGGACAAACAGCTGAATTTTGATTTGATGAATGCGGTAACAGTGAGTTATGAGATTTCGTTCAAAGAAAAGATCACAAAGGCTTACGACAAGAATTTTTCCAACGTTGAGTACGTAACACTACTCAACTACGAGATCGCAAGAAAACATGCAGAAATTGTGAAAAAATTTGACTTTCAGTGCGATTTTGTGGCTTACCATGGTCAAACAGTTTGGCACACACCCACACAGAGAGCGACGCTTCAACTCGGTGAAGCAGACGTGCTTGCAGTTGAACTGAAAAAGCCCGTCATTCACGGTTTTAGAACTAAAGATGTTGCGTTGGATGGTGAAGGAGCGCCGATCACCGCGTATTTCGACTGGGCTTTTTTGATGGGTTCAGACGTTTCTACCGCCGTTTTGAACGTTGGAGGCATAGCTAACATCACAGCGATCGGTGTGAATGGCGAACTGATCGCTTTCGATACTGGACCGGGTAATTGCTTGATGGACATTGTAGTTCGAAATTTTTTTGCAAAAGAATTCGACGAGGGAGGTAGTCTTTCGAGGACTGGAAAGGCCAATCCAGATTTGCTACAGAAGATGATCGAGCACGAAAGGAAGTACATCGAAAAGAAACCGCCCAAGACAACAGGTAGAGAAGTTTATAACCTTTCCTTCCTTGAAGAAGTTGGTGCGCTCAAACCGCTACAACCTGCCGATCTTTTGCGAACCATCGTTATGTTCACAGCTCGTATGGTCAAAGAGAACGTCACGCTTCATCTTCCACACGTGAAAAAATTCATCGTGACAGGTGGGGGAGCTTACAACCAAACGTTGTTGGAAGATCTTGAACAAGCTGGTTTTGAGATCAAACTTTTAGAAAAAAGGTTGATAGACTTTCGTGAAGCTATAGCGATCGCTTTTCTCGGTGAAATGTTCGTGAAGAGTTTGGCTCCCGCCAAAACCGTGACTGGTGCGAAGAGAAGCTGTGTCATGGGTAAGCTTTCTTTACCGTGGTGAGACATGTTTGAAGAGTTTTCCAAGAAGAAATGTGTTCTGTGCGGTTTCGAATCTATCGAGATCAGCTCATCCGTAAGAGTATGCGTCAACTGCTTGAGAGAAAGACCGGAGAAAGCCTTGATTTTCTCCAGAAAAACGCACGAAAAATGGCGCTGCTCGATCGGCTTTCCTGCCCAAGTGTCTCAAGAGGGCTCAAGATGTTCTCTCTGCATCAATCGATGCAAGATTTTTCCAAGCAGCTTTGGTCACTGTGGAGTTATGAAGAATATCGGTGGAAAACTGATCCCAATAACTGAAGATTTCGACAAAGCCTACCTTCGCTGGTACTTGGATCCTCACCCAACGAACTGTGTTGCCTTACCAGTTTGTCCTGAAAAGAACCACCTTGGCTTCAACAACTTAGCTGTGTTTTTCACTGGTTGCAACCTAGATTGTCTTTTCTGTCAGAATATAGATCACAAGTACATGTTGTCGAATGGAGAAATGAAAGAAGGTGAATTCATCTCAATCGATGAGCTTGCCAAACTTGCCAATCAAAGGCACGTTAGTTGCGTTTGCTATTTCGGTGGGGATCCACTGCCTTGGTCAGATTTCACACTGAAAGCTTCACAAAAGATGAACAAGAGGATTTGTTGGGAGACCAATGGGCTCATGAACGAAACGATAGCCAAACAAATGGCTCTGGTCAGCTTGAAATCTGGGGGCATCATCAAGATAGATTGGAAAGCTTTCACCCCATCTGTGTATGAATCGCTCTGTGGTGTGAACGGTGAAAAAGCTGTGGATAGACTGAAAAATAACATCAAACTCATTTCTTCTCTGGATGACAGAAAAGAACCGCCTTTGCTCGTCGTGAGCACTCTGGTAGTTCCACACTATGTCGATGAAGTTGAGGTCGGAAACATCGCTCGTTTTCTCGCACAAATTGACGAAAATATACCTTACATTCTCTTGGCTTTTGCACCACAACATCTCATGCACGATGTTCCAACTACGAGCAAAAAACAGATGCAAGAGGTTTTCAACGCAGCCACTTCCAGCGGATTGAAAAGAGTCTTCGTTGAAAATGTCTGGTTACTGAGATGATTCGTTGTCTCTGTACTTTCGTTCAAACAATCCCTCAAAACAGTTCAAACAAATGATACAATATTTTTGAAAGGGGGGAGTACCATGAAAAAAATCTTCGTTACACGCACCGTGGTTTTGCTGTTACTCGCAGTGTTTGTCCAACTGATCTTCGCTTCCCAAGATCAACCATTCCAAGGGGTAGTTTCGACCGCGCATCCACTCGCTTCACTAGTTGGTGCAAGAATACTCCAACAAGGTGGAAACGCGATCGACGCAGCCATAGCGGTGCAGTTCGCCTTGAACGTTGTTGAACCGATGATGTCTGGTATCGGTGGCGGCGGTTTCATGATGATCTATCTGGCCGACAAAAATGAAGTAGTGATCATCGACAGCAGAGAACAAGCTCCGGCTGGTGCCAAGCCTACGATGTTTTTGAACGCCGAAGGAAAGCCACTACCTTTCACGGAGGCGATCAAGACTGGACATGCCATCGGTGTACCTGGCACGCTGAAAGGCCTGATCACGGCACACAAACTTTATGGTAGCAAGCCTTTCGCGGAGCTCATCGATCCTGCGATCGAACTCGCCGAGAAGGGTGTGAGAGTGAACAAAGTTTTGGCTGAGTACATTCAACCCAGCATGTACAAGTTCAACGATGAAGCGAAGAAAATCTTCGCCCCGAACGGTCAACCGTTGCCCGAAGGGGCGCTATTAGTTCAACCAGACCTTGCAAAAACTTTCCGCTTGATAAGAGACAAAGGACCAGAAGTGTTCTATGAAGGTGAAATCGCGGAAGCGATCGTTAAAGCCGTGCAGGAACGCGGTGGAACTATGACTCTAGAAGATTTGAAAAACTACGATGTGAAGTTTCGCCAGCCGATCGTTGGTACATACCGTGGCTATAAAATCGTTTCCATGCCACCTCCAAGTTCCGGTGGGTTGACCTTACTCCAGATGCTCAAAATGTTGGAAGCTTACGATATCAAAGCACTCGGCCATAATACAACTCAAACACTCCATTTGATGATCGAAGCGATGCATTTGGCCTATGCAGACCGTGGAAAATACCTCGCAGACGGTGATTTTGTGAAGATACCCTACACGGGCTATCTACATCCAGCCTACATTGCAGAGAGAGGATCACTCATAGACTTTCAAAAAGCCAATCCGAACGTCACACCTGGTGATCCTTGGAAATACGAATCTGCTGATCAAACTTGTTGCGCCAAACCCTTCTGGTGTGAAGAAAACCCAAGCTCTCAAACGACGCACTTCACCGTGCGTGATAAATGGGGAAACCTCGTGGTTTATACCACGACGATAGAGGATGTCTTTGGTTCCGGTGTTATGGTACCAGGTTATGGTTTTCTGCTCAACAACGAAATGACGGATTTTGATTTCGTACCAGGTGGAGTGAACCAAGTCGAGCCAGGGAAGCGCCCAAGGAGTAGCATGACACCAACGATAGTCTTCAAAAACGAAAAACCTTGGTTCACCGTTGGCTCGCCAGGTGGTGCGACCATCATAACGAGCGTGATGCAAGTGATCATGAACATCATCGATCACGGCATGGATGTTCAATCAGCGATAAACGCGCCACGCATTTTCAGCTCATCTTATCCGACGGTTCGCTGGGAACAAGGTATAGCCGAGCACGTTCGCAGGGAACTAGAGCTGAGAGGCCACAAATTGGAGCCAACTCCCCGCATCATAGGCAGTGTTCAGTGCATACTCATTGACCATGAAACGGGAAAGGTGTACGGAGGAGCAGATCCGAGGCGTGAAGGTACTGTGATCATGGTTTACTGAGATTCACTCGAATTTGAAAGGCCAGCCGTTCGGCTGGCCTTTTTGTTTCGAAGGGCAATTTTGGTTAAATTTGTGATAAACTTTAAATTGAATCAAGTTTGTGGAGGTGCAACCGTGGAAAAAAAGAAAGAAATCAGCGTTGTATTGAGTGGAGCTGCTGGGCAAGGCATTCAAACAGTTGAAGAGATACTGGTTCGAGTGATTAAAGATTCGGACTTGTACGTCTTTGCAACGAAGGAATACATGTCTCGCATTCGTGGTGGAAACAATTCTACGACGCTGAGGATCTCTTGCGAACCTGTTCACGCCAACATCGATCGGATCGATTTACTCGTTGTACTCAACGAAAACGCCATAGACAGACTCAGATGGCGAATGAACGATTCAACGATCGTGCTTGGTGAGGAAAAATTCGTAAGGAACGAACCAAATCACGTTATCATCGATTTTTCAAAGATTGCGGAGAGTTTTGGCAACCGTATCTACGCGAACTCTGTAGCTACAGGTGTACTCGCAGGCATCATGAACCTCAACGTTGAGGCTCTGAAAAAGAACATCGAAGAACACTTCTCAACTAGATCGAAAGAGATCATAGGAGCGAACGTTTCCGCAGCATTGAAAGGTTACGAGATAGGAAGATCTTTGAACTTGAAGCTAGAATTGACTAGGTGCGAAGAGGTCAAACATAAACGTTTGCTCAGCGGTTCAAAAGCCGTCGCGCTCGGTGCGGTCGCAGCCGGTTGCAATTTCGTTTCTTCTTATCCCATGTCGCCTTCCACAGTCGTGTTCACAGAACTTGCGAAGATGGCGAAAAGTCATGGGATCTTGGTCGAGCAAGCCGAGGACGAGATCGCCGCAGCGAACATGGTCATCGCGGCTTGGTACGCCGGAGCACGTGGTTTAGTGACGACGTCCGGCGGAGGTTTTGCTCTCATGTGCGAAGCGATCAGCTTGGCTGGAATGATCGAAACACCCATCGTCGTACACTTAGGTCAGAGACCCGGTCCTGCAACTGGACTTCCAACGAGAACAGAACAAGCAGATCTCAACCTCGTGCTCTACGCTGGTCATGGAGAATTTCCACGCGTTGTTTATGCACCAGGAAGCATAGAAGAAGCGTATGAACTCACCGCACGCGCGTTCAACGTGGCCGACAAGTTTCAAATACCTGTTTTCATTCTGACCGATCAGTACCTTTTGGATTCTTACTATCTTGTAGACCAACTACCCGAGGTTTCCATCGAGAGGCACATCGTTAAAACGAACCAGAACTATCGCCGCTACGAGATCACCGAGGATGGTATTTCACCGAGGGGCATACCTGGTTACGGGGATGGCCTGGTACGAGTGGACAGCGACGAACACGACGAGTTCGGGCACATCACTGAAAGTGCCTCCGTGAGAAAGATGATGGTGGAAAAACGTTTGAAAAAGTTCAAGAGAATAGTTGAAGAGTCTTTGACGCCCAGATTCTTCGGCTCAGAGAATTACGAATTACTCCTGGTGAGCTGGGGTTCAACCTTTTTGATCGTTCGAGAAGCTCTAAGATCACTCGGTAACGATAAAATCGCTCACTTGCATTTTCCACAAGTTTATCCTGTTCCTCCCACAGCCAAGAGGTTCTTTGAAAAAGCTAAAAAGATCATTTTCATTGAGCAGAACGCTACTGGGCAGTTCGCCAATCTCATCAAACAAACTTTCTGCATGGACACATCGAACAGGATACTCAAATACGATGGTTTTCCATACTCAGTTGAGCAAGTTTTGAGAGCAGTTCGAGAAAAACTGGAGGTGGAATGAATGTTTCAGCCCAACGATTACGATATACCGAACGCTGACATCGCGTGGTGTCCAGGCTGTGGTAACTTTGGTATCATGAGAGCTTTGAAAACGGCTCTTGCACAGCTCAACTTATCACCGCAGAACGTCGTCATAGTTTCTGGGATAGGCCAAGCTGCGAAGATGCCACAATACGTTAAAGCACACATGTTCAACGGTTTACATGGAAGGTCTCTACCCGCTGCGGTCGCAATAAAAATGGCCAATCCAGAACTGGTAGTGATCGCTGAAAGTGGAGATGGATGTAGCTACGGAGAAGGGGGAAATCACTTCATTCATACGATCAGGAAGAATCCAGACATAACGAACATAGTTCATAACAATCAGATATACGGTTTAACGAAGGGGCAAGCTTCACCGACGACCATGCGTGGTCAGATCACCACGCTCCAAATCGATGGCGTTTACGTGGATCCGTTCAACCCCATCGCTGTGGCTGTCGCTCTGGACGCGTCCTTTGTGGCTCGAACTTTCTCAGGTTATCTCGATCTGACGGTGGAAATCTTCAAGCAAGCGATCCAACACAAAGGTTATGCCTTGGTCGATGTCTTTCAACCGTGTGTCTCGTTCAACAAGCTGAACACCTACGAATGGTACAAAGAAAACACCTATATCCTGCCAGACAGTTACGATCCAACTGATAGAGTTCAAGCGTTCAGAATCGCGACAGAGACGAAAAAATTCGCACTGGGTGTGATATACAAAAATCCAAGCAAACCAGTTTTTGAAGAACAGTTGATCGCGTACAAAACCAATAAAACTCCCATCGCTTATAGGGGGTTGATCGCATGAAAAAGCTTCCTACAACGATCTTAAAAGATGAGAATGGTCGGGATTTCGCACTGACAAATTTATTGGGAGACTATTGGGTACTTCATTTCTATCCAAAGATCGGCACATCGACATCTACAATGCAAGCAGAACGATTCAACGAACTGTTCGAAGAATTCGATGAGCGCATCGTGGCAATCTCACTAGATCTACCAGAGGTTATTGCCCTTTTCAAAACGAAACACAGACTCAAATTTAAATTGCTTTCGGACGTGAAGATGGAACTGGCAAGTCAACTAGGAATCGTCAAAAATGGTAGACTTTCAAGATCAACTTTCATTACTGATCCATGGGGTAGAATCAGAAAAGAATGGTTCAACGTGAAAGCTTCAACCCACGCCAAACAAGTGCTTGAAGAGTTCAAAAAAACGATTGAAGAAGATTTGTCGATCAATCCCTCCATCTTCCAAAGGAGAGCCTTTCGTGGTTTGAGATCTGAACCGATCGAAGATGAGAAGCTTTTAAGGCTCATCGAAGCGGCTCATCTTGCTCCCTCTTGTGCTAACAAGCAACCGTGGCGGTTCATTGTAGTGAGGAGCAGAGAATACCTTGGAAAGCTGCACGAAGCTCTTTCTGGGGGGAACTACTGGATGAAGTACGCACCTGCAATCGTCGTTGTCTATACAAAAGACGAATTTGATTGTCAGCTGAGCGAAAATAGAAACTACGCGCTGTTCGATACAGGCCTAGCGGTGGGATTTTTACTGATCCAGGCAACTCAGATGGGACTGATTGCACACCCTGTGGCCGGATACGATCCTGTAAAAGTGAAAGAGCTTTTTGACATAGATGGTAACGTCATAACGCTGATAGCCATCGGTAAATGGGGAAAGTTTGATCAATTGAACGAAAAGCATCTCGAAGCAGAAAAGAGTGCAAGGAACAGACAAGAACTTTCGCAAATAATGAAGATAGTGTAACGTTAAACGTGGAACATAGATCATTTTTTGTTTCTGCCAGCATTCGAAGTATATAACGCAAGCAAATGTACTCGAATCTCAACGATGAAGAGTGAGCAAGAAAATTGCTAAGAAGCCTTCTTTTTGGACTTTTTCATGGCATACATGGCCTCATCGGCTTTTTGAAGAGTTTTCATGTAGTCTTGGCCCGAATCGAGTTGTGCCACACCGTAGCTGATATCCACACCAAAGCCGAGTTCTTTGGAGTTTCTGATTTTTTCTCTTATTCTCTCAGCGATCTGCAACGCTTGTTGCTCAGTTGTGTTATAGAAGGCAACTATGAATTCATCTCCACCGTAGCGCGCGGCTATGTCTGAAGCGCGGATTGAACTGGCTATGTTGCGTGCTATGAACCTGAGCACTTCATCGCCCACTAAATGGCCAAAGGTATCGTTTGTTTGCTTAAAATCATCCACGTCGATCATGAGAAATGAAAGAGGAACTATCTGTCGCAAAGCAGTCGAAACTTGCTTCTGGATCAATTCGTTGAAAAAATTTCTACTGTACAACCCCGTGAGATGATCTTTATGAGCCATTTGTTGGAGTTTTTCTTTTTCTTCGTCGAGCTCGATCAGCAGAGCTTTAACAGGCTTTCTCAGAGAATCAACTATAACACCAATCAAAATCACCAGATAAGAGATGAATCTGAACACATGTCCGAGGAAGTTGAAAAAGCCATATACATCAGTGTAGAGAGTGAAAGACAACTCCCCCAACATAGTGAAGACGATAGCCAAAATCACAGATTTTCGGAAAGGTGATATCGATGAATCGCTACATTTAAAAACCCTCAATAAAGTAACGAACAAAATACCTATCATCACATATTCCATGGTTATTTTGAAAGGAGTCAAACCAGAACCTTCGATGAAGCAATCTGGGAAAAAGCCAAACCAGATAGTGAAGATGAATAGAGCACTCAACGCACCACACGAAACGAAAATAATTCGTTCTTTTAATTTTGGAAAAAACAAAATGAGAAAAAATCCGATCGTTTCTAACAACCTTCCGGCGATCCAAAACTGCGTTGGATGGTTCGCAGTCCAACCACGAAAAACACCCATACCTTTGTACGCGAGGGTGTGTAAAAAGTCTATCACCGCTACAAAAAAATACAGAATGCCAAATTTTATGAAGATCTTGTTTTGAGTGAGTCCGCGAGTTGCTGCTGAAATCAACGTGATTGATAAACCTGTGAAGATGGCAAAAAATTCAATGATTGTATGATAGAAAACATAGTTATAACGTGCGATGAAAAACAATGTTGAGAAGATCAACAAATAAAAAAGGATACGAACATATCTACTTGAAAAACCCATCGTAACATCTCACTCCATTTTCAAATGGCGTACTTTTGTATTTGTATGTTACCATAAGTTTCAAGATTGTGTCAAGTGTTTTTTGAGTTTGTGAAAAATCAATCATCAGTTGAAAATAATAATCTCACAATTGATACTGAGGCTTCAATAGAACGGATGAAACATTTTCACTTGAAGCCCTAATTGGACTTGAAAGACGTAGTACAATGTTTGGATGGTGATGCACATGGTGAACATCGTTTTCGTAGGAGCAGGCAGTGTTCGTTACACACTGAAACTTGCTGGGGATCTTTCGACTCAGAAGAATCTCTATGGTTCAAAGTTGACACTCATGGACGTGGACGAAGAAAGATTGCAAGCCACCTATATTCTCGTCAGAAAGTATTTGAGTGAGCTCAATGCACAATTTGAGATCGAAAGTACAACACAACTTGAAAGGGCTCTCGAAGGTGCTGATTTCGTCATAAACACTGCTCTCGCGAGAGCCGAAGGTCACGAAGATGGATACGTGCAGTATGAGATTGTCAGGAATGTTGGAGAGAAGCACGGCTACTATAGGGGTATCGACAACGATGGACTCAACATGGTCTCAGACTACTATACGATTTCAAACTACAATCAATTGAAGCTGAGTCTCGATATCGCAAAGGCTGTTGAAAAGTTTGCGCCCGATGCGTGGATATTGCAAACCGCCAATCCAGTCTTCGAGATCACTCAGTTGGTCAAAAGACTCACTGAAGCGAAAATCGTTGGTTTCTGCCATGGTTATGCCCACGTGTTCAACTTGGCCAGAACGATAGGGCTAGACATCGAAAAGCTAGACTGGCAAGTCGCTGGTGTCAATCATGCGATATGGTTGAACAGGTTCAAGTGTGATGGAAAAGACGCCTATCCACTACTGAACGAATGGATCGAAAAACACTCCAAGGATTGGAAACCTAAAGATCCCTGGGACCTAGATTTTTCACCAGCCGCAATAGATCTGTACAGATTCTACGGTATGTATCCGATAGGAGATACTGTCAGATCGGGTGGTTGGAAATACCATTTCGATCTACAAACGAAGAGAAAGTGGTACGGCGAGTACGGTGGAATAGACAACGAAGTTGAAAGGTTGAAGTTCTACGAACAGTTGAGGCGAACTAGAAAAAAATTGTTGCAGCTAGCCAAGGAAGTGGAAAAAGATCCTTCAATCGAACTCACGAAGGTCTGGCCAGAAGTGTTTCGAAGCGCAGATAGTAGTATAGAACAGCACATTCCTTTCATAAACGCGATCGTTAACGGAGAGAAATCAAGGTTAGTTTTGAACGTTGAAAACAACGGTGCCATTCCAGACATCCCTAACGATATCGTTGTTGAGATCCCAGTGATAGTTGATAAAGATGGCCTGCATCCGGAAAAGATTGACCCACCGTTGACGAACAGGATCGTGAAATTTTACTTGCTTCCAAGAATTTTGAGAATGGAATGGGCCCTTGAAGCTTTCATTTCTGCGGACAGAAGAGTTCTCGAGGAGATCCTTTTGAGAGATCCTAGAACTAGGTCCTACGATCAAGTGCAGAAAGTGATCGACGAAATATTGAGCCTATCTTTCAATGAAAAAATGAAGGAACATTACTTAAAGAAGTGAGAGAGCTCTTCACAGAGGCTTTTACGATGAATATTTGCATTTTCAGTGAGTTGTATTATAATGAAGGTTGGCCCGGAGAGGTGGCCGAGAGGTCGAAGGCGCTTGCCTGCTAAGCAAGTGTGGAGGGAATTCCTCCACCGAGGGTTCGAATCCCTCCCTCTCCGCCAGTGCGTGCCCGTAGCTCAGCTGGATAGAGCGCCAGACTGCGGATCTGGAGGCCGGGAGTTCAAATCTCCCCGGGCACGCCAAGGTCTCTCTATCTTTCCCCTTTCAATCATACTTGCGAGGGTGTGTCTGAAACCTTTCGTTGAAACTCTGATCGGTCCAAATTTTGCTACAGCCATCGCTACTACACATCCGGCCACGATCGTTTTCTCTCTGCCAACTGGAATGATCCCCCAGCCGCGTACTTCTCCGTAACTTTTACCTTTCAATAATTTCAACGAGAATTCAACATCCGAAGCGTTCAGGATCAAGCCGTTCAGAAGCTTCAAATCCCACCTTCCCAACTTCATCGCGGCGATGGTAACGAACGATCCGCCCACACCCACAGGATTTTTGATGAAAGGAATCTTCTCCTCAACGTATCTGACAGCCTCACTGAACTGCTCCATATGAGGGAGAGACAAGTTGAACAAGCTGTTCAAAACGTGCGTCCCAACGGGCAAACTTTTGAACCAATCCTTCGTCACTATTTCCAAACTTCCCCCACCGAGATCGAGCACCGTTATGTCCTGCTCAAAGTTTGGATCCACACTCATGTACGTGAAGTACGCTTCGTCCTCCTCGGACAAGATCTCCCCCTTCAAATTGAAGGTTTTGATTATCTTTTCAAACAGCGCTGGTCTTTCCCTGAAAACGGCTGTCCCGAATGCATACATGATTGTATCTCCGATTTTCTTTTTCATCTGTAGAATCGTCTCACTCGCCGTTTCAAAAGCTTTTTCTTCATCCGAAATCGACTTCAAGCCGACTTCATAGACTTCTTCCAATATCACTTCGCCGTTGTGCTGAACGAGTAAAATGAAAGAATTTGATCCAAGATCGAGTACTGCCACCATCACCTTCACCTCAAATCCTACTTGACCTATCTTCAAAGCAGCTCTTTAAGGACCGATTCGAGCTGTTCTATGACGTACGATCTATCTTTGCACTGCTGGGGTAATCTGTGAATGAAATCTTCGGCATAGCAATAGAAAGCGTTGGTCATATCAGGTTGATTGATTGCAAACAACCGAATAGGTGAGTCTTTCTTGATCACGATTACGCCTGTTTGGTCTTTCACAGAAACGAGCACGTTGCTGGTGACATTCCTTTGAGACAAATAAAAACTGTAGTTTTCGTATTTCTTGATGAATTCAATCGTGCTGGCCAAGTGTTCAACATACTCATCCTCATCGTAGTGCAATTCGAAACTGGACTCTGGAAGCTCCACGATCATTTTTCCAGATCTCACCTTTTCCAAATCTGGCATAGTGCAAACGTGAACTTGATGGCACGATTTGAGATTTTTTTCAAAGGAAGCCGATCTCTTTCGCCAGTGAGAGAATATTCGATCAGGTTCGATGCGATTTCTCTTCAAAATTTTTTCTAGCACAGAGCCGGGCATCGTGACGAGTGGTAAGCCATCGCTGATGATGTATCCAGCCATGGGCTGTTCTTCGAACCCTTCGAGCAGCGAGAACATTTCTTCAGAGCCTATCTGAGGAATTATCATCAGAGGTTGACACGATTTCAAAAATCTTTCGTACTCCATAGCCATCAGATCGATTATCTGCTGCTCTGTGAAAAGAAAACTTGGGGTTTCCTTCTGACTTTCTTCAAACGTTGTACACAAAAAAGCGGCCACTTTTGGTGCCACGAAAAGCGTCCTTCTGAAATAATGTTCTCGATATCTTGGATTGTAATAGGGAACCACAGAACCTGTCATGTACAAAGGCAACCAGAACTCGATCGCTTTCATCATCTCGGAAACGTCTCTACTCACTGTGTGGACCATGTTAACTTTCCATCCAAGCTTCGCCAGCGAAATCACAGTGTTGGCCAGTTGAAGCATGTAAGTCTTGTCCTCAGTGAACCACGAAATGTGCTCATCGCTGTAAAGAAAAAGTTCTCCAGGGAATTTGCATTCTGCAACGAGAAAGAAAAATTTCAACGCACCTTTTCTCTTGCCTTCGATCGAATAAAAGACTTCGCAGTTGATCTTTTGTCCAGCCAGAATCGGATCTGTTTTCTCAAAAGTTCGCTGAGGAGATTTGAATATTTCTATTTTGCTCAAAAGATCCTCGACAAGTTTTGCGTTCGAAACGAGTGGTTCAACGAGCCAACTTTTTAATATCTGTGAAAATTCATCTTCAGATAAATTTTCCAGCTTGACACCAATCAAACTACAAATGGCATTCTTTTGAAAATCCAACTTTGCGTGGTGAGACACATAATGAGCTATTCGATCCAAATATGGACTATCCTTGGAAGGTGTGCGTGCTCCTGTACGCCATCGGCTGATCAAAGAAGGATCAACTGACAAGGCTTTAGCGAGCACACTGTTGGATATTTCAAGGAGGTTCATCAACAGGTTGAGCCTTTGGGCAAAATTCAAAATGATCTCTCCTTGAAATTAGTTTACACCACGAACTAGATCGTGTCACAAATAATGACAAAAAACGTCAATGACAAAAACCGTTTGGTGTATCTTGCTCGAACATTTTCACCTAAACTTTAAACCACATTGGGGTGATTGCGTGGCTGGAAAGAAAATACCATCGTTCAACATTAGCCTTCGAAAAGGTTTCTTCAAGAACGAGCTTTTCAAAATGTGTCTTTCGAACGATGATGTCATCTTCGAATGTCTTCAAGATAAAAGTAAAAACTTCACGACACCGCTCGAAAAAGTCACAAAGATCACCATTTATGAAGGAAAATCCAGAGAAATTGAGATTCGCACGAAAGATGAAGTGATCTTTGGGAATTTCAATTCAACGAGGACCTTGAATAGGGCCATTAACATTTTTGGTTCTTTTTTTAGTGAGAAATTTTCACATGTCTGTCTTTGAGAGCACCATTCTTCCCGCCAGTACAAAGTTTGAATTTTCTCAAGAAGTGTTCTAACTCAATCCAGTAAACTTTGGTCAAGGCTTGCTCACCAAGGCATGTAGTACCAGTGGAAAACTGTTCATACAAAATAGTTCACCCTGCTTGGTGAAGGTGTTTTTTGCATCGAGTATAGTTTAAAATCCGCTTCAAATTCCTCTCGGAAATTTCATCAGTGTTGTGGGACAAAGTAAAGAGCTTGATCTTGGGCGCAAAAACCTTGGAACAAGGTCTTGTCCAATTTTTCTTTCGTTAGGAGTCATTTGCACATTCGGAGAAGAATTTGTTGGGAGGATCAACTCTGGCGGAGAAAGAAAAGAAAAAGAAAAGATTTGCGGCGTTCATGAAAGCGCTCGCTATAGTTTTATTCCTTGGTTTCACCGTGCTCGTGTACGGGTATTTTGTCTTTGAATTTCAGCGACTGCAAGGTATAGGTGTTAAACCTTTGGAAGATTGGCGAAGTTACATTTCATTCTTACTCTCCAAGATACCCTACGTGAACAGATACGTCAAGTACGAACCGCTGCAGATACTCACACCTTCGCAATACTTCGAGAGAATGGCAACGGCCACAACCGAAAGGACCCAACAGATCTTGCAACAGATCAAACAAGAAAGAGAGCAACTCACGAGAGACAGACAAAAACTCGAAGCTGAGCGTAGACTGATCCTTGAGATGAGAAAAACTTGGGAAGAAAAGAATCTTCAATTGGAAACAGCACTCAGAAAGCTTCAAATTCCAGAGGACGTCGAGAAGGTCTCACAAACCATCGCCAGCGCTGATCCTGCCGCAATAGCGCCGATCCTTGCGAGTGAAAAGTATTCGGTCGAATCTATCGCTTTTGCCGTCGCCAAATTGGATGCCACAACACGTGCGGATGTGATATCCGAACTTGGAAAACTGAATCCAAACAAAGCAGCAGAAATCATGAACAAGATCGCCAGTGTGGAACAGATAAGCAAAGATCTATCAACTTTGAAGCAAGAACTTGAGAAAAAAGAAAAACAGATCAATTCACAGCTTTCCTCGTTGATTGAGGCAAGTTTGATTCAAATTCTCTCGGTGGAACTTCTAAGGCAAATGAACGATGAAGAGATACTCAGTATGATAGATACGCTCTCGCTCGATGAATCATCCGTCATGGTTCTTTTTTCAAAACTTCAATCTGAGAGAGTCAAGGAATTGATGAAAAAACTCAAAGATCGCAACAACGTTCTTTTCCAAAAACTCGTCCTTCGGGGGGTGAGTTTATAAAACCCCAGCCTGTAGGTGAGCAGAATCAACCGGTCGTTCAAAAACAAAACTTCGTCAAACAAGGCTCAATTTCCTTCATCGATGTGCTCAAGCTCGTTCAGCAAAAAGTTTTGAGCCAACAGTTGGGACAATTCGTAACGTTGAAAAACAACGTAGACCCCAGCGTGCAACAAGTGCCAACGAACGTTGTGCAAGATACTCTGAAACTCTCACAGAACGAAAAGATGAATGTAGAACTGGTTGATCCAAATATTTTGGAAAGTGAAAGTAAAAAACAAGATGATCGAACAAGCTTGATCGAGGAAAAAACTGAAGATGCAGAATCAAAATTCGAAACGAAGCTTCAAGAAACTGCACTTTCTTTAAAAAACGTTCCAAAAGAGTTCAACCCAGCCAGTGAGAACGAGCAAAAGAAAATTTTGTCGAATCAATCTGAAAAGCAACAATATTCAAACAGCCCGAGCAAATCCATCGACTCACATTCCATACAAAATGCTTCAAACACACAGAAGGAGCAAAGCTCAAAATTGAATGCCAGTCAGACCATCGAAAGTTTACAGACTGATCAGGAGAAAATGATCAATTTGACGCAAGAGCTCGATCAAGCAAAAGTGGTGTATGAAGGCAAAACTGTCCAAAGATTTTCTCAGCAATCAAGCCAAACCGATGTTGAATCAACATCACACATCAAGGTTGAACGATCCTATCAACAACGCATCATGCAATCAAACGATGGCTCAAAACAAATTTCTACTGATCTTGCCTTCTCAAACTCGCAAACGTCTGAACCATCGAACGATCAACTCCAGAAAGATATCCTGCAAACCAAAATGAAAACAACCACCTTCAACACCGAAAATCACACAACAAATGAAACTGTCACACAACAACACACTGCTCAAAAGCTCAATCATGTCGACGACAGTTCATCACACACCAAAGCTGAACAAGTAAAACAACACACTACAAAGCTCGAAGCACAGTTGACCAACAATCCAAAGCAGATCGTTATCGATCTTGCCCCTTCAAATTCAGTGAATCAATCGAACCAACCGCCCTTCACCTCAAAAACCTTTGAACAATCAACAAAGGTCAATCAAGTTCCTATCTCGAAAGAACCTTCGAAGTTATTCAAACAAACGTCTGAACCATCGAACGATCAACTCCAGAAAGATATCCTGCAAACCAAAATGAAAACAACCACCTTCAACACCGAAAATCACACAACAAATGAAACTGTCACACAACAACACACT
>JANXCS010000001.1:0-42272 GCA_025060105.1 Pseudothermotoga sp. | reverse complement strand
GAACCATCGAACGATCAACTCCAGAAAGATATCCTGCAAACCAAAATGAAAACAACCACCTTCAACACCGAAAATCACGCAACAAACGAAACTGTCACACAACAGATCGGCCTGCTCGCTCAAAAAGTAGAGCTTTTTGTGAACGGTTCAAACAAGAAAGATATTCAGACAAATCCTGAACGTGTCGCAACGATGCAGACGTCGAATCAACCTTCAGTCGTTTTGAACGTCACACAGGTGAGATTGATCCTTGAAAACCTTTCACGTTACGTTCAACATCTAACGAACGAAACAACACAGTTCAAACACGTCAAACAAGAGCTTCCGGAGACTATCAAGATCAGAGAACCCATCAAAATAGAGACTTTCAAGTTGACGGTGGCGCGAGAACTCAAACAAACTGTCCAGGAACAAATTCAAGAGAAAGTTGAGGGACTCGAGAAAACAGAACGAATGAGAGAAACTCTGAACATCAAGGCAGCAAAGAGAGTGTATGAACAAGAGCAACCAATCGTTCAACATGTTCGAATTGAACACAGAGACATCGACCAAGTGATTGTACGAGTAGAACAACAGCAAAGAGCTGACAATTTACAAACGATCGCTGAGACGATCAAACAGATGAGAGAAACTCTCACAGAAAAGGCAGAAGTGTCCCTCTCACCACCTTCGCTTGGAAAACTCGAAATAGAACTTGTGAAACAGCAAGACAAGCTGACTGTTCTTATGAGGGTTTCTACACCAGAAGCAAAAGAACTTTTGGAGAACAGCTCCAAAGAGCTCGCCTCAAGGCTTTCAAATCTCGGGTTCAAGGTTGAACAAATCGAAGTGAGGTTCAACCCAAAATTTGAGCAAGAAAAAGCAGATGAAGAAAGAGAACACGGTCAACAGTTTGAACATCATGAGCAACAGCGAAAGAAACAGGAGGGTGATGAAGATGATCAACGCGATTAATTCTTATTCGACCTTGTACACTTCCTCACAGAGAACGGCGAGCAAAGAGCTCGATAAGAACGCATTCTTACTGTTACTTGTGACACAACTGAAAAATCAAAATCCACTCGAACCTATGGAAAACAGAGAGTTCATCGCACAGCTCACACAGTTCTCAACGTTAGAACAGATCACCAACATGACCAAATCCATTCAGGACTTTCTCAAATTGCAACAAGGAGCGCTCCAAGCTCAAGCAGCTTCTTTGATAGGTAAACACGTGGTAGTTCAGTCCAACCAAATCTCAGTTTCAAACCAAAAGGCTGAAAGCATCGTCTTCGAACTTGACGAGAAGGCACCAGTTGTGGTAAGAATTTACGATTCTAACGGTAATCTAGTTAAGCAAGCCACCAGCGGCGTTTTAGATCAAGGAGTTCACGCTTACGTGTGGGACGCTAGAGACGATTCTGGCCTTCCCGTAGCCGATGGTACTTACACCTACACTGTTAGCAAGATCACATCGAGTGGGGAAGTTCTGATCGGTGGAGTCCAGACTGGCACTGTAGAGTCGGTCAAGTTCAAGAACAATCAGATCTACATCTATGTGAACGGAAGAGAATATCCACTGACATCCGTCATCGAAATTTCACAGAAGGGGTGAGCTACCATGATGCGTTCGATGTTCAGTGGAGTTTCTGGGATGAAGAATTTTCAGTACGAGCTGGACGTGATAGGTAACAACATTTCCAACGTGAACACCGTTGGATTCAAAGGCTCACGTGTGACCTTTCAAACTGCTTTGCTCCAAACACTCAAAGCTGCTCGTGCTCCACAGGACAACGCGGGAGGCACGAACCCGATCCAGATAGGTCTAGGTTCACAGCTTGCCACAGTTGACAAGATCATGACACAAGGTTCCTTCCAAAACACAGGAAGAAAGCTCGATCTTGCCATACAGGGAGATGGTTTCTTCGTTCTGAGCGATGGACAAGGTTATTACTACACACGTGCCGGTGCGCTCGATGTAGATATGAACGGAACATTGATTCATTCTTCAACGGGTCTGAAGGTGCAAGGTTGGTCTGCCGTGATGGATCCTGCCACGGGTGAGCGCTATATCGATACGAACCAGCCCATAGGAAACATTGTCATAAGTGCTGGTATGACGATGCCAGCAAGTGCGACCACTGCGGCGAAGATGGAAGGTAACCTTAACTCAGCTTCTGGAATACTTCCATTTTCAATGACAGTTACAGACAGTAATGGACAGCAACGTACCGTGAGGTTCGTTTTCTCAAAAACGAACGCAGATTTTGCTAGGCAAAATGGACCATTCGCAACGAACCAAAGTTACACTTGGCAAGCCTACGATGAAGCTAACAATCAAATCGCTGATGGTTATGTCGTTGTGAATCAGTTCGGAAGAGTTGTCGAATCTGGGATAACTAACGGCGGTACAGATAGTGAGATAACAGCTTTAGGAAATGGTGCCTACATAACCATTCCGACGGCTGGTGAATTGAGATTCTACGAATCAGATAGTCCATCGAATTTTGTGATCGCAAAGTTTGAAAGTCCACGTTATGTGACGGCCGTACAGGTGTACGACACACTCGGAAATCCGTACTCACTGTACATCGAACTCACAAGACTTGGCCAGTTTGGGAACCTGAAAAACGCTTGGATCTGGAGGGTTTACACGGCCAGCGGTGAACCGATCACTTACGTGGATGCTAACAACAACACAAACTATGTGGGTGGAATCATAGACTTCAATGAGTCTGGAAGACTCACATCTATGTATGGTATCAACTGGGATGGTACTAACTTGACGGTTGGTAACACTGAACTTAGAAAGATTCAGTTCAACGCTTCTCACATGGGTGATGGCACTGTGACTATCGATTTGGATCTAACTTCTCTCACGCAGTTTGCGGGTGCGAACAGTGCCACCTTCACATGGCAAAACGGTAATGCACTTGGAACGCTCGAATCTTTTGCGATCAACGAGGCTGGACAAATCATAGGAACGTTCAGCAATGGTCTTACAGACATTCTTGGTCAAGTGGCTTTGGCCGTTTTCAACAATCCTGCTGGTTTGGTGGAAGTTGGTAATTCACTATATGTGCCATCTTCCAACAGCGGTCTCGCTCAAATAGGTTCAGCTGGGAGTGGAGGCAGAGGAACGTTGATCCCTGGAGCTCTCGAAATGTCGAATGTGGACTTGGCTGAGGAGTTCACCAGAATGATCATCGCTCAGAGAGGTTTTCAAGCGAACGCGAGGGTCATCACAACGGCCGATACCATCTTGGGTGAACTCGTGGCGTTGAGAAGATAAGGTGACCATCCATGATCTGGCTGACGCGCCTTAAAGGACAACGGTTCGTATTGAACGCTGAGATGATCGAGATGGTTGAGGCTTTGCCTGACACAACGATCACCCTTTTCAACGGAAAAAAATACATCGTTCAAGAAAGCGTCGAAGAAGTGATCAAACGAGTGATAGAATACAAAAGACAAGCGTACCCAGTGATCGATCTACTCAAATACATCCCTCATGAAAAGGAGGGGTGAAGTGTGGATATATCCACGATCCTTGGTGTGCTGATGGCTTTCGGTATGATCTTCTTTGGAATATTCGTCGGAAAGTCTGCGCCTTCAGCCTTTCTCGATCTTCCATCGGTGTTCATCACGATCGGTGGCGCGTTGGCCTCCACGATCGCTTCGCACCCGAAAGAAAGAAGTTTTCGAATCATCCAAGTTATCATGTCGACGTTCAAGGAACCGAAGATCGACAACATAGGTTTGGTGAGAACGCTGGTTTCATTCTCTGAGAAAGCAAGGAGAGAAGGACTTTTGTCGCTCGAGGAGAACCTAAACGAAATCGATGATCCGTTCATGAAAAAGGCACTCCAGTTGGTCATAGACGGTACCGATCCAGAACTACTTAAAAGTATGATGGATGCAGAAATGGACCTCATAGAAGAAGACCTCATGGCTAACAAGGCTATGATGGATTCAGCTGGTGCGTTCGCACCAGCCTACGGAATGGTGGGAACGCTGATCGGACTGATAGGCATGTTGAGAACGCTGAACAACCCCGAAACGATTGGCCCGAACATGTCGGTCGCTCTGGTGACGACTTTCTACGGCTCGATACTCTCGAACGCGGTGTTTTTACCCATGGGAGAAAAACTTGGAAGAAGGGCTATAAAAATATTGAGACAAAAGCAAATGATCCTTGAGGGAGTGCTCTCCATACAGGCTGGAGAGAACCCAAGGGTTTTGGAGGAAAAGCTCAAATCCTTCCTCACCACTGAAGAAAAGGCTGCTTATGAGGCTTCGCTCGGTAGGGAGGAGGCTTAATGCCTCGAAAGAAAAAGAGCTATGAGGCTCCAAAGGCTAGCTGGCTCACTACATACGGAGACATGGTGACGTTGCTGTTGACGTTCTTCGTACTCTTGTTTTCGATGTCCACCATAAGTCCTGGAAAGTTTCAACAGATAGTTGTCGGGCTCAGATCACCCCTGACCGGTCTGCCACCGAGCGTGTTGACGGGTGGCAAGAGTTTGGCGGAAGAGCCTCTCATCACTTCGAAGCGTGGTGTCTATGAAGAATTGATGAGAATCGTGGAAGAGTACAAAGGAAAAGTCACTATTCAAGAAAGAGACGAAGGAACAGTTATAATAATGCAGGATATGGCCTTCTTCGAACCGGCAAGCGCCAAACTCACGGTTGAAGCGAAAGAATTGCTCGGAAAGATCGGTTCGATCGTTATAGAACATACGATGAACGTTATTCAAGTCTACGGTTATGCGGACGATCGACCTGTGCCTGCAGATTCCATCTACGTCTCCAACTGGCATCTGAGTAGCGCGAGAGCGGCAAGCGTCATACAGTTTTTCACAGACGAGCTCAAGCGTCGTAGATCCGTTGAAAGGCTCGCAGATGTGAGAGCAGGAAGGTTCGATCCAGACTATTTTTACGATCCACAGAGGTTCTACCCTATAGGAATGGGAGATTGGCCGATAAAGAAAGAGATAGAATCGTTGCAGAAGGAGATCGAAATCGAAAGAAACTTACTTATCGAAAAGCTCAGAGCTGGGGAGATCTCAAGAGAACTGTACAACACTTCCCTCGCTGAGCTCGATAGAAGATACGAAATTCGCCTGAACCAACTGAGGAATCTTTATCGGAGGATAGACGTGCTCATCAAGAGGGAAAGAGCCAAGTAGGTGATCTTCATGGCGGACGAAGAAGTCAAAAAGAAGGGTATAGGCGGTTTATTGATGTCGATCATCGTACCCGCAGTCGTGGCGGTGGGAGCGACTGCACTCACTATTGTGTTGCTTGGCACGAACTTGACCCAACCGAAGAAGGAAGAAACACAACCTGCACCAACGGAGATCAAAGCTGTGGTCATTCAACCTGGTACCTACACAACGTTCATGCTCAAAGGTGGAAAAGAAGTTGCAGTGATAGATTCACTCACTCTCACGGTGGCCAGCGATGCGTGCCGCGCGGCAGTTGCCGAGCGCAGGGACATGGTGATGGATGGACTCATGTTGATCTTTTTGAGCAAGGAAAGGTCTGAACTGAACACGGCAGCCGGTATCGAGCTGTTGAAGAAGCAAATCCGAGCGATGGTGAACGAGGTGACTGGATTCACTGGGGAGAGGGAAAGGCTCGGTGTGATCGGAGTTTATTTGTACATAAAAGCCATCAGCTCTGTGGAATGAGGGGTGGTGGCGCTTGTCTGATGTGCTCAGCCAAGATGAAATAGATAAACTGTTACAAGCGCTCAAATCTGGGGAACTGTCGGTTGAGGAGATCAAGCGCGAGGAGAAGCGTGTAAAACCGTACGATTTCAAAAGACCGAGCAAGTTCTCAAAGGAACACATACGCGTTTTCGATATGATACACGAAAATTTCGCCCGTTCTGTCTCTACGTACCTGTCTGGCAGGGTTAGGACATTCGTGAGCATAAATCTTGCAAGCATAGATCAGATCACTTATGAAGAATTCATCAGATCTCTACCTGCACCCGCGTTCATCGTCGTTTTCTCGGCACCTGAATTCGTTGGAAGTGCGATCTTGGAGATGAACCTCGAGTTGTTCTACACGATCCTCGACTTGATACTCGGTGGACCTGGCATACCGAACGTGAAACGTCCACCTTCCGAGATAGAAATCAGTATCATGAGAAAAGAAGTGATGAACGTTCTAGCGAACTTGGCTCAAGCTTGGAGCGATGTGTACGGTTTCTCACCAACCATAGAGAGTATAGAGAACAATCCTCAGTTCGTTCAGATCGCACCGCCAACCGAAATGATACTGCTCATATCGATGTTCCTCACGATCGGAAAAACTGAAGGTTTCATGAACATTTGCTGGCCTTCTTCCTTGATGGAGCCATTCATGGATCGATTGAGTTCCAGAAACTGGTTCAAGACCGCAAAAAAGGAGCAGGTGTCTGAAAAGCTTCAAAAAGATTTGACGGATAACTTGAGCCAGATGAACGTTGTTTTGAGCACCATCCTTGGTGAAGCCGTATTGACCGTGAGGGAAATTTTGGAACTGGAAGTGGGAGACGTGATCAGATTGAAATCTCACAAAGATGAGGACGTTGCAGTACAGGTTCAAGGAAGAACCAAATTCCTTGCGAAACCTGGAACTTACAAAGGCTACAGAGCAGTCAAGATCACCAAGATCGTTGAACCGGAGGTGGAAGAATGAGCGATTTTCTCTCGCAGGATGAATTGGATGCTCTTTTGAAAAGCCTTGCCGATAGCTTGCCGGAAGAAGATAAGAAAAAAATAGAAACGATCGCGTCTTTGATCTTCGAACCTGCTTCTTCTGCGCTGGGTATGATAATCGGGAGAGAAACGCACATGAAACCCGTTCAAATCCTGCAAACATCTTTGAAGGATTTCGTTGGGAAGTCCTCGGAAAAGATCGTACTCGCTGAGATCAAGCTGACTGAGGCTTTGCAGGTGAATCTAGCCATAGCCATGCCTGCACCGTTAGTGCTGAGGATAGCTGACCTGATGATGGGTGGTTCAGGCGAACCAACTGATCAAAAAATAGACGATATAAAGTTGAGTGCCCTGACTGAAGCGCTGAATCAGATGGTTGGAGCGAGCATCACACTGCTGGCTGAGAAGGTCAAGGGTAAAGTTTCACTTGGAAAACTCGATGTGAGGGTTGCAGAAGAGAGTGAAAAGGTGAGCATCTTGTTCAATCCGACGGAACTGCTCGTCTGTGTCGAGCTCCAAGTGGACATGGAAAACTCTGCCAGATCGAGCTTGTGGATGTTTTCACAGTTGAGCGCACTGAGAGAGATGCATGATAAACTGTTCCCGAAAAAGAAAGAGGAGAAGGTCAAGGTCCAACCTGCGAAGTTTGAAGAATTCACACCGACCGAGACACAAGTACCTGTTCAACCGTCTGAGATCCAACAGAAGCTCGAACTACTCTTCGATGTGCCCTTGAAGGTCGTTGTGGAATTGGGTCGAGCACGCATGACTCTGAAGCAAGTGATGGATCTGACTGTAGGTTCACTGATAGAGTTGGACAAACTGACGGGTGAGCCTGTGGATGTGTTGGTCAACGGTCGGTTGATCGCACGTGGCGAAGTGGTGGTCATAGATGAAAATTTTGGTGTGAGAATAACTGAGATCGTCAGTCCAAAGCAACGACTCTATTCATTGAGGGAAACGAACGGGGTATGAGAAAGTTCATTTTCTTAACGTTCATTTTTTTGCCTGTATTCTGTCTTTCAACGACTTCTTTATTTGATCTAGTGGAACAGTTCGCAGGTGTTAGGGATTTTCTTGTGGAGTTCGAGCTGAAAGCGGAAGTGAAACAGCAAGATACAAAGAGAACTCTTCAATCCAGCGGTCTGCTGGTGATCAGGAATTTGGAGGATTTCTACTTCTTGGTGAAAGAACCAGCTTTCATTTCGAATCTGTCTTTCACCTATATATCGCGCATCAAAAGGCTAATCTTCAACACTGGTAGTGGTTTTGATTTCGAGAGCTTGGAAATACCGATTTCTTCAATAGTGCAATCGATTCAAACTGCGATGAGGATACTGCAAACACCATTGGTGAGCGTCGAAAACGAAGGTGATTCTGTGGTTCTATCGTTCTCCAGGTTCATCACTCAGCGCGTACAAGAACCGATCAAGGTGAGATTTGAAGTGAAAGACAAACAGCTAAAATCCATAGAGATAATCAGTCCATCGGGAGAAGAAAAGATAGCTATAAAGATCAACAAGCTGATCCTCAACGCGAGGGTGGATGAATATTTTCAACCGCCACGTTGATGTAGCAAATTCTCCAAACTCCAACCGAACAGCTCAGGAAATTTCCTCTTCGAGAAATTCTCATCCATCATCACGTCGTGAAGATTCAGAGCGCCTTCGAGCAATCTTTTCACCTTCATTAGATACCGCTCCATGGATATGAGACATTCCAACCCAGAAACTTCACCGTGTCCGGGGACAATCCAAATCGGTTTTAATTTCTCAATGAATTTCAAAGCCTCGATCCATTCGTTCAAATCGCTGTCTGGTACGATCTCCGCATGAAAACCATTGAAGATCAAATCACCTGAGATCAAAACTTTTTCCTGCTTAAAAAACACGATGGAGGAATCCAGAGTGTGCCCACCTAAGCGTTTGATCAAAAGATCTCTATCTTCGAACTCCTCGTCGAAGACGAAGCTCGGCGTGATGATCTTCTCAACCGGTGGCAATTTGGACAGATACTGTTCATCGAAAGCTTCCATCAAAGATTTGGTCATCTCGCTTGAAACTATTTTGAGTCCCTCGAAAGCTGCATTCCCAAAAGTGTGGTCCGGATGATAGTGTGTGTTCACGACCAATTCGATCGGTTTTTTAAAAAAGTCATCCAGCAACAGCTTAACCTTGCGAGCTTTCTCTGGAAAGAGGGAGGTATCGACGATCACAACCCCAGCTTTGGTGAGCACACCCGTGATGTTCGCCGAACCTTCAGCCCCTACAACGATGACACGATCGTTCAAAGCCTTTATCAAAGTGAAAGCACCTCCAGTATAATTCAGTTGATATTTCTCGTAGAGGAGATGTTTTTCCTTGAAAGCAGCTACACTGTTCGGTTATTATGGTTATGACAATCTTGGAGACGAGTTGCTGTGTCGGCAAAGCATCAAAACGCTCAAAGAAGCACACTTCGACAAAATATATCTGCTGGTGAATAGAAAAAAAGTGAAAGATTTTCTGCAAACTGGTATTCTACCCATCGATCGGTTCGACCTTATAAAAGTTTTTCAGGCGATCTTCAAAAGCGACGTGGTCGTTTGCGGTGGTGGAGGTATTCTTCAAGATCAAACCAGTTTGAAGAGCTTGCTTTACTACTCCTCTCTCATCCTGATTTCGCTCGCTCTTGGGAAACCTGTGTTGTTGCTCGCCAACAGCTTGGGACCTCTGAAACGCACGATTTCAAGATGCATCGTTAGATTCATTTTAAAAAGGAGAAATCTCTATTTCATTGCTCGAGACCCGGTGAGTTTCAAGTACGCCAAACTCGTTGGAGCCAAGCATGTCTCGCTTGGAACGGACCTGGCAGTTGGAATGATTGAAGACTTGCCGAAGTTGGAGAAAGAGAAAAGGATCAGTCTATGCCTGAAGAGTGAGATAGAACTAGAACCCATCATCACCGTTGCGGAGATCTGTGGCTTTTCAGAGATTTTGCTCGTACCACTCAGTCCTCAAGATGAACCTGCGTGCGAGCGCGTTTCAAAAAAGTACGGTTTACGCATCTCAACTCAACCGCTGAGAGATTTGGTCTCTTCATCCTTCGTCGTCTCTCAACGTATGCACGGTTGTCTCATATCATGTTTGGCTGGTATTCCATTCATATCTTTGAACAACCTCAAGAGTAAAAGATTCTTCGAGCGATATTTCCCAAAGTATGAAGGTTTTTGTTCCAAAGAAGATCCCACAAAGATCGCTCTGACCATCATGAAATTGAAAGATACGAAACTTGACACCAAAAAATTGGTGGAAGATTACACAAAGATGTGGAACGACGTTCTGAATCTGTTGAAAGCACTTAAAGGGGAATAGAGGGGCGATCAGCCCCTCAGAACGCACACAGATTTTGGCTCTCTCACCAAAAGCGCTACGCTTTCAGACAGAGAGAACTCCAGTGTGTGATCCTTCGGACCGACAAAACCTATGGACAGATCTTGTCCGACGATCAAAGAAACGTAGAACGGTGAGTCACATATCAAAACACCTGAATTTTTCAATATGGGAGCTTTGTAGACCTTCTTCACCATCATGGAGATGTGCTCAAGCTCAGTTTGGTTACCGCTCTCGTATCTTCTCATCAGCTTGTTGTATCTATCAGGTGAAAGGGCAAGCAAGTAGGGGCCATGAAAACCTGCTTCATCGAGCTTGGTGACGGCTTCGATAACATCATCTGCAGCTTGACCGATCTCCTTCCAATCCTTCATCTTCGTTTCAATCACACCGTCACAGTTCAAAATCCCTTTTTGATCGGCTAATCCATGAAAGATCAACTTATCCTCCAGCTCTAGACATTCCAAGACGGCTTTTTTGAAACTCGCAAGATCGAGAGTTATTTTCTCTTTTTCGAAAGCTGCGATATCTCTGATAGAAAGTTCAAAGGTTCTGTGAATATAGAACAACGGAAGTGCTCTGGAAACGAAAACACCCGGATTGACCTCTTCGTCTGAGAGAGATATCTGTTTCACACCCAAACCGATTGGTCCCACCAGATGGAACAATTTTCTACCGGTCAAATTGTCCTTCGCCAATTGAAGGAGTACTTCGTTCAACAATTTCCAAACTTCAGAGCTCACCGGAGCATCCTCTTGCATTAGATACTTGTTGGCCATCTCAATCACCTTCCTTCAGTGAACCGATCGTTGGTTCCTCATCCTCTCCTTCCGACATGAGTTCTTCGACTTCTTTGGCACCTTGTTTCATGAAATCCGCTTCGTCCTTTGTGAGTATCTCAAGCAACCGTGTGAACTCACCTATGTGTACCCTCTCTTCATTGGCAATGTCCATGAGCACCTTTTTCGCCAGAGGATGATCCGTCGCATCGGCATGCGCCATGTATTGGTGGACCGCTTCATGTTCGGCTGCAATGTTGAGTCTTATGGCCCTTATGAGCTCTGAGAGAGTCAACTTTCTTTCAGGCACCTTACCACTGAACGGATTGACGAATTCTGGCATCTTTTCACCCCCATTGAATTTTAACACAAAAATGTATCAAAACCATTTGTTATACCGAAGGTCAGCCGTTCGTACACACCTGTGCGACTTCGTTCGCTCAACGAAGCAATTGTTCGATTAGAATTTTACTGAAAGGAGGTGTGAAAATGACATCGAACGGTGAGAGAAAGTACTCATCGACCAACCTTTTGCTCATGAAAATGCAGAAGGCCGAAATGACAGAGTACATCGTTTACTCTAGGCTTTCCAAACTCGATCAAAAAAATTCCGAAATCTTGATGAGGATAGCAAAAGATGAACTGAACCACTACAAAAAATTGAAGAATCTGACGAAAGTCGATGTTACACCCAATTGGTGGAGGGTGATCTTTTATCTATTACTCGCAAGATTCTTCGGTTTGACCTTCACCCTCAAACTGATGGAAAGAGGAGAAGAAGGAGCGCAGATCAAATACAGTGAAGTTGGTCAAAAAGAGCTCCTTAAAGATGAAGAAGAACATGAAAGATTGTTGCTGAGTTTGATAGATGAGGAGAGGATAGAATACATAGGCTCGATGGTCCTAGGTTTGAACGATGCCTTGGTCGAACTCACAGGCGCACTGGCTGGCTTGACTTTGGCAATTCAAAACTCCAAGATCGTTGCACTCTCTGGTGTTATCACAGGTTTAGCCGCCGCTTTGTCGATGTCTGCCTCAGATTATCTTTCGAGAAAATCGGAAGGTGGAAGTAAAAAACCTTTCAGGTCCGCTCTGTACACCGGTGTGGCTTATTTGATTACCGTGCTATTTCTTGTTTTTCCTTACATCGTCATCGATCGACCGATGATTTCACTCTTTTGGACGATCTTGAACGCCGTTTTGGTCATATTCTTGTTCACCTTCTTCGTATCGGTGGTGAAAGAACAGAACTTCAAGAAGAACTTCCTTGAAATGTTCAGCATAAGCATGGGAGTCGCTGCCGTTTCGTTTCTCATCGGCTTGGTTGCGCGAAAAATCTTCAACATAGAAATCTGAGGAGGGTTTAGTTTGAAGATTCACTGTGAAACGTTGAATTATCAAGTCGAACTGCCAGATCGAATCGAGAGGATTGTCAGTTTGGTGGCTGGTTTCACTGAAACCATCTTCGAGCTGGGATGCGGAGACAAGGTGGTTGGTGTTTCGAGTTACTGTCCTCGCTATGTGAAAAACCTGAACGTCGAAATCGTCGGTGATTACTTGAATGTGGACGAAACTAAACTCAGCTTTTTGAAACCTGATGTTGTGTTGCTCACAACGGGCGTACAGAGAGAACTCGCCAGAAAACTGCATCGGAAGAATTACCCCGTCTTCGTTCTACCGTTGCCGAAGAGCATAAACGGTGTGTGGGAGAACGTTCTCACACTTGGAGGTCTGCTCAAAGAGGTGAAAAAGGCGAAAGATTTAGTTTTGAAATGGCAAAAAGCTTTCGTGTGTGACGCTTCGCTCAAGCGTGAAAAACTTTCAGTTTACGTGGAACTCTGGCTTGGTAAACATGTGAGAACTATCGGGGGTTTAAGTTTCGTGAACGATCTTGTGGAATACGCAGGGTTAAAGAATATCTTCGGTGACGTTGCTGAAAGCTTCTTCATTCCAGACTTTGAAAAAGTTCGTTCAATGAAGCCAGAGATCCTTGTTTTCTTCTACGAACCTGACTTTCCAATAGAACCCCAGAAACTCATCGAACGGAGAGGTTGGAACTGGCCATTTAAGCTGATAGAATCAACGGTGGAACCAGAAAAGAACTTGATCCATGATGGCCCGTCAATGATGAGAACAATTCAGTGGCTGAGGCAAAAGATTTGGGGGTGAGGTGGATGGAGAAGTTCAACTATTGGAGGATCTATTTGCTGGGGTTTGGTTTTTTCGGGATCAGCGTTCTGTGGCCCCTCTACAACGCTTATGTACCAATCTTTCTGAAAGATTTCGCCCTATCATCTTTCATCATCGGTTTGATCATGACCATAGACAACATCTTCGCTATCTTGATGCTTCCTTACATCGGTACACTGAGCGATCAAACGAGGACAAAACTCGGTCGAAGAAAGCCATACATACTTTTCGGAGCACCATTGGGCGCTCTGTTTTTCGCTCTGATCCCATTTTGCAAAGATATCGGTTCTCTTGGTTTGATGATGTTCGTGATCATACTGATGAATTTCTCCATGGCTCTGTTCAGATCACCCGTGATCGCATTGATGCCCGACATAACGCCTTCTGAAAAGAGAAGTCAAGCCAACGGGATCATCAACTTCATGGGTGGTTTTGGAGCTTTACTCGCCTATTTTGCAGGTAAACCTCTCTATGACTCAAATAAAACCTATCCTTTCTTGGTAGGAGCCCTATTGATGTTGATCGCAAATTTGTTGGTGATTCTCTTCATAGAAGAACCCGCAGAGTACAGGATCAAGGGTGAAAAAATGAAGATCGCTGAAACGGTCAGAGAAGGCTCCAAGGAATTGCTGGAAAATCTCAAAGAAGTCTTCGTTTCCAACGAAAAGAGTTTGATGATGATGCTTCTATCCATATTCTTTTGGTTTGTAGGTTTCAACGCGATCGAAACTTTTTTCACAAGTTATGCGAAGTTCCACTTAGGTATCAGTGAAAGTACTGGGGCACTCGTGCTCGGAGTTTTCTCACTCTCTTTCATGATCTTTGCGCTACCCTCAGGATTCATCGGAGCTAGACTTGGAAGGAGAAAGACTATAAAATTGGGACTATCCATCATAGTAGTTTGTTTATTGGTGGTGGTTTTACTCTCTCGTTTAATCACTGGAAAGATTCTGTTGAATTTACTCTATATCGTGTTCGCTGTGAGTGGCGTTGGTTGGGCGCTGGTCAACGTGAATTCGTTACCCATGGTGGTCGACATGACGAAGATCGAAAAAGTGGGAGGTTATACTGGCCTTTACTATTTCTTCTCGATGGCCGCCAACATCGTTGCTCCACCTTTAGCAGGAGCTTTCATCGATCTAACGGGGTATCGTTCTTTGTTCATCTTTTCGATCACTTTCCTGCTCATCTCTTACACGACTGTGAGTCTCGTCAAGAGAGGGGAACGAGCTGAAATTTGAAGGGAGGACCTTTTATGAATATTTCAGAAAGAATCAAAAACATCGCTGGATCGAAAACTTTAGAGATCAACGCGTTGGCACAATCTATGAAGCAAAAGGGAATCGATGTAGTGAACCTCACGGCTGGCGAGCCGGACTTTCCAACACCACAACCCATCGTTGAAGCAGCGATAGAAGCTTTGAAAGCTGGCTTGACCAAGTACACTGATTCTTCTGGAATACCGCAGCTCAGGGAAAAAATAGCACAATACGTATCTGAAAAACACGGTGTCACATGCACGCCAGAGCAAGTAGTGGTGACCAACGGAGGAAAGCAAGCGATCTTCAATTGTCTTGCGGCACTCGTCGAAGAGAACGATGAGGTCATAATCATCGATCCGTGCTGGGTGAGCTATGAACCTATGGTACAAATACTCGCAGGCAAACCAGTGCACGTGAAGACGAGCTTTGAGAATGGTTTCAAACCCTCATTGGAACAAATAGAACGTGCGATCACACCGAACACCAAGGTGATCGTGCTGAACAGCCCAAACAATCCCACCGGTACGGTTTACGATGCGAAACTACTCAAACAAATTCATGCGCTTGCCGTTGAAAGAAACATATTCATCGTGTCCGACGATGTGTACGATTGTCTCGTTTACGATGGTGAGTACACTTCCATATACTCGATCTCCGGGGGAAAAAACGTTGCGCTCGTGAACGCGTTTTCTAAGTCCCATTCCATGACAGGTTGGAGGGTTGGTTATTTGGTCGCACCCGCAGAGATTGCCAAAGCGGCGGCGAAGGTCCAAGCTCACACGACCTCGAACATAAACACCATAGCACAATACGCTGCCCTGAAAGCCTTCGAGGTCGATACAACTTACATGAAAGAAAAATTCAAACAGCGACGCGATCTTGTCTGCAAGCTGTTGGAAGAATCCGGCTTCAGCTTCGTCAAGCCTGGCGGAGCGTTCTATGTACTCATCGATGTGACCGAGTTCGAAAAGGACGACGTGACGTTTTGCACGAAGCTTTTGCAGCAGGCCCACGTGGCGTTGGTGCCAGGCTCTGCATTCAACGCGCCGGGATTTGTGAGATTGTCCTTCGCAACGAGTGAGGAAGCTTTGGTCGAGGGAATAAAGAGGCTGAAAAAATTTGTAGGAAGGTGAGCCTGTGCTCATTGACTTCGTCAAAAAACATTGGTTCAGTTATCTTGTGGGTATCTTGACGCTCATCGTTGTGGATCTTCTGCAACTTTATATTCCGAGGTTCATCGGACGCGTGGTTGATCACTTGAGATCGGACAATCCAAATATAGGTTTCGTAACAGTCGCTGTCGGATGGATCGTTGGTATAGCTTTAGCTATAACCATTCTGCGCTTCTTTTGGAGATACTTCATCATAGGTAACGCGAGACGGTTTGAATATCTCGCCAGAAAAACGCTCTTCGATAAGCTCCTTTCGCTTTCAATCGGCTATTTCGATAAGGTACGCAGCGGCGATTTGATGGCGAAGTTCACCAACGATTTACAAGCTGTGCGAATGGCGCTCGCTCAAGGTGTCGTCATGACCGTGGATGCCACGTTCATGGCTGTGATGACTGTCCTGTTCATGGGAAAGACCGTGAGCTGGAAGTTGACATGGCTCGCGTCCATACCGTTACCTGCCTTGGCACTGGTGGCACTCTTTTTCGGCCGTATCATCCACAGAAGGTTCATGGAAGTTCAAAACCAATTCTCAGCAGTCAGCGAGTTGACCGAAGAAACGATCTCAGGTATAAGAATAGTGAAAAGCTTTGCTGCAAACGAAAAGTTCTGGGAAATGTTCAAAGAACGTTCCTGGAAGAGCTACAAAGCAGGTGTATCGCTCGCCAAGGTTTCGTCCGTCTTCTTTCCTCTGATGACGTTTCTGGCTGCCTTGGCACACGTTTTCGCCTTGTTCTTCGGTGGACCTATGGTCGTGAAAGGTCAAGTCAGTCTGGGTGACTTCATCGCTTTCAACTCCTATCTAGGTATGCTCACGTGGCCCATGATGGCCCTCGGATGGGTTTTAAACATGGTTCAGAGTGGTAGAGCGTCTTACAAAAGGATCATGCAAGTGATGCAGCAAATACCACAGATAAAAGAACCAGGCAAGCCCGTCAAAATTGACCGTGTTGAATCGATAAGGTTTGAAAATCTCACCTACAGATATCCCGAGACAGAGAGAGAGGTACTCAAAAATGTGAGCTTTTCAATAAATAAAGGCGAAATGATCGGTATAGTTGGAACAGTGGGTAGTGGTAAGTCAACGATAGTGAAGTTACTCACAAAGCTTTACCCCGTTGAGCGTGGTAGGATCTTTGTCAACGATGTGGATATAAACGATATAACTTCCGAAAACATACGCAGCTTGATCGCTTTTGTACCACAAGAATCTTTCCTTTTTTCAGATCAAATAAAAAAGAACATCGCTTTCGCTCAAGAAAACATAGACACGGAAAGAATGGTGGAATGCGCAAAATTGGCTGCGATCCATGACGAGATAGTGAGGTTCCCAGAAAGCTATGACACCGTCGTGGGGGAAAGGGGTGTGACGCTCTCCGGTGGTCAGAGACAGAGAGTCACCATCGCACGCGCCTTGTACAGCGACAAAGACGTGCTCGTTTTCGACGATTGTCTTTCGGCTGTCGATCCTGAGACGGAGGAAAAGATCATAGACTCTCTGAGGAGTCAATTCAGGGAAAAGACGATGATCGTCATAACCCACAGATTGAAAGTACTGAAGGATGCTGATCTGATCATAGTGTTGGACGATGGGAAGATCGTTGAAAGAGGGTCACATGAAGAATTGATGAATCTGGATGGTTTGTACGCGCGCATGTTCAGACGTCAGATGATCGAAGAGGAGCTCGCAAGATGAGAAGATCAATAATTCTATTTCTCCTTTTGAGTTGTCTCGCTTTCGCAACGGTGAGATATCATTTCAAAAGTTCACAGCTGATCATCACGGGGTTGGAAAGCTACGATGAAGTCGAACTAGAGATCGAGAAGAACAAGATCACACTCCCTTCATCAAAGCTGGTTGTGCCTTGGCGAAAGAATTACAACACAACGTTGATCTTGACACCGATCAAAGCCGGCGTCAAAGGTTCGCGCATCATCCTTCGCATCGATGCCAACAAAGACAATCCTCCACAGATGAAATTGAAAGTTCCAAGCTATGTCTCACTCGGAAAACTCGTGATGGACGTCTCTGTGGAAGACGATTGGGATGATCCAAGAACGTTGAAGTACACCGTTTACGTGGATGGTAACAAGATCGACCCACCAAAGTATGGAAAACTCGAAATCGACACGTTCTTTTTGAACTCTGGTGAGAGAAGACTGAGAATCATCTGCAAAGATAGCAACGGAAACACGGTCGATCAAACTTACAAGTTCATCGTCGTATCCACACTTCCGAGTTCGCCACAGGTGAATCAAGGCAAGATAATTTCAAACCGCGTGCATAGAGTCTACACAGTACGCGATGGTGCCATCGAGGCTTTCGAAACTAGGGCGAGTGAACTGTCAGACCAGTTCGTTTTCGTGTGTGACCTAGACAGTGCGAACAATGAAAGCTTTCCAGCACTCTATTATAAAGACGGCAAACTCGTCCAATATCAAAATCCCATCATCATGAGCCTTGCTGACAGTTGCTCCTTGCAATCAGAACACGCCGTCTTTGGAAAAATAGTCATTCCTGCAGGACAGATGGTTGTTTTGAGACCAGGTGCAACTTTGAAGATCAACAGCAATTGTGAGCTGATCGTGCGAGGGACGTTGGTGTTACAACAAAATTCGAAGGTTACAGGTCCTGGGAATTTGGTTGTGGTGGAATCCGGTAAATTGATCGTCAACGGCGCAAAGATAGAATCGAACGTCTTCGTAGATGGTGCCACGAGTGTATGGTTGTCGAATGTGAATTTGTCAACAGCGAACATCCGCTTGACCCGTTCATCGCTACTGACTCTCAAAAACGTTAAGGCAGAAAGATTGATCCTAGAAAACGTGAGAAAGCTGTGGATAGATTCCTGCGAATTCGAAAACTTGGAGATTCTCAACTGTGGTGATGCAACCATGTTGAATTCAAAGATGTCTCAGCTCAAGCTGTCTCAAAGTTCCAAAATGAGAGCGTATTCTTGCACCTTTTATTCGTCCAACGCGGCCGTTTCGATCTCGGATCTTTCCAACCTCGAACTTGTTGACAGCTGGGTCAGTGGCAAGGTCGGCATAGATGTACAGAACTTTTCTGTACTACGTGTGAGGAGTACACAGATCAACGGCGATTTGGCAGTTTCAGCCAATGGTTATTCTGTGATAGAAACATTCGCTTCTGTACTAACCGGCAGTAAAGCGCTACAGTTGAGAGACTCTAGGTGGAAGCTTTCCAAAACTCAAACCATGGGAGAGATAGTGAAGTTTGGCTTCGTCGAGATCGTTCAAAGATGATTTCGATCCCAACTTGTTGAGAAATGTACGTGTTCCAGACCTCGGTAAGGATCACCGACCCACGCACGCTTCCACGTTGCTGGCATGGTACGCAAGGCCGAAGGATGGTGATCTAGTAGTCGAATTGGGTTGTGGAATTGGTATCGTCTCAGCTTATCTTGCGATGAATCACGATATCGTGGTTTACTCGATAGAGAAGAATCCACTTTTAGCTGATGCCGCGCACGAAACGGTGAGATTGAATTCTCTTGAGGGCAGAATGTTCGTTCACAACGTATCTTGTGAACAAGTCAGAATGGCTTTCGAGGCTGAAAAATTCGATTTAGTCATCTGTAATCCACCGCATCATTTAACAGGTGTTCCAAGTCCATCAAAGCTCCGTAGCGAGAGCAGATCCTCAAACTTGAAAGAGGCGGAAACGTTCATTGAAGCAACGTTCTATCTTCTAAGAAATAGAGGAAAGTTCGTTTTCGTATTATCTTGTGAACATTTGATGTTTTGGACGAAGAAATTCTTAGAAAGGAAACTGCAACCCAAATGGTTGGTACCAGTTTACGGTGAACCAAAGAGGAACGCCGTTTTGATGATCGTGAAAGGTGTGAAAAATGGGGGCATCGGTTTGAAAATCGAGCCCCCAGTTGTGCTCAAAAGAGCTTGAGTTCTTTCACTTTGTTCTCGACTATGTACTTAGTATCTCTGGCGATGATGAGTTCTTCGTTCGTCGGCACTATGATCACAGCCACCTTGGAGTCAGGTGTGCTTATGATCCTCTCAACGCCCTTCACGTTGTTCAACTGTCTGTCGATCTTCACACCGAGAAAGCCAAGATATTCACACACTTTCTCTCTCACATAGGGCGAGTTCTCACCAACGCCCGCTGTGAACACGATCGCATCCACTCCGTTCATCGCCGCTGCGTAAGCACCAATGTATTTCGCGATGCGATACACGTATATGTCGAGTGCGAGTTGAGCAATTTCGTTTCCAGCCATCGCAGCGTCCTCGATGTCCCTCATGTCTGAACTCAAATTGTTCGTCAAACCCAGCATACCGCTCTTTTTGTTCAAAAGATCGTAGACCTTATCGACAGACATTCCAAGGTTCTGTTGCAGATAAATAACGATCGCTGGATCCATGTCGCCACACCTGGTACCCATCACCAACCCTTCCAGGGGTGTGAATCCCATGGAAGTGTCGATGGACTTTCCGTGTCTGATCGCGGCTATAGAAGCACCGTTGCCGAGATGACACGTGATCACTTTGAAATCGTAATAATCTCTTCCGAGTATCTCTGCCGCCCTCTTCGAAACGTATCTGTGACTGGTTCCGTGGAAGCCATACCTTCTGATCCTGAACTTTTCATAAAACTCATAGGGCAAACCATACAAATAAGCTTTCTTCGGTATGGACTGGTGGAACGCCGTATCGAAAACGCCGACGTTAGGAACGTTTGGTAACAACCTCTGGATGGCCTTTATTCCCAGAATGTTCGGTGGGTTGTGCAGCGGCGCGAGGTGAATATTTTCCTCCAAAACCTTCAGCACCTCTTCGTCGATGAGAACAGAACTTGCAAATTTCTCACCGCCGTGTACGACCCTGTGACCAACCGCATCGATCTCAGAAAGAGATTTGATGACGCCTATTTCTGGATCCACAAGGATTTCGAGAACCAACTTGAGGGCTTCTTCATGGTCCTTCATGTTCTTCTCGATGACGTGTTTATCTGCGTTCACACGGTGCACCAGTCTACCGCCTTCTATTCCTATCCTCTCGGCAAGACCTTTGCACAGAACTTTTTCACCGTTCATGTCGATGAACTGATATTTAACTGAAGAACTCCCGCAGTTCACGACGAGCACCTTCACACGATCTACCTCCCCAATTTATGATATCGACCATCTTCGAGCTTGGTGATCTTTCCCGACAGTTCGTACTCCGTCAACAGCATCAAAACCTGCGACGGTTCAACCCCCAAAAGGTTCACTATCTCATCGAAATATAGAGGACCTTTCGAGAAGATATCAAAAAATCCATCTTTCTCTTCACTAGATTCACTCTTCAGCCCATAATGATCGAGCAACTGCGACGGATCAGTCAAAGGAATTGCTCCCATTTTCAACAACCAATTGCAACCTTCACTGGAAGATCTATCTATGTCGGCGGGAACTGCGAACACATCACGTCCCATATCCACTGCAAAGCGTGCGGTTATGAGTGCTCCACTGTCTTTTGGTGCCTCAACCACCACGGTGGCTCTGCTCAGACCGGCGATGATCCTGTTTCGCATGGGAAAATTTTGCTTCATCGCCTTGGTTCCAAGGGGAAATTCGCTCACAACGCATCCATCTTGAACTATTTTCTCATAGATTTTTCTGTTTGAGACGGGGTACGGTACATCGACACCGGTTCCAAGTACAGCGATGGTTTTTCCTCCGGCTTCGAGTGCCGCACTGTGTGCGCAACTGTCGATACCAAAGGCAAGACCACTGACCACAACGATGCCTGCCTGTGCTACCGTGAAAGCAATCTGGTGCGCGACTTTCTTACCGTAGCTTGTCATCCTTCTTGTACCAACTATCGAGATACAATCACGCTTTAACAACTCTGCATCCCCAAGGTAGAACAGCACGATGGGAGGTGATGCGATCTCTTTAAGAAGCGGAGGATAATCCTCACTCCAAAGACTCAACACCTTGATTCCTTTTTTCTCTGCTTGTTCGATCTGCTCGTCTGCAAATCTCTTTACAGCATCAAAATCGATTCTTTCTAGCTCAAAAAATTTCGATTTACAAACTTCTTCGAGACATTCGAATTCTTCGTTGAAGTTCTTCAAAGTATTCAAATCGTACTTGCCGAACTTCCATAAGGCGAAGATTTCAATTGGGTGCATTCTGTTTCAAAATCTCCTTTATTTTCTCAGCCACACCGGAAGCCTTCCCTGGGGTGCACATTTCCGGCGTCACTTTACCGGCTATGATTGCCTTCGCAAAAGCCTCACAACCAGCATAGCCACAAGCACCGCAGTTGGCTCCGGGTAAAACCGCTTTGACTAGCTCAACACGCGGATCTTCCTTCACCTCAAACTTTTTCGCCGAATAAGCGAGGAATGTACCGAAAGTGAATCCAAGGATCGACATGAGCAAAGTCGAATAGACGATCAACACGACGACCACCTCACAGCTTTATGAGCCCTTGGAAACCCATGAACGCCATGGAAATGATCGATGCCAAGATCAAAGCTATTGGAAGACCTTCGAACGATTTCGGTAGTTCATAAAGCTCCAATCTTTCTCTTATACCCGCGAATATCACCAGCGCGACCAAGAAACCTAAGCCTGCTCCGAGTGCGTGGAACGCAGCTTCTAAGAGACTGTATTTCGCCTGTGCGTTGAGTATGGCAACACCCAGAATGATACAGTTCGTCGTGATCAGTGGAAGGTATATCCCTAGAGCTTCGTACAGAGTTGGACTGTTCTTCTTTATCACGAATTCAACGAACTGAACGAACGTGGCTATGACGAGTATGAAAGAAACCGTTCTGAGGAATTCCAACCCAGCCATGACGAGCAACAGGTTGACGAACCAAGTTATCACAGAAGACATAACCAACACGAATGTGGCAGCAAAGCCCATACCTATGGCCGTATCGAGTTTTTTAGAAACCCCCAGGAACGGACATATTCCGAGAAACCTTATAAACACATAGTTGTTTATCAACAAAGCAGAAAAGAGTATCAAGAACACCCTCATTTCTGCTCACCTCTCTTGCGTTTCAAACCGATCCAGCCGAACAGCGCTGCGAGTAATCCCAAAGTCATGTAACCACCAGGTGGAAGGATCATAGCGAACATGTTGAACCCTTCCCAAAGTTTCAAACCAAAGACCGTTCCATTACCAAGAATTTCTCTGATCGAACCCAGAAGTACGAGCGAGCCAGTGAAACCGAGTCCAACCCCAAGACCATCGAGCGTTGAATTCAAAACATCGTTTTTTGAAGCGTAAGCTTCCGCACGTCCCATTATGATACAGTTGACCACTATCAAAGGTATGAATATACCAAGCGCTTTCCACAGGCTGTACATGAACGCATGCATCAAAAGATCGACTATGGTGACGAAAGTCGCTATGAGAGTTATGAACACAGGTATTCTGATCTTGTTCGGCACACCTTTCCTGACGGAAGATATCGCCACATTGGAGAGTGTGAGTACCACCGTTGCTGCCAACCCCATTCCAAAACCGTTGATCGCGTTCGTGGTCACGGCGAGGGTGGGACACATACCAAGCACCTGAACGTACGTGGCGTTCTCTTTGAAAAAGCCTTTGGTGAACTCCTTGAGTCGGCTCATTTTTTCACCTCCGACAGGTAATCAAGCATGGCGTTCAGTGCGTTCGCCACAGCACGTGGTGTGATCGTTGCTCCGGTCATCACATCGCTCACCTTTGCAACACCTTGTTTTTTGGCTTCTTCGGCCGACAGATGCGTTAAGTTTGCGTCTTTATCGACCCTAACACCGTTGGCTATGGCTGAAGCTTCCATAGGATAAAACCTTCTCTGTATCTCTTCTTCGCCGATCTTTGCTCCCAGACCAGGCGTTTCTTGGGAAAAGTCCGTCACTTTCAAAGAAAACAGTGAAAAACCTTCAGATTTTTTCACAAAACACGCAACGACCGTCACGGGTCCACCGTAACCGAGGCTCGAACCCGTGAGCACATAAACTTTCCCCTGAGGCGAGTCGAACTCGTAGATTGGAGAATAAACCTTTCCCTTGGCGTTCTCAAAGATCACTTTCACTTCCTGATCTGTCTGCGAAACCACGGACTTCAACTGATCCAACGGCACGATGTAGTTTCCTGTTTCATCTTTTAAAACGGTCTCGACGGCGCCGAGTTTTTCCTGTATCTCGGTCAGAGCGATTCTATCCTTCGTTATGTGGTAAACAAATCCCAACGCAAAACCAGCGATGGTGCAGTAAACCATCAATATGATTCCTGTTTTGATGTATTCTTTCATACCTTGACCTCCCCAAAGATCTTCGGCTTGAAGATCCTGTCTATGAGAGGTACGAGTGCGTTCATGAGCAATATTGCGAGCGACACACCCTCAGGATATCCTGCGAACAATCTGACGATCATCGTCACCACACCGCACCCAACACCGAACACCGCTTGGCCTTTCAACGTCATGGGACTGGTGACCATGTCGGTGGCCATGAACAGTGCACCCAGAAAGAGACCACCACTGAGGATGTGTAGCAGCGGTGTTCCAAATCTTTCTGCGTTCAATAAATACATGATGCTCGCAAAGCCGAAGACCGTGCCGATGTAAGCTGCAGGTATGATCGGATTGACCCTCTTTCTGTACAGAAGATAGATGAAGCCGAGAATGAGGACAAAAGCGCTGGTTTCTCCGATGCATCCACCCACATTTCCAAAGAACAAATCAACGTAACTGAACCTTTTCACAACTTCTGAGAAACCTTCATTCTTCAGTACGCCGAGTGCGGTCGCCGAAGTCATCGCATCCCAAGCGGATTTACTGAAGTTTCTCACTGGATTGGTCCATTTGGTCATCAGTGTGGGAAAAGAAATCAACAGGAAAACTCTTCCAACGAGCGCGGGGTTGAAGATGTTCTGACCTATACCACCGAAAGCGTGCTTCGCAACACCGAGTGCGACCAAAAGGCCTATCAGTAAGAGCCACCACGGCGCTGTGGGTGGAAGGTTCATCGCGAGCAAAAGACCAGTGACGGCGGCACTCAAATCGAAACTGAACTCCTTTTGCTTGCGAAGTACCTTCATTATGAACCATTCGATCAACTCACCCGAGACTGCTCCAAAGAGACAGAGAAAGAGCGCATACCAACCGAAGAAAAAGCTGGCTATCGCCACTGCAGGTGCCAATGCCAAAAGAACGTCCAACATTATGGACCTGACTGAATCTTGAGTTCTTATGTGTGGAGCTTCACTCACTAAGAGTTTCATTTCTTACCACCTCTCAATGCCTGATACACCCTCTTGGTGAGCTTTATAACTCTCACATGATCGATCTTCGATGGGCACACATAAGCACAGACACCGCATTCTATACAAGCCATGAGTCCCTCATCGACTGCTTGATCGTATTTCTTCTTGTTACCGAGCAGATAGAGCAAATATGGTTGTAAACCCATAGGACAAGATATCACACAGTTGGTGCACCTGATGCAAGGCTTTTTGACAGCTTCTTTTTCGTGTGGTAATACGGTGATCCCAGAAGTGCCTTTGAGGATGGGAATGTCCAACCTGTTCACCGCTATGCCAGTCATGGGGCCTCCCATGATCAGTTTCTCTGCGTCTTCCTTCAATCCACCTGCAAACTCGACGAGCTGTTGGATGGTGGTACCTACCCTCGCCACAACGTTCATCGGGTTGTTGATAGCTTCACCCGTTATGGTCAGAGCTCTCTCTATCAAAGGTTTTCTGTCTATCACAGCCTGTTTTATCGCGATCACAGTTTGAACGTTTTGAACGATGACTCCAACATCCATAGGTAAACCTCCGACTGGTACCTTTCTCCCCGTGATGGCGTAGATCAGTTGCTTCTCAGCACCCTGTGGATATTTAGTTTTTAAAAGTACAACTTCTATGGAACCATCAGAACAGACCTTTTTGAGATGCTCATAAGCATCCACCTTGTTGGACTCTACACCTATGTAAGCCCTCTTCGCGTTGAGTATCTTCATCACTATCTTCATGCCGAGCACGAGGTCCTCGGCTTTTTCGAGCATGAGTCTGTGATCCACCGTGAGATACGGCTCGCACTCCGCACCGTTCACTATGAACGTATCTATCGTCTTACCAGCCGGTGGGTTCAACTTCACGTGAGTCGGGAACATGGCTCCGCCGAGACCAACGATGCCTGCACGCTTTATGATCTCCAACAATTGTTCTTTACTGAGATTTTCCCAATCGTTATGTTCGAGCAACTGCCATCGATCTTCGTCGGTTCGCTCGATCACCACAACCTCCATGGGACGACCCTGCACCGGATGATAAAGCTTGTCTATCTTACGTACCACACCTGTAACCGGTGAATGGAGGTAAGCGGAGATGAATCCGCCCGGTTCACCGATCGTTTGACCTGTTTTAACCGAATCGCCTTCCTTCACCACGAGTCGCGACGGTGCGCCCGCATGGTTCGACAAAAACACGTACACGAATTGAGGTGGATCCATCTTCACCAAAGGTTTTTCTCTCGCCAATTCTTTCTTTTCTGGTGGATGTGTGCCACCTTTGAAGGTCAAAAGTTTCACCCTATCACCTCCAGCGAGTTCGACATCGCTCTCAACAACTCTTCAGAGTGAACGTTGTAGAGTGGACCGGATGGATTTTCGTTGTAGTAAGGTCTAGTACAGTCAGGACAACCACTCGTCAGGAAGGCTCTGTATGAATCTGAAGGGAGCCATTTGAAGCTTTTGATCGTTTCACCTTCGAACTCGATGACTCGCTCTAAACCTCTGTAGATCAGAAAACGTGCAAGTTGTATCTTTCTATACCTCTCGATTGAAGGTCTTGGATGGCTCTCCAAAATGGTTCCTTTCAAAGGTATGAAAGCAAACAGAGCAGTTTCAACGTTGATGTCCCTCAACCAAACCATCGTCTCGAAGAGTTCCTTATCGCTCTCCCCCAGTCCAACGATGATGTGCGTCGTTATCCTGTTCACATAGGATCGAGCCGAAGTTTCTATCAAGCGTTTCAATTCGAGTAGATTTCCGCCCCTAAATTTTCTGAAAAGTTCCTCATTCACGACATCGATCGCTATCCCCAACCTATCTACACCATGCTTGAACAGTTCGTTCACAAGATCCAAACTCACTGCCCTTACTGAAACAGAGATGGCTTTGTTTGAAGCTTTCAAACGCTCTATGAGTTCAAACAGATCTTTCTGAAATTTTGGATAAGAAACAACTTGCACACAGACCCTTTCAAAGTCACTGTGTGCCAATCTCTCGAAAAAAAACGAAAGATCTTCCACCTCTGGCCAGAGCACTCTGCTGAGGTAGGAAAGATTTTTGACAGTTGAAGCGTGTGTGCAATAACTGCAGTTGAACATGCACACACCATCGAGCATGAGGTACGCCGTCTTTAAACTCTCCACCGACCCTTTCCTCAAACCGAGTCTGTAGAGTGTTCCAACTGAGGACCTCAACGTCAACGCTGACCACCTTCGACCTCGTACTGGAAAAGCTGGTTATTGAACTTCAAAACAATCTTACCATCATTGCGAACCAATTCAAAACCGTTGAGTATTTCTTTATCGATCTTCGAAGACGTCAAATTCCTCACCAACACGTTCACCACGGTACGATGCGCAAGATCCGTGATGTACAACCTTTCCACGATCTTCCTTTGGTTCTTCACCCAAGAGAACGCTATTCCAACGACGGTGCATAAAATGCACATTCCTACCACGGCATCGAGCAGTAGAAAACCTCTTTTCATATCAAAAAGAAATACGACACGATCAGCAGTATTCCGATTATGAGTAAAGTTATCAAAAATGCCATCAGCAAATCTCCACTTCCAACTTTCGTGAAAAATTCAGGCTTAGTTGGAACAGTTTGCACCAGTTTTGGTTGTTGTTCAGCACTCACCATCTGATCGAGCTTTTTCTCCCACTCTTGTTGACCGATCGAGGCCGACGAAACTTTTTCTTGAAACCTCGTATAGTCTGCCATGATCTTGATCGATTTCTGAACCATTCCCTTGCCTATCAATCCCTCTCCAAGATCGACCTTTATCAAATAATACTCACCCTTTTTTCCTTTCACCAGTTCTTTCGCGACCAACGTACCTGAAAGCGGGACCACGTTCCTAGTCTGGGAGAAATGTTTTGGATACAACTGTTTGAGCTTTTCAAATTTTTCCTTATCCTTCACACTCAAAATCAAAAAGAACACTGTATCACCAAGATCGAATTCTGAAAGAGGTTTACCCATCACGGGATCGACCAAGGGAAAGACTTCGGGAAGTTCTATCAAATCTGCTCGTTTCATCACTTCACTGAGATTTTCAGCTTCGAATTCCTCCCAGAGCTGCATGTAACTTTCGGCAGATATATCCTCATAACTCAGCTGTTTGAAGGCCACATCGGCTTCAACTTTAGGCGCCCAATCTTTGAACAACTCTTGAACTATGTATCTGACGAGCTCTTCATCACCATCCTTTACAGCGGCAGTTATCTCGGCACCGAAAAGTTGAGGCCCCCTCATGTTGATCGCGCTCTTCAAATAGTTGAGAAGTTCTCTGGACATATCGTCAACTTCGGGATACTGAGCAAAAAGCCTATTTTTCTGTTGATTGAAGGATTTCACGAAGCTTCCGTAGTCCGCGTTCAAATCGAGAACGATTTGATTGACCAGTCTGGTCGGCACGACGAACACATCGTACTCTGGAGGATCGTTGATCTTTCCAAAGAAAAAACCAAAACCGAACTCCGCCGTTATTCTGCTTTTAATCTTATAAGCCACAAAGTAAAAGTCCAGAAGAATCACTCTCCGTGCAGAACAAAACCACCTGATGGAATCTCACTGGAAGTGAAATCTTTCTCAGAAACTCCAACGCCCACGACACAGTTCTTCCCAATGCGAACATTTTCGGGAATGATCGAATACATACCAACGACTGTGATCAATCCCGTGTACACCTCTGGATCGAGCTGACTTGGCGCATCGTTGCCGACCCCAATCTGCACATTATCTTTTATTATCACACGTTCAGCGATGACGCTGTTCTCAATTACACAATTTTTCCCAACGACGGTACCAGTCATGATCACACTGTTTTTGATCGTACTTCCCTCTCCTATGTGCACTCCTTGAAACAGCACGCTGTTCTCCACGATTCCATGTATTTCACAACCTTCACTGATGATGGAGTTCGAGATCCTCGATTCTGGTGCACAGTAAGCTGGTGGCATTTCTTCAGTCTGTGTGTAGAATCTCCAATGTCTGTCGTACAGATTCAACGGTGGTAAAGGTCTTGCGAGTTCAAGGTTGCTTTCCCAATAAGATCTGATGGTACCTACATCGCGCCAATAACCGTTGAACTTGAAGGCGAAGATGCGCCTGTTTTCCCTTATCAATCTGGGAATGATATCTTTGCCAAAATCGTGCGTGCTCTGCTCGTTTTCCGCATCTTTGATGAGATATTCCTTCAAGAAGGACCAATTGAAAACGTAAATACCGAGCGATGCGAGGTTCGATCGTGGCTTTTTTGGCTTTTCCTCAAAATCGATTATGCGAGACTCAACGTCTGTCACCATGATGCCGAATCTGCTCGCTTCATCGATCGGTACTTCCATGCAAGCGATCGTTCCTTCAGCATTCTTGAGTATATGAAAATCCAAAATATCGTTGTAGTCCATCGCGTACACGTGATCTCCTGAAAGTATCAATACTTGCTCTGGATTGGCTTCGTCCACGAACTCCATGTTCTGATAAACCGCATCAGCGGTGCCCCTGTACCAACCGGCAATTCCACCCAAATACGGTTGCAGTATGACCAATCCACCTTTCTTTCTATCCAAATCCCAAGGCCTTCCAATACCTATGTGGCTGTTCAAAAGGTGAGGTCTGTACTGAGTGAGTACCCCCACGTGGTATATACCTGAATTGACACAATTACTCAACGTGAAATCTATGAGCCTGTACTTTCCACCGAAAGGCACCGCAGGCTTGGCTATCTTTTCGGTGAGGACACCGAGTCGTTTACCATGGCCTCCAGCGAGTATCAAGGCGAGCACTCGTCTCATCCGAACCACCTCATAGAACGGCCCTCTTCTCCAACACCGCTAACTTTTCTTTCCCAACGAGTCTGCTCTGTTGTCTGATCAACACTTCTTTGTCCAAAATCGCGTTCTTTATTATTGCACCTTCCTCGATCACCGTATCCTGCATGACCACAGAGTTTTCAACTATCGCTCCTGCCTTCACGATAACGCCCCTGAAAAGCACAGAATTTTCCACATGTCCGTTGACTATACATCCATCCGAGATGATACTGTTCTTGATCACGGCACTCGAACCGATCTTGGGTGGTGGAAGATCTTTCAGCTTTGTGTAAACTTTTCCGTACTTGTAGAAAAGTTCTTCTCTTATTTCTTTCTTCAACACGTCCATGTTTATCCTGAAATATTCGTCTATACCCTTCTTAACGTTCCTCCAATAGCCGTTGAAGAGGAAACCGTGCACCTTCAGCTTGGAAAGTTGCGCTACGATTATGTTGAGCAGATCGTTCTCACCTTTTGTAACGTAGTTATAGAGAAGTTCCATCAGCAAATATTTGTTCATGAAATAGATCCCCAAAAAGGCCAGATTGCCTCTGGGATGCTGGGGTTTCTCTTCGATCGAAACGATCCTGTGCCCTTCCATCTGCATGATACCGTACTTCGTGAGATCGTAAGTCTCATCGAGATATTTCACCAAAAGCGTGATGTCCGCGCCAGTTGAGAAATGAAATTCAAAAACTTTGGTGAAGTCTATTTTGTATATGTGATCTCCAGAGCCTATGAGCACATAGTCTTCTTCTCCGCGCCTCAAGATCGTCATATTTTGGAAAATGGCATCCGCCGTGCCTTGATACCAGTATGAACCTTCAGCACTCACGTAAGGTTGCAAGATGAACAAACCACCATTTTTTCTATCCAAGTCCCATTCTTTTCCCGAACCGAGATGGTCCATCAAGCTTCGAGGATTGTATTGGGTCAGCACACCGACCTTTCTGATACCCGCATTGACCATGTTGCTCAGTGTGAAATCTATGGCGCGGTACTTTCCGAAGACGGGAAGAGCAGCACTTGCACGCTTCGAAACTAAAGGACCAAGCGATTCACTGTGGCCACCGGCCAAGATCAAACCGAGGACTCTCAAAAGACCACCCTCCAGCCTTATTCTACCACCGCGATGCTACAATCTTTGAGGAGGAAACGATATGTGGTATCCAGGACACATGGCCAAGGCTTCGAAACAGCTATCCAAAATGATCGGATTGATCGATGTGGTCATAGAGCTTTTGGATGCTCGCGCTCCTATGGCCACAAGATCTTACAGTAGAGAACCGTTCAGAGCGAAAAAGAATCTGATCTTTCTAGGTAAATCAGACCTCGCCGATTTGAAGGTGACAGAACTTTGGAAAAACTACTTTCGATCCAAAAACGAGGAAGTGTTCATCTTCGAAAAAGACATTGATAGAAAAAAGCTCATCGACTTTTTGGCCAAAAAGATCGATCGTGGCTCGCTCGTCGCCGTGGTCGGAGTTCCAAACGTTGGGAAATCCACCTTGATCAACAAACTGAAAGGTAAACGCTCGGCACAGGTTGGTGCCGTTCCAGGTATCACCAGATCACTACAGTGGTTCTCAGTGGAGGGATTGTTCAGGGTACTCGACACACCAGGCTTGCTTTTACCAGAGCTTTGGAGCGTCGAACTCGGCGCGAAACTGCTCCTCATAGGTGGTCTCAGCATCGACATGGTGGACGAAAAAGTGTTGCAACATGCTTTCCAGCTATATGCGAAGGTTTCCAACCTTGAAGAACAGGATCTCAACGCCTTTTTGGAAAAATATGCTCTAGAAAAAAAGATGCTTTCTAAAGGTGGAACGGCTGATCTAGACAGAGCGAGAGTGAGCTTTTTCAACAGCATCGCACAGGGAAAGCTTGGAAAGCTCAGCTTCGAAACCCCACAGGAGGTGGTTCGAGATAAAAGCGATAGTCTTTCTCCCACTCAAACCTGACAAAGCTAAGCAATTGAACTTACCAGTGAAACTGCCGATCCTTGCAGAGGATCTCCCGTTGGTTGTGGATCAAAACAAAATCCCACTCGACGTTATACTGAGAGGACTCGAAGCACAGTGTTCCGTTTCGAAAGATCCTTACTATGAATCGTACTTGGTCTATTTCTACTACGAGAAGGTCAAATCCGCTCTGAACGTGGACGATTTGGAAACGGCGAACGAATACATCGAGAAGGCAGGCAGGATAGAAAAAGATTATCGGTACGATTTTTTCAAAGGTCTCATTTATGTCAAAAAGAAAGAATACGAACTAGCTGAGATATGTTTCCGTTCGTGCATTTCAAGAAATCCAAACTTTCCTCTTGCCCATTATGAGCTTGGAAACATCTTGCGTGCGAGAAAAGAATTCGAAGAGGCTATTGAAGAATACCAAAAAGCTTTTGAATTGGATCAGAGTTTTCTTTTGCCTGTGGTTCGCATAGGTGACTGCTACTTGGAGATGGGGGAAGTCAGAATCGCGTGTGACTTTTATCAAATTGCCACGCAGAAAGATCCAAACTTTCAACTTGCCCACGCACGTCTCGGTGTCGCGTGCAACATGACGCAGAAATACGAAAGGGCAGAGAAGGCCCTCAAAAGAGCGTTGGAGTTGAACAAAGAAGATTTTGAAAGTGCGTTCAACCTCACACACACCCTATCTAGGCTTGGGAAGCACTTCGAAGCGTTGAACCTTCTAAAAAAGTTGTCCGAGCGAATGCCGAACGATCCTATCCTTTTGAACGAGTACGCACTGTGTCTTCGAAGACTCGGCTTTTATGAGGAAGCGAAAATCCACATAGACAAAGCTTGCCAACTGAGCGAAGATGCCTTCATTCATTACAACAGAGCTTTGCTCACTGTGTTTGTCGACAAGAAAGAAGGGCTTGAGTTACTCAAAAAAGTTCCACAGCATTTCCAGCCCAAAGCCTTCGAACTGTTGGATTTTTTGAACGATTGGAGAGGGCCATTGAAAGTTTCAAACTGTGTTGAAGAACTCGTTTTGAAAGTCAAAAAGTGTCTCGTCAGAGGAGAACTGAACGTTCAACGTCTCGCTTTCTTATTGCCAGAGAACGAAAGATCGAAACAGATAAGAGAAGGGCTACTGCCCATGCAGGATGAACGGATAGATGATGCCAACCAAATAAAACTTTTACTCGCCGTGAACTTGGCGAGCAGTGAGGATCCCATCGCGATGGAAAAGAACGTGACCAAGGCCGTCGTCGCATTCTGCCCAAGTGGAACGATGCTCGCCGTCGCCATCGCTCTGACCAGGTTGCTGATGCATGTGAGGACACATGCAGGTTTTGAACTCGAGCCTTACGTGAACGATGTGGTCTTCGATCTTCAAGAATACAGTTGGGAATTTGCGAAAAAAGTGTCACAAGTTGAAGATGAGAGTTTCTCTATGGAAGAAGTTGAGGGCAGAATTTTCAGTTCGGCGAGTGAAGTTTTCCTCACTTCGCTGAAGGTCCTCTCTGTGAAGCCGACCTTCGAAGAAGTGATCGCAATGAAAGATGAAAATCTGAAGTGTCTTTGTACGAACATTTTGGAGGTGATAAGGTGTACGACAGACAGCACATTCTGAGTGAATTGGTTCAGCCGGCAAGTACTAAGATCGTCCTGCTCGTTATGGACGGCGTCGGTGATGTACCCAACGAGAAGGGTAAAACTCCCTTGCAAGTGGCGAAAAAACCTAACCTCGATCAACTTGCGAAGCAGTCAGATCTCGGACAGACCATACCCGTCATGCACGGCGTCACGCCTGGAAGTGGACCGGGACATCTTGCACTCTTTGGCTACGATCCTGTGAAGTATCAGATTGGACGCGGTATACTCGAAGCGCTCGGTTCAGACGTGCCCGTGGGCGAAAAAGATGTCGTGGCTAGGGCGAACTTCGCCACAATTCAAGGAAACATCGTGGTGGATCGGAGGGCTGGAAGGCCTTCCACCGAAGAAAGCTCCAAAGTCGTTGAAAAATTGGCAAGGTCCATCCAATCCATCGAAGATGTGAAGATTTCGTTTTATCCTGGAAAAGAGCACAGATTCGTCGTGAAACTCACAGCGGACGGACTGGACGACAGACTGTCCGACGCGGATCCACAAAAAGAGGGTAAACCTTTCATCTACACACAACCGTTGGTCGCCGAGGCTGAAAAAACCTCTCGGATCGTCAACAAACTCCTAGACGAAATCAGGAAGGTACTTTCCAACGAGCCGAAGATGAACTGTGCTTTGATACGTGGATTTTCCAAATACCCAAAGCTGCCACAGTTTCCTCAAGTTTACAAACTCAAAGCTGCCGCAGTGGCGACCTATCCCATGTACAGGGGTATAGCGAAGCTGGTGGGCATGGAGGTCATTCAAACTGGCAACACGGTGAAAGAAGAGTTTGAAACGGTGAAAACGGCGTGGAAAGATTTCGACTTCTTCTATGTGCACGTGAAGAAGACCGATTCTTACGGTGAAGATGGTGATTTCGATTCAAAAGTACACGTCATCGAAGAAGTCGATGGAGTATTACCGATCCTGTTACAACTCCAACCGGACGTTCTCGTCGTCACGGGAGACCATTCCACACCCGTGAGCTTGAAGTCACACAGCTGGCATCCAGTACCGCTGATGATCCACTCAAAACACACCAGAAGAGGTTTGAGCAGCTCGTTCGACGAATTCGAATGTGCCAGAGGTAGTCTGGGAACCATCTACGCGGTGGACGTGATGGGACTGATCCTCGCGCACGCACTGAGACTCGAAAAATTCGGTGCATGAGATTTTTCTGGCTGGCATCTTTCTGCGGTTTTTCGGCTGGGGTGCTCTGCTCCCCAGTCTTTCCTTTCACTTTCTTGACCTTGTTGCTTTTGTTTTTTAAAAAGAAGCATCTAACACTCCTTGCGATCTTTTTTTGTCTTGGAAGTTTCCTCGCTTCGGTGCATAGATACTCCGGTGTCTACGAAGTGGTGGGATATGCGCAGATCAAAAGATCAAACTACGTGATCGCTACGAACGTGAAGATCTTTCAGAACAACAGGTGGAAAAGATGCCTTCACAAGGTTAAGATACACAGTAAAGACATCCAAGTCGGAGAATCCTTCTATGCTTTCGGAGAACTCCAGTTCCAGTTCGCCTATCCTCCGTTAGTGATGAAACCTTTCTTCGCTGCAGGAAACACATACTCAGCCAAAGGTTTTGACAAGGTCCATTCCGAACTCTCAAAGTTCAAGGAAAAATTTTCAGAATTACTCGCGAAAAATACGAAAGATCACTTCGAACTGTTCGCAACGCTCGTTTTCTCAGATCCAACGTTCGATCCTTCCCGAGCCGAAGAAGTCAGAAAGAGCGGTCTTGCACATCTGTTCGCTGTCTCTGGTTTACACGTTGGCATAGTTTACACACTCTTCGACATCTTGATATCGTTCTTCACACACAGCCTTTTCATAAGAAGGCCCTTATCCAACCTGTTCACAGTTCTGTTCGCAACCATGACTGGTCCTTCTCCATCGGCTTTGAGAGCCGTTCTGCTTTTAACGATCTGGAACGCCTTTAAATTGATGGACTATCCCATAGAACCGCTGAACTTGCTCGGGTTGGTCGCAACGTTGAATCTTCTGGTCGAGCCGTTCATTCTTTTATCTCCATCCTTCATGATGAGCTACGCCGCTGCAGCCACACTCATTTCGATCCAAGATGGAATCAAAAACACCAACAATCTTGCCAAAAGCATGTTGATATCACTTTCAGCCTTCATCAGTGTGAGTCCGTTTCTGTTTCTCTTCTCGGTTGTGAACGTGCTTGCTCCATTGGTCAGTGTTCCAGCCGTGTTGCTCGCAACACCGATGCTCTGGGCGAGTGTTCTAGCCATGTTTCTCCTCATGGTAGGATTACAAAACACCGCGGCCACACTACTCCGCGGTGCAACACCTTTCGCTTGGATTCTGCAAAGACTGATCGAATTTTCCTCAAAACTTTTGAACGTCTCTAAAAGCTTTCCTCTCTACATACTTTCTTCAGCAGTATTTCTACTCTTGCTCTGGCATTTTGGACACAAGCCGAAGAATTTGACATCGTAATCCTTCACGATGTAACCAGTCTGCCTTTCTACGTTCTGAACCAGTTGCTTGACGATCTGTTCGTCTATCTCTAGAAGTTCACCACAGCTTTTGCATATCAAGTGCTGGTGCAACGTTTCAGCATTCGGAGTGGCGAGCTCGTAGCGATACACACCTTCTCCAAATTCGAGTTTTCTTAGAAAACCAAGCCTGCTGAGGAGTTCCACAGTTCTATAGACTGTAGCTTTGCTTATCCTGTATCTCTTTTCAGAGAGTTTCCTGTAGACATCTTCGGCTCCTAGATGTCTCTCATCGGATTCGGCAAAAATCTTCAAAACGATCTCCCTTTGGGCGGTCATTCTGTACTTTCTGGACCTCAACTCTTTCCTCAAAGATTCGTAGAGCATGCTCTACCTCCCTTCAAACGTTCATGACGGGTTTTATATCTATCTTCCATCCAGTCACCTTGACCGCAAGCCTCGCGTTCTGCCCACCTTTACCTATGGCCAAAGACAACTGCGTTGGAGGAACCAAGACTCTGGCCGCCTTTCTTTCCGCATCGAGTATCTCAACGCTCACAACGGAGGCCGGTGCCAACGCGTTCGCTATGAGTTGCTTCGGATCATCTGACCATTTGAACACATCCACTTTCTCACCCTTCAACTCTTTCAGTATCGCCGCGATCCTACTGCCACCTTCACCTATGCACGCGCCAACTGGATCCACCTGTGGGTTGGTCGAAACCACGCCGACCTTCGTGCGCACGCCCGCCTCCCGAGCGACGGCCTTCACTTGAACAATTCCATTCTCCACCTCGGGCACCTCAAGCTTCAGCAGACCTATGACGAACTCTGGAACAGCCCTGCTAACCAAGATTTTTGGACCTTTCTTGTCCTTCAGAACGTCCACCACGTAGACTTTTATCAGATCACCAGGTTTGATTGTCTCACCTGCGATCCAATCCCTCCTCAAAAGCCTTGTTTCTATCTTACCAACCCGCACATCCGCCCAGTCAGGTGTAACACGTATCACCTCGCAGGTGGTGACCACACCAGCCAAACCCGAATAATGTTCGTACTGTCTTTCTTTTTCGAGCTCTCGAAGCCTCTGTATGAGCACTTGCTTGGCCGTCTGCGCGGCGATTCTTCCAAACTCCTTGACGTTTATTTTCTTGTAAACCTTCTTGCCGATATTCGTCAATGGGTCTATCTTCCGTGCCTCTTCAAGGCTCATCTGTGTCAACTCGTCCGTCACCTTTTCGACCACATCGAACACTTGAAACAACTGGATATCGCCAGTCATTCTGTCTATCTTCACTTCCACGTTCTTACTGGTACCAAAATTCTTCTTGTACGCACTGACCAGAGCTCTCTCCAATATCTCTATGATTTCGTCTTTGGATATACCTTTTTCTTCCTCCAGCTGGTCCAAAGCTTCAAGAAGGTTCAAATTCATAAATCTCACCTCCTAAAATTCAACCTCGAGCCGACTGCGTTTCACATCTTCTGGCTTGAACTTGACCTTCTCTCCAAGCACATCTAGAACGACCTGATCTTCATCCGCACTCTCTATTCTTCCGATCAGTACCCTACCGTTTGAAAGCCAAAACTTTGCGAGTTTTCCAGTGAACCTTTTATAATCGTTCAAACCGCGCAAAGGCCTATCGAGGCCAGGCGAAGACACTTCGAGCACATAACTGTGAGGTATGAGATCTTCACGGTCCAAGTAATCCGAAACCTTCACCGAGACGTTTTCACACTGAGCTATACTCACATATCCGCTTGGATCGTCTATCACGATCCTGAGCACCCAGCGTCCACGTTCTTTTTTAAAAGAAATATCGAACAACTCAAGACCCATACTTTGCAAAATCTTTTCCACCTCAGGTCTTATGGAAATCAAAACGTTCTCCATGTACAGAGCCTCCCTACTATCGAAAAACCGGGACATTTGTCCCGGTACCTGGCGGAGAGGGTGGGATTTGAACCCACGGGTGGCTTTTGACCACCACACGCTCTCCAGGCGTGCGCCTTAGTCCGCTCGGCCACCTCTCCGATTTGAACCCTTGCAACTTTATTTATACCATATCCGATGGGTCAGGTATAAAAAACTTGTTGTAAACTTCCACCTAGCTTTCGATGGATTTTGAAACATAAAAGTTCCTTTCGATCCTCGTGGTAACATAAATTTTGATCAGGGATAAACTCCACGTTTTCCAAACGCGAAATGGGAGGTTCTAACATGGATCTAATGAAGAAGTCAGAAGATAAACTTTCCAAAAGAACAATTTGGAAACCTTCTGTTCTGATAACAGTATCACTCATACTCATCTTCGGCGTACTTTATGAGGTTTCTCTCGTGAACTACTTGCTCTACCATACCGTCATAGAATTTTTCGCGATCTTCGTCGGTCTGAGTCTGACCCTCATATCGATAACGACCATCAACACTTCAAAAAACAGACTTTTTACAAAGATCGGTCTTCTCTATTTGTTCGTTTCCACAGTGGATTTCGTTCATACCCTGGGGTACAAGGGTATGAACATATTTCCCAATTGGACGGCCAATGAACCTACACAACTGTGGATCTTAGGTAGGTCCTTGGAAGTTTTTGGAATGTTCCTGCTTTTTCCCCTTCGACTCAGGAACAAAAGTAATTTGTATTTCATCTCGATAGCCGCTTCTATGACCTTCGCAGGTTTGCTATCGATCTTTTTCAAAAAATTTCCAGATTGTCTAATCGAAGGTTCGGGATTGACACCCTTCAAAATCACCATGGAATATGTGTTAATCGCTTTAGCATTGGCTGTGGTGATCGACATTCAACATCTCCATCATAAGGCGAAAGAACAAAGACCATGCTTCTGCACCCAGATAACGATCAGTATGTTACTGACCGCTCTGGGAGAGTTCTTCTTCACACTTTACACAGACGTCTATGGATTTTTCAACTTTCTTGGCCATGCGTCTAGATTTTTCTCCTACTACGTCTTGTTGCACGGTCTCATCGTACAATCTCTGATCGATCCCATCAATACCATGTTGACGGAAATAAAATCTCAAAAGGAAGAATTGGAGAGGATAGCGTACTACGATACTTTGACCAAACTGTACAGCAGATCGTTTTTCGAAGAAATCGTGAAGAAACATTTAGAGATCATCGAACGAAACAAAAGTTCATCCACGGTTGTTCTCATCGATGTGGATGCTTTCAAGAGTATAAACGATACTTACGGTCACAAGGTTGGTGATAGAGTTTTAGAATTCGTTGGTCGGAGCATCGCCAAAGCTATCAGATCATCAGACATAGCGGCACGTTATGGCGGGGACGAGTTCATTCTGATTCTGAGCGAATCGAGTTCTTACAACGCCGTCAAGGCAGTTCAGAGGATCAAAAACATACTTTCTTCAGAAAATCCTTTCAACTTCCCTGTCAGCATCAGTTATGGGGTAGCCGAGTTCTCTGGTAAATCGAACTACGAAACGGCCCTTCAGAGTGCCGACATCTCGCTCTACGAAATGAAGAGGAAAAAGCGCACCGAAAATTCTAATTTGAACCAAAATACTCAATAGATCAATCTTTGAACTTTTCGTATATTTCTCTGATTTTATGCTCTTCACGCAAAAAGGCATCGACGACTTTAGGATCAAACTGCGTGCCTCTTCCTTCAACGATTATTCGTAACGACTCTTCAAAAGAGAGAGCCCTTTTGTAAGGTCGCACCGAAGTCAAAGCATCGAAAACGTCAGATATCGCCACGATCCTACCTTCTATGCTTATTTGCTCACCACTTTTGCCTTTTGGATAACCTTTTCCATCGTACCTTTCATGATGATCAGAGATTATGTTCAACATACATTTCAAGCTGTCCGCATTCAAGATGTCTTTGACCCTACTGGTAAAACTTTTCACGAACTCTACACCTATCTCCACATGGCTCTTCATTATCTCCCATTCTCGCGCGTCCAGACGCCCAGGCTTGAAAAGTATGGAATCTGATATACCTATTTTGCCGATATCGTGCAACGGAGCGAACTCAAAAATCATTCTGACGAGCTTCGGGCTCAATTCCAAACTCTCCGATATTATCCTCGAATACCAAGCAACTCGTTCTACATGGTTGCCCGTTTCGGCATCCCTGAATTTCGCCAAAGTTGTGAGACTGGCTGCGAAGTGTGACACGAGTTTCTGCGATGTCAACGAATAATACAACCTCTGAGACAAGATCTCGGAGACGAACTCGAACAATCTCTTGTCCCTCTCTTTGTAATTATCTTTATTGATCGATGAAAGGAAGAAAAAGCCAAACGGAACATTGTTCACTGTAGCCAAAACGGTCATGTTGGATCTGAATCCCTCTTTCAAGATCAAATCGGTGGATTTCGAGTTGGTCTTGTTGAAGTGAGCCTGCAGATCGTTTATGATCCTGCTCCTTTGGTTTTCTTTCAACATCGTAGAGAGCGATGTTTCAAAAAGTCTCTGCGAAAAACCTGGTTTTAGATGCATCTTAATTTTTGAATCGGATAGATAAGCTGTCTCTGCGATGATCTGATCTGAATTTGTATCGATTAGCGCCACTGAAAACCTTTGCGAGTTGAAAAGATCGCACAGATAAGGTCCAGAGGCGTATATGAAATCCTCGATGGAAGACTGGGGTGGAATCGATCTCAAAACATTGTACACGCTTTGAACTAGATTCATTTCTCTGAGGATACTGTTTATCCTTTTTTCCTCCTCAAACTCAGCTTCTTCGATATCGATAGGAGACAAGTTAAACTTATTGGAGATCTCGACGAACTTTTCGATCGTCCTGTTGACAAACCTTCTCACGTTTAAGTTCTGCCAGATCAAAAGAATGATTAACAATGGTAGACTCAACCAAGAAATCCAGATCAAGACAGATAAAAACCGTTCATATTCTTGAATAAGACGAGCTTCATAGGTTCTGAGGTGAGTTGTGAAACTTCTGATCTCAGCTATCACCGACTCTCTATTGCTCATACCCGATTCGTATTTCGATAACAGCTCCTTATATTTGGAAGAATCGAAACCGAATTTCTCCATGGTTGGTAGTAAAACATCGAAAGGTTCTCTACCTGCCACGACGGAATTGATCGTGTTGAAAACCTTTCTGATTTCTTGATACTCTTTATGAAATGTTCTTTCACGTACACTCAAAGCACCAACCAAAGCTGAAAACGTTATCACCAACATCGCTATGAATACAGAGTTATTCCTCAAAATTCCCTTGATACTTTTCACAGCTGAATCACCCACTCGGAAAGGACCAAATTTTATACATGAAAATCATTTTCAAAAGATAAGACACAGAAAGCTTCTTCGACCGAGCAAGCTCAAATCTTTGCAAAACGCTGTACATTTTCACCGCATATTATACTATTCGATTCATTCGATTCTTCAAAAACTCCATAGAAATCGAAACAAAAGAAGTTTACAGCTATCTGTCAAGCGTGAGAAACAAGTTGTATAATATAAATAACAAATTGCATTGAGTCTACATCCATTTCAAACGAACCGCTGTGAGGAAAGACTTTGAAGTGTTCAATCTATAGTGAGCAGAAAATATGCAAAGCATTTCAGAAAGCGTGGGGGAATGTGGTGTGCGCAGATCTTTCATCATAGCACTGACAGTCTTTCTCTGGCTCTTCGTTGCTCTATACATGCTCAGGCTGAACCATCTTGAATTTCAAGTTCGACAGATCAGAAGCACTTACGAAAAATTTGTAAAGAGAACGGCCAGCAACGTGAGCGCTAGTTATTTTCAATGGGATACAATGTACGAATGTGTTTCTGAAAACAAATCGGAAGAACTTGAAAAATGGCTCGAAGATTTAAAACACAGTTACCCTATGGTCGAAAAAGCAGAAATAGTCGAAGTTGAAAAGATAGATTTTGAACTGTACAAAATAACGTCTTCTTCGAGTAAGCTCGTGTTTCACATGGCCGTGTGCAACGATGATGCTTCATTGTGCTTGACTGATAGAATAGTCCTTTTGATCGTGGATGCTCAAAAGTTGCTTGAAGAATTGGGAATCAGCCAGATCAAGATAGTGGATCGTGGCAAAGATTTCGTCTTCGGTTTGAAATATGCAAGAACGATACCAGTGATGGATCATCCCTCTTGGGCTGTGCCGATAACAAGCAGTGCCACCGTCTTTTTGCTGAGCTTGTTATTTGAATCAAGAAGAAGGTTGAAAGCTCTCGTCAAAGAATCCAACCTGAGGAAGGTTCAGCAAGCATTACTCGACATCACGGAGAGATACCTTCAAGGTACGAAGATCGAGCAGATGTATCAATTTTTACTTGAAAAGGCGATCGAAGCGATTCCAAAAGCTCAAGGTGGGAGTGTTTTAGTGAAGAAGAACGATCGTTATGTTTACACAGCTGCGGTCGGATACGAACTGGAAGGCCTTTCCAAGATAACCTACACCGAAGAAGAAGTCAGAACTTGGACAAAAAATAAACCTTACTCTATAAACCGTCAAAAATACATAGTCTCTGTAGACTCAAGAATGGACGATGAAAGGCTCAAGTTCATTGAAAAATTCGGAAGAATTTACGATATAAAGTGCAACATCAACTTTGCAATCGAAGCTGAAGGCCGGTTAGTAGTTCTGTTCAACATAGACAATTTTGAAGATGAGGATGCTTTTGATGTAGAGAC